>NZ_JBEOUD010000002.1:0-417627 GCF_040303865.1 Streptomyces sp. NPDC094034 | reverse complement strand
CAGTGCAATCGCGAGGGTTTCGAGGTCTGTCGTCACAAACGGACTAACGAGACCCTCGCTTCATGCACCCGAAAACTTCGGACTTACTCATCTAGTCGGTCAGACGCTCGCCGGTCGAGGTCGAGAAGACATGCGTCTCACCGGCGCGCGGGACGACATGCAGCTTGGCGCCCTTCTCCGGCACGGCACGGCCGTTCACGCGGACCACGAGGTCCTTCTTCTCGCTGCCGAGGTCGGCGGTGCCGTAGACGTAACCGTCGGCACCCAGTTCCTCGACGACATTGACGGTCACGGCCAGACCGGCCGGAGCGTCCTTGGAGAGCGCGGCACCGGCGCCGCTCTCCTCCGCGAGATCGAAGTGCTCGGGGCGGACACCGACCGTGACGGTCTTGTCACCCTTGTCCGCGGCGGCGGCGAGCGCGTCACGGGAGACCGGCACGACGCTGTTGCCGAACTTCACACCACCGTCGGTGATCGGTACCTCGACCAGGTTCATGGCGGGGGAGCCGATGAAGCCGGCGACGAAGAGGTTGCTCGGGCGGTCGTACATGTTGCGCGGCGAGTCCACCTGCTGGAGCAGACCGTCCTTGAGAACCGCCACCCGGTCGCCCATGGTCATGGCCTCGACCTGGTCGTGGGTCACGTACACCGTCGTGATGCCGAGGCGGCGCTGGAGCGACGCGATCTGCGTACGGGTGGAGACACGGAGCTTGGCGTCGAGGTTCGACAGCGGCTCGTCCATGAGGAACACCTGCGGCTCACGCACAATGGCGCGCCCCATCGCGACACGCTGCCGCTGACCACCGGAGAGCGCCTTCGGCTTGCGGTCCAGGTACTCGGTGAGGTCGAGGATCTTCGCGGCCTCTTCGACCTTCTTGCGGATCTCCGCCTTGTTCACACCGGCGATCTTGAGCGCGAAGCCCATGTTGTCGGCGACGGACATGTGCGGGTACAGCGCGTAGTTCTGGAACACCATGGCGATGTCCCGGTCCTTCGGCGGCAGATGCGTGACATCGCGGTCACCGATACGGATGGCGCCGCCGTTGACGTCCTCAAGACCCGCGAGCATGCGCAGGGAGGTCGACTTGCCGCAGCCGGACGGACCGACGAGGACGAGGAACTCGCCATCCTCGATCTCGATCTCCAGCTGGTCGACAGCGGGCTTGGTGGAACCCGGGTACACGCGGGTTGCCTTGTCGAACGAGACAGTTGCCATGGCGATATGTCCCCTCACCGGCAGGAACGTGCCGGACGATCCGAGTAAAGGAGTGGGTCCTCCGCCAGGGACGGAGGATGGGTCTAGTCCACCTGGGTGAACTTGAGGTGACGGTACCTGGCCATTACTGATCTGTCAGTAGTCCTGCCCGAACGAAATTTCTGGCCCTTGGCCCTCGGGCCTGACCGGACAGGGGCAGAGCAGTTGTCTTTTGACCTTGCCACTCACCAGCGCGAGCAGGCAGAGCAACGTACTTTTGACCTCGCTCGCGCGGAGTCGCCGCCCTCGCGGGCGGCACTTCCTGCTTCGACACCCATCGCCCCGACCAGACGTGATCCTCAAGAATCACGCTGAGAGGGTCTTATGTGGGCTCCACAGGCATTCCGGCCGACGGCCCGTCGGTCCGTACCGCAAGCAATCCGCGTCACACCCGCTACGCGACCGACAGGCACTCCTCCAGCTCCGATGCCTTGATCACTGTCGGCGACACCCGGCCCGGCGGCAGAGCCAAGGCCACCAGCCAGTACAGCCGCATCCCCTCGTCCCGGAGATTCGCCGCCGCGTTCACATCCCGGTCATGCGCCACACCGCACTCGGTACACACCCAAGTCCGTACCGACACATCGAGTCGAGGACCCTTGGCGTGGCAGGACGAGCAGCGCCGCGTGGACGGGAAGAAGCGGTCGACGATCACCAACGTCCGCCCGTACCACGCACACTTGTAGCGGAGCTGACGCAACAATTCCCCCCACGCCGCGTCCAGGATCGACCGACTCAGCTTGGCCTTCCGCCGCTTCCCCTTGCCCTTCGCCGGACGCAGCAGGGTCACGATGGACAGATCCTCCACCACGAGCACTTGGTTCTCGCGCACCAGGCGGGTTGTGAACTGATCCAACATGTCCCTGCGCACATCACCGATGAGCACGTACAGCCGGGCGATCCGCAGCCGGGCCTTTTCCCGGTTCTTCGAACCTTTCCGTTTACGGTGCAGGGCCCGCTGCAACCGGGCCAGCTCATCCTCGTACTTCGTCAGCAACCGCGGATGATCAAGCTTCGTACCGTCGTCCAGGGTGACCAGCGACGCCAGGCCGAGATCCAGCCCCACCGACTTCGGCTCAGTCCCCTCGCGCAAGAACACAGCAGGCAACCGCTCGATCCGCTCCTCCACCAACACGGAAAGGAAAAACCGGCCCGCCCGGTCCCGCGTGACACTCAACTTCACCGGCACCGTCCCCGCAGGCAACGCACGCGACCACCGCACGTCCAACGGCTGCGACTGCTTCGCCAACGTCACACGACCGGTCCCCGGCCGCTCCGGATCCTCCACCCAACGGAACCCCGTCCGCACATAGGTCGCCGAATCACGCGACCGATGCTTCCTCTTCCGCTGCGGATACTTCGCCGCCCCCCGGAAGAAGCGTGAGAACGCACCGTCCAGATGCCGCAACGCCTGTTGCAACACGGTCGACGACACCTCACCCAGCCACGACGTCCCCTCTGCCCGTCGCCACCCCGTCAACGCCCTGCACGTCTCGGCGAAACCGACCGAGACTCGGTGCTGCTCCCACGCGCCCAGCCGAAGAGTGAGCCCTTCGTTGTAGACCCAGCGGCAGGCACCGAAGGTGTTCACCAACTGCCGCGCCTGCAGGGGACGGATAGAAGCGGAAACGGTAGGCGCGCTGCTGTGTGTCCGGCTCCTTGGCTCGGCCTTTCAGCGGAGTGGCTCGGCGGCCGTGATGCTTGCGGCGGTCGGCTATGCCGAGCTCCTCACGCTTCACGCGTCGAGCCTCCGTGCCGGTTACCCGTATGGGCCATTCCGTTGACCCTGTCACGACCCCTCCCTCGCGATCACGCCGTCGGACAGCACGTCAGTCCGTACAACGAACGTGTGGTCGTGAGGTCACGGAGGCGCACAACTTTGTGGCTAGGGCAGAAGAGCGCTGTGTAGAGTGTGAGAGCTTTCGCGTGCTGCCTTGTAGTGCGGAAATTGCCCCCTTAGCTCAGTTGGCCAGAGCGCCGCACTTGTAATGCGTAGGTCGTCGGTTCGAATCCGACAGGGGGCTCCGCGAAGCCCAGGTCCTCTCCACCGACCTGGGCTTTTCTCTGCCCCGCAGTGAATCAGTGGCGGCCCGAGACGCGGTTCGCCGCGCGGGCCAGGGTGTGGGAGCGCGAGGTCGGGGACGTTGTCTCCTTGCGGTCCGCCGTGCGGTAGGCCGCGTACATGCCGTGGACGCCGAGCCAGCGGAAGGGCTCCGGTTCCCAGTTGCGGACCTTGTGGTTGACCCAGGGGAGCGTGGTCAGGTCCGTGGGGCCCGACTGGCCGGAGTCCTGTTGGATCAGGTCGCGGAGGGTGCGGGCCGCGAGGTTGGTGGTGGCTACGCCGGAGCCCACGTAGCCGCCGGCCCAGCCCAGGCCGGTGGTGCGGTCGAGGGTGACGGTGGCGCACCAGTCGCGGGGGACGCCGAGGACGCCGGACCAGGCGTGGTCGATGCGGACGCCCGCGGTGGTGGGGAAGAAGTCGACCAGGATGGCGCGCAGGGCCTCGATGGTGGCGGGATCGGTGCCGGAGGGGTGGCCGAGGCGGGCTGCCTTGGAGCCGTAGCGGTACGGGTGGCCGCGGCCGCCGAGGGCGATGCGGTCGTCGGCGGTGCGTTGCGCGTACATGTAGGTGTGGGCCATGTCGCCGAGGGTTTCGCGGCCGTCCCAGCCGAGGGTGTCCCAGATCTCGGTGGGGAGCGGTTCGGTGGCGATCATCGAGGAGTTCATGGGAAGCCAGGCGCGGCGGGTGCCCTTGAGGGTGGCGGTGAAGCCTTCGGTGCAGCGCAGGATGTAGGGCGCGCGGACGGTGCCGTACGGGGTGATGGCGTGCTTCGGCTTGATTTCGGTGACGGGTGTCGACTCGTGGATCGTGACGCCGAGTGCCTCGACGGCCGCGGCGAGGCCCTTGACCAGTTTGGCGGGGTGCAGTCGGGCGCCGTGCGGGCTCCAGCTGGAGCCGACGGCTTCGGTGACCCGGACGCGTTCGGCGGTTTCGCGGGCGCCGTGGAGGGTGCGGTCGGTTTCGCCGAAGGCGATCTCGGTGGCGTGGAATTCCTTGAGGCGGGCGAGCTGGGCGGGCGTGCGGGCGACTTCGAGGACGCCGCCCCGGTGGATGTCGGCGTCGATCTTCTCCTCGTCGGCGACGCGTATGACCTCGGCGACGGTGTCGTTCATGGCCTTCTGGAGGCGTACGGCGGATTCGTGGCCGTGCAGCTTGGCGTAGCGGTCGCGGCCCGCGACGCCGTTGTAGAGCCAGCCGCCGTTGCGTCCGGAGGCTCCGTAGCCACAGAACTTGCCTTCCAGCACGGTGATGTTGAGGAACGGCACGGCTTTCTTGAGGTAGTACGCCGTCCACAGGCCGGTGTATCCGCCGCCGACGACGCAGATGTCGGCGGTGGCGTCGCCGGGGAGTGGTTCGCGGGGGGCGGGTATGCCGTCCTTCGCGTACCAGAAGGAGATGCCGCCATTGTTCGCGCTGGTCATGAGGGTGTTCGTACACCGCTGTCCGTGTGCCTGTCCAGGGTGAGCGGGTAGCAGGCGAGGCCGATCAGGACGGCCGCGAAGTGGCCGAGGTCGGTGAAGCCGCGGGCGGCGATCAGGGGGGTGCCGAAGAAGATGAGGACGGCGCCGAGGTAGGGCAGATGCCAGGGCTTGGGGACGCGGTAGGTGAGGACGGCGACGACACCGGCGAGCGCGTAGCTGACGCCGACGTCGAGCGTGTTCAGGGCGGACCGCGGGGCGTGGCCGTGGTGGACGGCCCAGCTCAGGACGCCTTCGCTGATCAGCGTGGCGCCGATGTGTGCGAGGGCGACGACGGCCAGCCAGCGTGTGGTGCCGAGCCAGTGTTCCGCCGGGGCGTGGAAGGCGGTGTAGAGCACGGCGTACGGGGCCCACGCGCCGCCGCCGAGCCAGAAGGCGCTGACGATGAGCACGCGGACCGGGTCGGTGGACAGCTCATGGATGTTGGTGGAGCTCTGACGCAGGACGTCTTCTTCGAACTCCGGTGGAATGCGGTGGAGGGCGACGGTGGTGACGAAGAGGGCCGCCAGCCAGAGGTAGGTGCCGGGGGCGCTCGTGATCCAGTCGATTCCGGCGCGGCCCGCGCGGCGGGCGAGGGGCCGGGCCCGGGCCGCGCGGCGGGCGAGGGGCCGCGCTCGGGGCCGGGGCCGGGCTCGGGGGTGGGCCGAGGGGTGGGCCGGGGGCAGGAAACGGCGCATGGGCCGATTCACCCATGCCCCTAGGATCGATGGTGTGATCGACATTCCGGCGGAGTTGGTGGAAACACAGTCGAAGTTCCTGGGCGAGGCGGGCCGTGCCTTCATCGCGGCGCTGCCGGGCCGGGCGGCGGATTTCCTGGAGCGGTGGGAGCTGCGCCGTACCGGCCCTTCGATGTACGGCATGTGCGCGCTGGTGCTGCCGGTTGAGCGGGCGGACGGTACGCCCGCCGTGCTGAAGCTCCAGCACCTGGACGAGGAGTCGGCGGGGGAGCCGGTGGCGCTGCGGATGTGGGGCGGCGACGGCGCGGTGCGGCTGCTGCGGTACGACGACGAGACGGGCACGCTGCTGCTGGAGCGGCTCGACGCCCGGGATCTGAACGGGGTGGACGCGCGTGAGGCGGTCCGGATCATCGCGGAGCTGCTGGCGCGGCTGACGTCGGTGCCGGCGCCGCCGGGGATGCGCGGCCTGGGGGAGATCGCCGCGCGCATGCTCGACGACGTACCGGTGCTGTCGCGGTCGCTGCCCGAGGAGGCCGAGCGGAGGCTGCTGCGGGACTGCGCGGCGGCGGTGCGCGAGGTGATGGACGAGCCGGGGGACCGGTTGCTGCACTGGGATCTGCACTACGAGAACGTGCTGGCCGCGCACCCCGCCGACGCGCGGGAACCGTGGCTGGCGATCGATCCGAAGCCGCTGGCGGGTGATCCGGGGTTCGATCTGATGCCGGCTCTCGACAACCGGTTCGACGCGGCGGAGACGCCCTGGCGCTTCGATCTGATGACGGAGGTGCTGGGGCTCGACCGGGAGCGGGCGCGGGCGTGGACGCTGGGGCGGGTGCTCCAGAACAGCTTGTGGGACATCGCGGACGGGGAGCGCGCGCTGAATCCGGAGCAGGTGTCGATCGCGCGGTCGCTGCTGGCGCGGTAGCGGGGCGACAGGGGAGTCTGTGGTCATGATTCGTACTGCCACACCCGCTGACGTTCCGGTGATCCGCGCGATGATCCGTGAGCTGGCGGAGTATGAGAAGGCCCTGGACGAGGCGCGCGCGACCGAGGAGCAGTTGCGCGAGGCGCTGTTCGGGGAGCGGCCCGCCGCGTACGCGCATATCGCGGAGACGGAGGACGGGGAGCCGGTCGGGTTCGCGCTCTGGTTCCTCAATTTCTCGACGTGGCGTGGCGTGCGCGGCATCTACCTGGAGGATCTGTATGTGCGTCCTGAGCGGCGCGGCGGCGGGCATGGCAAGGCGCTGCTGACGGAGCTGGCGCGGATCTGTGTGGAGCGCGGTTATGAGCGGCTGGAGTGGTCGGTCCTGGACTGGAACGAGCCGTCGATCGCGTTCTACCGGTCGCTGGGCGCGGTGCCGCAGGACGAGTGGACGGTGTTCCGGCTGACGGACGGGGCGCTCGGCGAGTTGGGGGCGCCGTCCCGGTAAGGCCCTGTGGGCGCGCGGGCGCGCGGGCGCGGTTAGGACCTAGGCGGTCCGCGCTCGCGCCGCCTCGGCTGCCTCCCGGCTGCGCGGCGAACCGCCGTTGACGAGTAGTACGGCGATCACCGCGGCGCCCACCAGAATGGTGGCCGCCCAGGCCATGGCGACGGTGAAGCCGTGCACCGTGCCGGTGTTGACGATGTCGGCCCTCTGCGTGGGTGTGAGCCCTCCGCTCGGCGCCGCCTGTCGTTCCGCCGAGGTGAGATGGGTCGCCAGATATCTCGCGGTGGTGGTCGTCGCGAGAGTGTTGAGCAGCGCCGTACCGATGGATCCGCCGATCTGCTGAGCCGTGTTGACGGTGGCGGAGCTGACCCCGGCGTCCTTCGGCGCGACGCCGGTGGTGGCGGTGGAGATGGCGGGCATGAAGGTCAGCCCCAGGCCCAGGCCGAGCAGCAGCGTGCCGGGCAGGATGTGGGTGGGGTAGCTGGAGTGGGTGTCGATGAAGGTCAGTGAGTACAGCCCGGCTGCCGCGAGCAGCAGTCCCGGGCCGAGCAGCAGCCGCGGTGGTACGTGGGGGAGCAGCCGGGCGGAGATCTGGGTGGATCCGACGACTATCGCGGTGGTCAGCGGGAGGAAGGCGAGACCGGTTCTGAGCGGTGAGTAGCCGAGGATGTTCTGAAGGAAGTACGTCATGAACAGAAACGCCCCGAACAGTCCGATCGTCGTCAGACACATGGTGAGTACCGAGCCGCCGCGGTTACGGTCGCGGATGATGTGCGGGGGCAGGAGCGGGCCGGGGCTGCGGGTCTGCCACCAGGCGAAGACGCAGAGGAGCGCGGCCCCGCCGATCAGCGGCCCCAGGACGAGCGGGGCGCTCCAGCCGTGCGCCTCGGCCTCGCTGAGCCCGTATACGAGGGCGACGAGCCCGCCGCAGCCGAGGGCGACGCCGGGGATGTCGAGGTGGGCTTCCCGGGTGCCCGCGCGGTCGCTGAGGAGGGTGAGCGCGCCGACGACGGCGATCGCGGCGATCGGGACGTTCACGTAGAGGCACCAGCGCCAGCTGAGGAATTCGGTGAGGACGCCGCCGACGAGCAGGCCGATGGCGGAGCCCGCGCCCGCGATGGCGCTGAAGATCCCGAATGCCTTGGCGCGCTCGTCGCCACTGGTGAATGTGGTGGTGAGCAGGGAGAGCGCGGAGGGGGCGAGGAGCGCGGCGAAGACGCCCTGGAGGGCACGGGAGGCGAAGAGCATCTCGGGGCCGGTGGACGCGCCGCCGATCGCGGAGGCCGCGGCGAAGCCGATCAGCCCGACGATGAAGGTGCGTTTGCGGCCGACGAGGTCGGCGATCCGGCCGCCGAGCAGCAGGAGACCGCCGAAGGCGAGGCTGTACGCGGTGATCACCCACTGCCGGTTGCCGCTGGTGAGGCCGAGTTCGCGCTGGGCGGAGGGCAGGGCGATGTTCACGATGGTGGCGTCGAGCACGACCATGAGCTGGGCCGTCGCGATGACGGCCAGGGCCCACCAGCGGTGGGGGTCGACGGCGGCGCCGGGCCCCGCACGGGGGCGCGGGTCCGGTTTCGGGGGCGGGTCACTCATCGAGATCGTCCCTCATGGTGCGTCTCTGGCGGATCGCCCCCCGAACTGCGTCGAACCTCTGCACAGGACACCATGAATCGGTGGTCTTCGCTTCTCGCCGTCCTGTGGCACGTCGCCACGGTCGTCGCCACGGCTCGTCGCTACGGCTCCAGGACGACCTTGCCCATCGTTCCCCGGGTCTCCAGCGCCCGGTGGGCCCAGGCCGCGTTCGCCAGCGGGAAGCGCTGTACGGCGGGGCGCAGCCGGCCGGCGGCGGCCTCGGCGAGTGAGCGCTCTTCGAGCGCGCGGACGTCGCCGCCCGCCTTGGCGATCATCACCGGCCCGAGGACGGATTCGGAGGTGATGCCGCGCTCCGTCAGCTCCTCGTCGGTGAAGGTCAGCGGCTTTCCGTTGTGCGGCCCCTCGCCGGACCAGCCGAAGACGATGTGTTTGCCGCCCTTGCCGAGGAGGTCGACGGCGGCGAGCCCGGTCGCCCCGCCGACGGAGTCGAAGAGGACGGTCGCGCGCCGGTCGCCCAGCGCGTCACGGAGATGGTCGCGGACCCGCTCGGGCCAGTCGGGGCGGGTGTAGTCGACGGCGAGGTCGGCGCCGTTCGCGGCGACTCGCGTGACCTTGGCCGCGCCGCCCGCCAGGCCGATGACGGTGGCGCCGGCGTTCTTCGCGTACTGGACGAGGAGCGTGCCGATGCCGCCCGCCGCAGCCGGTACGAGGACGATGTCGGCCGGGCCGAGGTCCGTGAACTGGAGGATGCCCATGGTCGTGCGGCCCGTGCCGATCATGGCGACGGCCTCGGCCGCGTCGAGTCCGGCCGGGATCTCGTGGAGCCGTGCCGTGTCGGTGACGGCCAGTTCCGCGTAGCCGCCCGGGACCATCCCGAGATGGGCGACGACGCGCTTGCCGAGCCAGCCCGCGGCCACGCCCTCGCCGAGCGACTCGACCGTACCGGCGACCTCGCGGCCGGGGATCGTGGGCAGTTCGGCGGGGGCGGGGTACGGGCCCCGCATGCCCTCGCGCAGGGCGGTGTCGAGGAGATGGACTCCGGCGGCGGCGACGGCGATCCGGACCTGGCCCGGGGCTGGTACGGGGTCCTCGGTCAGCTCGTGGACGAGGTTCTCGGCGGGGCCGAAGGCATGGAGGCGGATGGCGTGCATGGCGGGCTCCCAGGGGTGGTCCTGCGTACGAAGTGGTCCGGTGCCGGAAGTGGTCCTGCGTACGAAGGGTTCGGCGTACGGGGAACAGCCAATGGCCTCAAGCATGGTTGAGGTCAAGCGATGCCGGAGCTCCGCTTCTTGAGAGCCGAGAGCTGCTGGACGGCCAGCGCCGCCGCGCCGATCCCGCTGTTGAACGACACCTCCGCGAGCACCCCGGGCGCGGCGACCTGGTCACCCGCGAGGAAGACGCCTTGGCCGCGATCGATACGGGGCCGGTCCCGCCATGTGGTGCCCGGCGGATCGACGGCTCCGGTACGGCCGGTCGCAAGGGACTCGCGCCGCCAGGCGGTACGCGTGCGCCAGCCGGGAAACCCCAGGTCGAGCAGGTTCTCGGCGCGGGCGATGCCATCGGCCTTGGACTCGTCGGGGCCGACCGGGAAATGACCCTGGAGCAGTTGCTCACCGGCCGGGGCGAGGGACGGGTCCTGCGCGGTGAACCGTTCGAGCCAGCCCGGCGCGTCGAGGTCCGAGACGATGAACGGGTCGCCGTTGCGCGTACGCAGCGCGAGATCGAGCAGCGCGGTACGGCCGCCGGTCCAGCGCAGGCCGTCGTCCTTGAGGAGGCGGCGGGCCGCTTCCAGGGAGGTCGCCACGATCACGGGGGCGTCCTCGGGAAGGCTCTCGATCCGTACGGCTGTCTCGATCCGTACGCCCAGCTTCCGGGCGTGCGCGGCCATCCGGTCGGTCAGCGGGCCCCAGCCGCCGATCGGGTAGCGGGCCTCGGGCGGCAGGGCGGCGGTGCGCCGCAGCCGCTCCTGGACGAAGGCGGCGGAGAGCGCGCCGGGGTCGTGGTGGAAGAGGGCGACGGCGGCGTAGTGCGCGGCGGCGCGCGCGATGCCGGCGCCGGCCAGCTCCGTGGCCCAGGTGATGAAGTCGCTGTCCACCGGGGCGGTTTCGGCCTTCCGGCGGGCGAGGGTGTACACCCCGAGGGGCGGGGTCCTGCGCAGGGCGCCGCCCTGGTGGAAGCGGAAGCGGTGGCTCTCGCGCAGGGGCGGGGCCGCCGTCGGACCGAGGAGGTCGCGCCGTCGCAGCCAGGCCCAGTGCGGTCCGTGGCTGTAGAGGGCGTGTGGCCCTTCGTTGGCCGCGTAGGGGCCCTCGGTGGTGCGGCCCCGGCCACCGAGGGTGCGGTGGGCCTCGTACAGGGTGACGGCGGCGCCCGACTCGGTGGCGCTGATGGCGGCGGTGAGTCCGGCGAAGCCCCCGCCGATGACGGTGACGCGATGGCTGGGATTCATGGTCTGTGTCTCTCTCCTTCGCTCGCTCTCTCACCGGTGTGACGGGAAGTGGACAGCCGGATGTGACATCGGCGCGTTGTCAGTGCCGTACGTCACCATGGGGGCATGGCACGGAAGACGACGAAGACCGGCGCGGGCGGGGCGAGCGGCACGGGCGGCGAGGGCGGGGCGAGCGGGGCGGGCCGGGTCCCGGCGGCGCGGCGCGCGGAGGTACGGCTGCCGCCGCTGAGTCCGTACGGCGGCGGGCTTGAGCCGGACGGTGACTACGACGGTCTGGAGTTCAAGGACCTCGATCTGTCGGACCAGGAGGGGCCGGGCTCGCGGTTCATCGACTGCGCGCTGCGTGACTGCGGGCTGGACGAGACGGCGCTGGGCCGGGCGCGGTTCATCGATTCCGTACTGAGCGGTGTCCGGGGGGTGGGCACGGACCTGTCCGGGGCGTCGCTGCGCGATGTGGAGGTGGTGGACGCACGGCTGGGCGGGACGCAGCTGCATGGCGCCGTGCTGGAGCGGGTGCTGATCAGGGGCGGGAAGATCGACTATCTGAACTTCCGCAGGGCCCGGCTTAAGGATGTGGTGTTCGAGGGTGTCGTCCTGTCCGAACCGGACTTCGGGGGAGCGGAGTTGGTACGGGTCGAGTTCCGGGACTGTGTGCTGCGACGGGCCGATCTGAGCGGTGTGCGGATGAAGGACGTCGATCTGCGGACGGTCGCCGAGCTGGATATCGCGCGGGGCCTGGACCGGCTGGCGGGGGCGGTCATCAGCTCGGCGCAACTGCTGCATCTGGCACCGGCGTTCGCGGCGCAGATCGGGGTGCGGGTGGAGGACTGACCGGGGGAAGGATCTGGGGACGGGACGGGACGGGACGGGTCGGGGGCTGACGTGGGGGCGGATGAGAAGCCCCGTCCTTCGAAGGCCCCGACCCTGGGGGGATGGAGTCGGGGCCTTCGTGGTGCTCCAGAGGCACGGCCTTGTGTGGGGGGAGGAAGCGGTCGCCCGATTCCCGGCAGTGCCCCGGCAGAATCTCGTCTGCCCGGTGCCGGGGGATGTACGCCTGCCGACCCGGGAATCGATGGGTGGGGTCTGTGACCGTGTTGTGGGGGCCCTGGGGTGGGTGCCGTGAGGTGGGGATGCGGGGGTGGAAGCCGTGAGGGGGGCCCTGGGGGCGGGAGCCGTGAGGTGGGGCGCTGGGGGTGGGAGCCCTGAGCTGCGGCGCTGGGGGTGGGCCCCGCCTGGGGTGGTCAGCTGCGGGGGAAGCGGGACTGGAGGTCCCAGATGATCGGGTTGTCGGCCAGGCCCTCGTGCATATCGGCGAGATCCGCGATCAGATCGTGCAGGAAGTCGCGCGCCTCACGGCGCAGCAGCCGGTGGCTGAAGGTGAGGGGCGGCTCGTCACCGGGCATCCAGTCGGCCTCCACATCGACCCAGCCGAAGCGCCGCTGGAAGAGCATGCGGTCGGCGGACTCGGTGAAGTCGAGTTCGGCGTACTGGGGCTTGGCCGCACGGCTGCCGCGCGGATCGAGGTCGAGCTGCTCCACGATGTCGCACAGCGCCCAGGCGAAGTCGAGCACCGGTACCCATCCCCAGGCTGTGGACACCTCGCGGTCCGCGTGGGTGTCCGCGAGATAGACGTCCCCGCAGAACAGGTCGTGCCGCAGCGCCCGGACGTCCGCGAGGCGGTAATCGGTCTGCGGGGGATCGGGAAAGCGCCGGGAGAGGGAGTAGCCGATGTCGAGCACGGGCCCGATGGTGTCACGGCCGTCCCCAGGGACCCGTGGGGTGGTCGATCACGCGTTCTCCGACGAGTGACTCGCTCGGCTGTACGACGTACGGAACCTGTGGGCAGGTCGGGCGAGCGGAAGGGCCCGGCCCTGATCGACCGCACCGGCATACCGGTGAACTCCCCCTTGCCGAGGGCGCCTTGACCGGGCCGGCGCCGACCTCCTGCCGGGGGGCGACGCCCTCGGACACCGTTCCCGCTTCGGTCCGCCGCCATCGGCCTGACCTGCGAGTTCCGGCCGTCCGGCCTACGATCACCGGGTGTACCCGCGCCCGGCACTCCGCCTCGCTTCCGCCTCCGCCTCCGCCCCCGCACTCCCCGTCGCTCTCGTCCTCGCCCTCGTTCTCGGCGGCTGTGGGCCGGGCACTGGCGTGCACGGCAAGCCGGGCGCCGCGAGCCTGCGCGATCCCTACTTCGCGCGGATCGGCAACGGCGGGTACGACGTCCAGCACTACGATCTGACCCTCGACTACACGCCGGACACCGGCCGGCTCAACGGCACCGCCGAGATCACCGCCCGCGCCACCCATGACCTCAGCGCCTTCAACCTCGATCTCGACGGGCTGAGGGTGGACTCCGTGACCGTCGACGGCGAGAAGGCCGCCTTCCACCACGCCGGTACGGAACTGACGCTGCGCCCCGGCGACGACCTCCGCCGGGGCGCCACCTTCCGTACGGTCGTGCGCTACTCGGGCGCCCCCCGGCGCATCATCGACCCCGACGCGTCGGTGGAGGGCTGGCTACGGACCGGGCAGCGCGCGGTCGGGCTGGGGGAGCCGACCGGCTCGATGGCGTGGTTCCCGGGCAACCATCACCCGAGCGACAAGGCGGCGTATGACATCCGGATCACCGTTCCCGAGGGGCTGACGGCCGTTTCCAACGGTGAACTGCGCGAGGAGCGCACAGCGGACGGGCGCACGTCCTTCGACTGGCGCTCGGCGGAGCCTATGGCGAGCTATGTGGCCATGGTCGCCATCGGCCCGTACAAGACGCGGGCGACCGACGGGAGGAAGGGGACGGTGCCCATCTATACGGCGGTCGACCCGACCGTCGCCAGGGGCAGCGCGCTGCTCCTCAAGGAGCTCCCACGGATCGTGAAGTGGCAGGAGAAGACCTTCGGGCCGTACCCCTTCTCCTCAACCGGTGTCGTCATCGGGCGGCCGGGCGACTCCGGATACGCCCTGGAGACCCAGAACAGGCCCTTTCTCCCGGGCCCCACCAGCGTCGCGACGCTGGTCCACGAGATGGCCCACCAGTGGTTCGGCAATTCGGTGACCCCCAAGTCCTGGCGGGACATGTGGCTCAGCGAGGGTTTCGCGAAGTACACGGAGTGGCTCTGGACGGAACACACCGAGCGCGTACCGGTCCGTCAGAGCTTTGTCGACGCGTACGACGCCGACGCGAACTGGACATTCCCGCCGGCGCATCCGCCCAGCGCGGTGAACATCTCCGACCCGCCGGTGTACGGACGCGGCGCCATGGTGCTCCAGCGCGTACGGGAGACCGTGGGCGACGCCACCTTCTTCCGCGTCGTGCGCGGCTGGGCCCGGACGTACCGCCACGGCAACGCCGATACGCACGACTTCACGACATACGTGGAACGGGAGGCGGGCCGCGATCTCGGGGATCTGTGGGACACGTGGCTGTACGGGGAGGAGAAGCCTTCGCTGGAGTAGGGGGTGCGGGTCAGGGCGGAGGGGTGGTCGGCACCATCCGGCATGACCGACCCCGGCTCACCCCGACCACCCCTCGGCACGAACTCGCACAGAGGGACCGGTGGGCCCCGGCCGGAGCCGGGGCCCACTCGTCACCGCGTCGGTGTTCGGGTCAGAGGTTGACGCCGAAGTCCGTGGCGATGCCCACGAGGCCCGAGGCGTAGCCCTGGCCGACGGCGCGGAACTTCCACTCCGCGCCGTTGCGGTACAGCTCGCCGAAGACCATCGCGGTCTCGGTGGCGGCGTCCTCGCTCAGGTCGTAGCGGGCGATCTCGGTGCCGCCGGCCTGGTTGACGATGCGGATGTACGCGTTCCGCACCTGGCCGAAGTTCTGGCTGCGGGTCTCGGCGTCGTAGATCGAGACCGGGAAGACGATCTTGTCGACGTCGGCCGGCAGACCCGCCAGGTTGACGTTGATCGCCTCGTCGTCGCCCTCGCCCTCACCCGTGCGGTTGTCACCCGTGTGGACGATCGTCTGGTCCGGCGTCGACTTGTTGTTGAAGAAGACGAAGTGGCTGTCGGAGACGACCTTTCCGCCCCCGTTCACCGCGATCGCCGAGGCGTCGAGGTCGAAGTCGGTGCCGGTGGTGGTACGGACGTCCCAGCCGAGGCCGACCGTGACGGCGGTCAGGCCCGGTGCCTCCTTGGTGAGCGAGACGTTGCCGCCCTTGGACAGGCTTACAGCCATGGGGATGTCCCTTTCGTTGTCAGTGCGGGCTTCGAGTCGTCCCGAAGCTACCGTCACCGACATAACGTGGGCAGAGGTCCAGGAGGTTCCGCACCCCTTTACTTTCTTTACCCGAGGTGGACGCGTGCCCCCGGAAAAGAGGGTGACGGAAGCGGGCGGGACACGGGACCATAGAGGCATGTCCGGACACGCTCATGTCATCCGTGGTTCGGTCTCCCTGCCGGAGGCCGAACTGATGTGGCGTTTCTCAAGGTCCTCCGGGCCGGGCGGACAGCACGTCAACACCAGTGACTCGAAGGCGGAACTGCGCTTCGATCTCGCGAGGACGGAAGCGCTGCCGCCGGTGTGGAAGGAACGCGCGCTGGAGCGGCTCGCGGACCGGCTGGTGGACGGCGTGATCACCGTACGCGCGTCGGAGCACCGCTCCCAGTGGCGCAACCGCGAGACCGCGGCCGTACGGCTCGCCTCCCTCCTGGCGGAGGCGACGGCCCCGCCGCCGCGCCCGCGCAGGAAGACGAAGATCCCGCGCGGCATCAACGAACGGCGGCTGCGCGAGAAGAAGCAGCGCGCCGAGACGAAGCGCGGCCGTACCGGCCGCGACTGGACTTAGGGCCTTTCGTTCGGATCGTGCCGGGCTCGCGATGGTCGACCGGGGCATGGCCCGAATCACCGGTCGGCGCAGACGAGTTGAGCGCGGTTCGCGAGTCATCTCCGTCGCGGATTCGTTGCAAATCCATCGCAACCGTTGCACAGCGGGACGCGGGCGGATTCAGTCGTATAGCGGCAGGCGAACAGGCGGCGCCCGATGACGGCGCGCGCATACCGCTCGACCTGTCGGGACGGAAAAATCGGCATCCCCCAGGGGGGTAGGGTGCCGACGCACATCATTGGGAGGGGACAGCACACATGAGGAACCGTTTCAGCAGAGGTGTGGCGACACTCGCCGGCCTCGTACTCGCCGGCACCGGCCTGAGCGCCGTGAACGCCGCTCCGGCAGCGGCGAGCGCGTACGACTGTCCGGCGGGCTACTTCTGTGGCTGGTCGGGCGAGAGCGCGACCGGGCAGATGTACAAGACGAACAAGAGCGTCGCGGACCTGGGCACCTGGGACAACAAGATTCGCTCGTACGTCAACCGTACGAAGCTGATCGCTTGCGTCTACGAGAGCAAGGACTACGTGCCGTGGGGCGGCTACTTCCCCGCCGACCCCGACAGCGCCGGCGAGTACTCCTCGTTCCCGACCGCGACGACCAGCTCGGTCAAGTTCGTCAGCACCGAGCGCGAGTGCAGCCAGAACGCGTATCCGTCCTGGGTCTCCGAGACGTCCCCCAAGGCCCTGGGCTTCGGTGACATGAACGGTGACCGCAAGGCCGACCTGATCGTCCGTGACAAGGCCGGACGGCTGTGGTTCACCCCGGGCGACACCACCGGCCGGCTCATCGGCAACGGCGGCTGGAACGGCATGAACGCCCTCACCCGGCACGGCGACTTCACCGGTGACGGCCGGGAGGACCTCATCGCGAGGGAGGGGTCCACCGGCAAGCTGTGGCTCTATCCCGGCACCGGCAACGGCTCCCTCGGCGCCCGCAAGCTGATCGGCACGGCCGGCTGGAACGGCATGCGCGGCATCACCGCTCTCGGCGACCTGACCGGTGACCGGCGCTCCGACCTGGTCGCGGTGGAGAACTCGACGGGCAAGCTGTACCTGTATCCCGGGACCTCCACCGGCACGCTCGGGTCGCGCAAACTCATCGGCAACGGCGGCTGGAACGCCATGAACGCGCTTGTCGGCGTGGGCGACATGGACGGCGACGGCCGTCCCGACCTGTACGCCCGCGAGGCATCCACCGGCAAGCTGTGGCTCTACCCGGGCCGCGCCTCCGGCCTCGGCGCGCGTGTCCTGGCCGGAAAGGCCGGCTGGAACACGATGGCGAACCTCGTCGCGAACGGTGATTCCTCGGGCGACGGCCGTCCCGATCTCATCGCCGTGACCAACAGCTCGTACGTGATCGACGGCTTTCCGGGCCATCTCGGCTGGCTGGTCAGCTACCGAGGGCTGGGCAACGGCCTGCTGGCGGGCGGAGAGCGGACCGACGGCGAGTGGTGGGGCCTCAACGGCATCTGGTAGGAACGCGCGTTCGGTAGCGCGAGTCCGGTAACGCGCGTTCGGTAGCGCGCGTCCGGTGGTGGTTCATCGGGCCTTGTGCGGCCTCACGCCGTGAGGCGGTGGAGGGCGGGAACGGCCCGCACAACCGGTGACGCGGTTGGCGCCCGTGACGGAGTTCCGTAGCGGGCGCCAACTCGCCGGCCTGATCCCGGCCTGATCCCGGCCTGATCCAAACGAAGGCCCTACGACCCCAGCTGCCGGTAGCGTCCCTTGAAATACATCAGCGGCCCGCCCTCCGCGCTCGGCAGCTCCGCCGTCAGCACCCGTCCGATGACCAGTGTGTGGTCGCCCGCCTCGATCCGCTGTTCCGTACGGCACTCCAGCACCGCGAGCGATCCCCCGATCAACAGCGCGCCGCTCACCTCTCCCCGGCGGTAGGGGATGTCCTCGAACAGCAGCCGGTCGCTGATCCGGCCCTTCATCGCGAACCGGCCGGCGACATGACGCTGGCTCTCGGAGAGCAAGGAGGCCGCCCACAGCGGCTGTTCGAGGAGCAGGTCGTCCATGCGGGAGCCGTTGCGCACGCTGACCAGTACCAGCGGGGGGTCCAGCGAGACCGACATGAAGGCGGTCGCCGTCATCCCGGCGTCCTCGCCGCGCGGTCCGGTGGCGCTCAAAGGGGGTTCGTGCGCTGTCACCAGCACCACACCCGAGGCCAGCCGGGCGAGGGCGGCGCGGAACTCTTCGTTGCTCACCCCTTCAGGATGGGGGATGGGGCCGAGGGCGTCGGTACGGGTGTCAGGGGTCGTTTGGGGCACGGAGGAGACGCTAGCCCCAGCCGTTCCCACCCGCATCGGGCCAGGGGACCAGTCCGGTCCTAGGACCGGACTGGTCCTAGGACCGCGGTCCGCCGAATTTGCGTTCAAGAAAGTTGGGGAGCGCTCTCACCAGGTCTTCCATCCCTTCATCGGGTCATGTGACTTGACTCACAGAGTGCGGTAATTGTTGACCCTGTGTACCGAGCGCGCAGCTCCCTGTGATTCAGTGGCGAGGCCAGTGCAGGACGAGAGCCGATGAGAATCCTGGAGTTGCTGTCGAGGTCTCGGGGAGAGCGAGCAATGGAGACCGAGTCGGAGCCGTATGTCCGTCTTGCGACCCTGCGGCAGTTGCATGAGGCCGTCGCCGAACTCAACACCGCCCGCAGCCTCGCGGACACCCTCCAGACCGTGGCCGACGGTGTCGTCACCGGGCTCGGGTACGAACTGGCCTGCGTCAATGTCGTCCAGGCCGACGGTGACCTCGTCGTCGCCGCATTCGCCGGGAGCGCCGCCGCCGAAGCCCTGATCACCGGGCGTGTCGGCTCCCGGGCCTCCTGGGAGCGGCGGCTGCTGATGGGCGAGAGCTGGGGCGAGCTGCGCTTCATACCGCACACCGAGGGATGGGTGCTGCTGGAGGACGACGTCCCGCAGTGGTACACCGAGGGCCCCGACCCACGCTTCGAGGACGAGTGGCACCCGCAGGACCGGCTCTACGCCCCGATGTACGGATCCGGCGGCGGGAGCGAGCTGCTCGGCGTCATCTCCGTCGACCGGCCGCGTGGCGGGCGCCGGCCGGGCCCCTGGGGGCAGGAAGCGCTCCAGATGTACGCGTCCCAGGCCGCCATTGCGATCAGTAACGCTCGGCTCCGAGCAAATATGCAGCGCGCGCTGGTCCGGCTCGAACGGGAACAGCAGGCGCTGCGGGCCAGTGAGGAATCCTTCCGCCAAGCGTTCGAGTACGCACCCAGCGGGATGGCCATCGCCGAGATGGGCGGTGACCAGCACGGCCGGCTGCTGCGGACCAATGACGCGCTCTGCCGGCTGCTGGGCCGCCCCGCCTCCGCGATGCGCCGCCACTCGTTCTCCGATCTGGTCCACCCCGAGGACATCGGGACGCTGCTGCGCACCTCCGCCGAGGGGGGCCGCGCCGAACTGCGGCTGCTGCGGCGCGACGGCACCTACGTCTGGGTCTCGCTGCGCAACTCCGTGGTCGCCGACACCGCTGACGGCCCGCGCTTCCTGCTCACCCACGTCGAGGACATCGAGGAGCGCAAGAGCCGCGAACTCCAGCTCGCGCACCGCGCCTCGCACGACTCGCTCACCGGCCTGCCGAACAGCGCCGAGCTGCGCTCCCGTCTCAGCGCCCGGCTCTGTTCGCGGCCCCACGCGATGCGGGAGACCGCGGTCGAGGCGCTGGACGCGGCCTACGGAGGGTACGAGGGCACCGTCCTGTACGAGCCCGGATACGACGCGTACGACGGCTATGACGGCTTCGACCAGTACGAGGAGCGCGGCGGCAGCCAGGGCGGCGGCCGCTCGGTCGTGCCCGCGGTCGGCGGGGCGCCCCTCGACCACCATGTGCACATGGTCGCGCCCAACGACGACCCCGAGGCCGACGACGGCACGAAGGGCCTGGCGGTCCTCTTCTGCGACCTCGACGGCTTCAAGTCCATCAACGACCGGTTCGGCCACAACACCGGTGACGCGGTGCTGATCGAGGTCGCGCGCCGGCTGACCACGGGAGTACGGGACGGGGACACCGTCGCGCGCCTCGGGGGTGACGAATTCGTCGTTCTCGCGGACGGACTCGGTTCGGCGGACGCCGCCGATCTCGCCGTACGGCTGCGGAACGCGATCATTCCGCCGATCAGGGTCGACGGCCGGGCGGTCCGGGTCGGGGCGAGCTTCGGTATCAGCTGGGCGAGCTGCGGGATGTCCGTGGAGGAAGTGCTGCAATCCGCTGACCAGCGGATGTATATCGAAAAACGGTCGCGGAGCAAGGTGCACCGGCGTGCGGGGTAGACGCTCCCCAAGGGGTCGTCCCGATGTGTCGGGAGGGTTTACACAGCCGTTCGGGACAGTGCTGGGACATGTCTGCGATCCGTTGTTCACCCACGGGTCGCAGACTGGCTGCCACCCGTCAAGGCCCGTCCGTGGCCTTGCCCATTCGAGGTAGGCTCGGCCGGTCGGCGACGCTGGCGAGATGGTAAGGAGTGACCAGGGATGACGGCCGGGAACAACGGCGCGAGCACGCCCGAGGACGACGATCCGTTCGGCTATCTGTACGAGGACGGACAGGCGGCGGGTGGCAATCAGCGACGCCAAGGCGGCTACGGCTACCCCGGTCCGGCCGCGCAGCCCGGCGTGCCCAGGACTTCGTACAACCAGGTCAGGACGGTCGGCGAGCGTCAGTACGGCCAGCAGCAGGCGGTCCCGCCGCAGCAGGCGCCGTACGGTCAGCAGCCGGGGTACGGCCAGGCTCCCTACGGTCAGCAGCAGGCACCCCAGGGCCAGGCCCCCTATGGTCAGGCGCCCTACGGCCAGCAGCAGAACCCGCACTACGCGGCCCCCGAGACCCACCCCGGCGGTGCCACCACCCGCCAGGTGCCGGCCCAGCGGGGCGGCGGGCGCGGCAGCGGCCCCAACACCAAGGGCCTGCTGATCGGCGCGATCGCCGTCGTCGCGGTGGTCGTGATCGGTATCACGGTCGCGCTGCTCAACAACGGCGACGACAAGAACAACAACGCCGACGTGCCACCGACCGGCGGCACGAGCCCCTCGGCCGACCAGTCGCAGCAGCCCACCGACGAGCCGAGCGCCAAGGACGACACGTCGCCCGACGGGATCGGCCTCCCCAAGCAGGACGCGGCGACCCTCAAGCTGGGCCCGCCCGCCGTCCTCGCGACGGACATCGAGGGTGCCCAGGGCACCAACGGGTCCTATGTGACCGGCTTCAACGCCGTCGGGGCGTCGGTGACCTGGACCGCCGACATCGAGGAGGCCGGCTCCTACGCGCTGTCCGTGCGCTACGCCATACCCGCCAAGGACGCCAACGCCACCCTGACCGTCAACGGCAAGGCGAACAACTCCCCGCTCGGGCTGAAGAACTTCATCAGCTCCAACGACCCGGACTGGTCGAAGAACTGGCAGACCACATGGGCGCCGGTCGAGCTCAAGAAGGGCAAGAACACCCTCAAGATCTCCTGCGAGCAGGGCAATCAGTGCGATGCCATTCTCGACTGGCTGGAGGTCACGCCCCCGAAGGGGTAATCCCTCGTGATCAGCGCGCCGGGGAGTCGGCGGAGCCGACCACCCGCAGGAAATCCGCCACCGTCCCGGCCATCGCCTCGCGAGCCGGGACGAGGTATTTCCGGGGGTCCACCGTCGTGGGGTGCGCGGCGAGATGGGCGCGTACGGCACCGGTGAAGGCCGTGTTGAGCGCCGTACCCACATTGATCTTGACCATGCCGGCGGCGACCGCCCGGCGGATCTCCTCGTCCGGGACGCCGGACGACCCGTGCAGGACGAGGGGTACGGGGACGGCGTCGCGCAGCGCGGCGATCAGGGTGTGGTCGAGAGCGGCCGTGCGGTGGGTCATCGCGTGGGACGAGCCGACCGCGACGGCCAGCGCGTCCACGCCGGTCCCGGCGACATAGCCGGTCGCCTCGGCCGGATCCGTACGGACGCCCGGGGCGTGCGCGTCGAGGGAGGGTTCGCCGTCCTTGCCGCCCACCGCGCCCAGTTCCGCCTCGACCCAGATGCCGTGGTCATGGCCCCAGCGCACGGCCTCGGCGGTGGCCGCGAGGTTGGCCGCGTACGGCAGCTTCGACGCGTCGAACATCACCGAGCTGAAGCCGGCCTCGGGCGCGGCCCGCAGCAGTGCCACCGACTCCACATGGTCGAGATGGAGGGAGAGCGGCGCGGAGGAGCGGCGGGCGACGGCCGCCGCGGCGGCGGTGATCGCGCCGGGGTCGCCGCCGTGGAACGTCACCGCGTTCTCCGATATCTGGAGGATCGCGGGTGCCCCGGCCCGTTCGGCGCCGGTCGCGATCGCCTCCGCGTGCTCCAGGGTGATGACGTTGAAGGCGGCGATTCCGTGGCCCGCGGTCCGTGCGGCCGTGACGAGTTCTCCGGTGCTGACGAGTGGCATGCGTGCCTCAGTCCTTCCAGCTTGCGGTTCGGTCTTGCTCCTCGGCCCGACGCCCCCGTCCGGCGCGGCGCTATGGTCCGGGGTGTTCCGTCACCGTCACCCGTGGCAGCAGTTCCTCGTACGCCTCCGTGTCGAACTCGCCCGCCGCCGGGGCCAGGACCGTCGCCGTGGCCAGGGCGACCGCGCGGGCCAGCCGGGCCGGCCAGGGCAGACGCTCGACGAGGCCCGAGAGCAGCCCGGCCACCGCCGAGTCGCCCGCGCCCGTCGGGTTGCCCTTCACGGAAGCGGGCGGGCTCGCCTGCCAGATTCCGTCCGGGGTGGCCGCGAGGATGCCGTCGGCTCCGAGCGAGGCGATGACGGCGTGCGCGCCGCGCCTGCGGGCGTCGCGCGCGGCGGGCAGCGGCTCGCGGGAGCCGGTGAGCCGGGCGAGTTCGTCGGCGTTCGGCTTGACCAGGTCGGGGCGGGCGGCGACGCCGCGGCGCAGGGGTTCGCCGCTGGTGTCGAGGAGCACCGGGACGCCGGCGGCGCGGGCCCGGCGGATCAGCTCGGCGTACGCGCCGACGTGGATGCCGGGCGGCAGACTGCCGCACAGGGCCACGGCGTCGGCGCCGGTGAGCAGCCGCTCGTACGCGCCGAGGAAGTCGGACCACTCGGCGGAGGAGACGGTCGGGCCCGGCTCGTTGAGCTGGGTGGTGTCACCGCCCGTCTCGTCGACGACGGCGAGGGTGCGGCGGGTGGACCCGGAGATCGGTACGAGCGCGTCCACCGGCCGGGCCCTGGAGCCCCCGGGGCCGCTGTTGCCGAGCAGTTCCCGCAGCACATCGCCCGTCCGGCCGCCCGCGAACCCCGTCACCACCGTCTCGTGGCCCAGCGCCGACAGCACCCGCGCGACGTTCAGGCCCTTGCCGCCCGGGCGTTCGGCGACATCGCTGACGCGGTGCGTGGTGTGCGGGACCAGCGCGGGGGTGCGGTACGTGATGTCCAGCGCGGCATTGAGCGTGACCGTCACGATCATCCGTCGCACCCCCGGGAAACGCGCTCGTTCGGCCAATTACCGGAGCGATCATGCCAAACAGAAGGCGGTAGGCCCAGACCCCGGGCCGACCGCCTTCGGATGGATTTCCTCGTACTCGCGGGTAAATCAACCTACTTGGGTTCAATCACCCATTCGCCCTTGTGCAGGACACCCTTGAGCGAGAACTCCTCGTCCAGGACCACCAGGTCCGCGTCCTTGCCCGGCTCCAGCGAGCCGACCTTGTCGTACACGCCGAGCAGCCGCGCCGGGTTGGCGGAGATCGCCCGCACGATGTCCTCTACCGGCAGCCGGTCCACGGTCGCCGCCCGCTTGAACGCGATGTCCTGGGTCAGCGTGGAACCGGCGATCGAGCCGCCCTCCACCAGCCGCGCGACGCCCTCCTTGACCTCGACGGCGAGCGGGCCGAGTTCGTAGCGTCCGTCGCCGAAGCCGGCCGCGTCCATCGCGTCCGTGACGAAGGCGACCCGGTCCGCGCCCGCCCGGTGGAACGCCAGCTCCAGGGCCGCGGGGTGCAGATGCGTACCGTCGTTGATCAGCTCGACCGTGACCCGCTCGTCCTCCAGCAGCGCGGCGATCGGTCCAGGAGCGCGGTGGCCGAGCGGCGGCATCGCGTTGAACAGATGCGTCGCGACGGTCGCGCCCGCGTCGATGGCCGCCACGGTCTGCTCGTACGTCGCGTCCGTGTGCCCGACGGCCGCGATCACGCCGTGCTCCGCGAGGAGCCGTACGGACTCGATGCCGCCCGGCAGTTCGGTGGCGAGCGTGACCATCCTGGCCGTGCCGCGCGCCGCGTCGAGCAGCTTGCGCACCTCGGCCGGGTCGGGGTCGCGCAGCAGCGCCTCGCTGTGGGCGCCCTTGCGGCAGGGGGAGATGAACGGGCCCTCGAAGTGGATCCCGGCCAACTCGCCCTGCTCGACCAGCTCGGAGAGGAAGCCCGCGCGGTGCGCGAGGAAGTCCATCTCGCCGGTGACGGTGGAGGCGACCAGGGTGGTGGTGCCGTGCTCGCGGTGTGTACGGATGCCCTTGAGCACGTCGTCCACCGAGCCGGAGGTGAACGAGGCGCCGCCGCCGCCGTGGTTGTGCAGGTCCACGAAGCCCGGGACGATCCAGTGGCCGGAGAGATCCAGCGAGGCGGTGTCGTCGTGGGCGGCGCCCGCGATCCGGCCGCCCTCGATGATCACCCGCCCGCCCTCCACGGTTCCGGTGGGCAGCACCACCCGGGCGCCGGTGAGAACGGTGCTTTCGGCGCGTGGGGCGCGTGCGGCGTGCGCGGCGCGTGGGGCGCTAGCGGCCATCAGGCGGATACCTCCGTGGCGAGTGGTTCGTCGTCGGGCGGACTGGTGTCGTCAGTGGGGTGCGACCGCGCGGCGGACCGCGCTTCGGTGGCGGGCCGGGCGGGGGTCGGTTCGGTGGCGGCGGGTTCTGTGGCGGTCGGTTCTGTGGCGGTGGGCTCGGCCGGGGTGGGCTCGGTGGCGGCGAGCAGGTCCCAGGCCAGCAGGCCCGCGCCCAGACAGCCGGCGTGGTCACCGAGGGCCGCCGGGACGATCTCGGGCAGCTTCTGGAACGTGACCCGCTCCTCGACCCGGGCCCGCAGGGGTGTGAACAAGGTTTCCCCGGCCTCGGCCAGACCGCCACCGATGATCAGCGTTCGGGGGTCGAGCAGCGTGAGCGCCGTGACCAGCCCCGCGGCGAGCGCGTCGACCGCGTCGAGCCAGACCCGTACGGCCACCGGGTCGCCGGATTCCACGGCCTTCGCGCAGTCGGCGGCGTCCGCCTCCGGGTCGCCGCTCGCCGCCGCCCAGGCGCGGGTCACGGCCCCGGCGGAGGCAAGGGCCTCCAGACAGCCGCGCTGCCCGCAGCCGCAGTCGGGCCCGTCGGGGCGGACCACGACATGTCCGATCTCGCCCGCGTAGCCGTGGGCGCCGGCCTCTATGGAGCCCGCGATGCCGATGGCCCCGGCTATCCCGGTGCCCAGCGGCACGAACAGGAACCGGTCGGCTCCCCGGCCCGCGCCGAGCCGCCCCTCGGCGAGACCGCCGGTGCGTACGTCGTGCCCGAGCGCGACGGGTACGCCCCCGAGCCGGGCGCCGAGCAGCTCGCGCATCGGTACGTCGCGCCAGCCGAGATTGGCCGCGTACACCGCGATACCGCGCTCGGCGTCGACGATGCCGGGCACGGCGACCCCGGCGGCCACCGCGCTCTCGCCGAAGTGCTCGACGCCGTACGCGCGCAGTTCCGCCGCGAAGCCGAGAATGGCCTCCACGACGGCCTCGGGCCCGCGCTCTCTGCCGGTCGCCCGCCGCGCTTGATGCAGCAGCGCGCCGTCCGCCCCTACGAGGGCGGCTTTCATGCCTGTGCCGCCCACATCCAGGGCGATGACGTGTCTCACGGAAACAGTCTCGCGCGTAGACCCTTGAAAGGTCTAGTCCACTGTCCAGGATTGTTGAGTCTCCATACAAACGCGGAAGCCCTGGGCTCCAGGTTTGGGCGTTGCCTAAGTGAAACCAATCACCGGTGGACCCGAAACCTCCGGATGAGGGAAAATCACTGCTTCATAACAGTGCGTCACGGGGGACCGACCGGGGCCTTACGCGCGAACGAAGAACAAGGGCGGGAACACAGCTGTGCGACAGCGCTATCGGGCAATGACCGCGGTGATAGCCGCATGGGGCATGACAATGGCGCTGGCCGGCTGCGGCAGCACGGGAGGGTCCGGGGACGACGTCACCCTCAAGTTCGTCGCCGCGGACTACGGCACCAGCTCCGAGAACACTTCCGAGAAGTACTGGTCCGCGCTCGCCGCCGCCTTCGAGTCCGAGAACCCCGGCATCAAGGTCGATGTCAGCGTCCGCCCCTGGAAGACCGTCGACAGCGATGTCGCCACGATGGTCGAGGAGAACAAGGCCCCCGACATCGCGCAGGTCGGCTCGTACGCCAACTATGTGAAGCAGGACAAGCTCTACACCGCCGACGAAGTGCTCTCCGTCCCCACGCAGGCGAACTTCCTCTCCCAGCTCTCCGAGGCCGGCAAGGTCAACCGCATCCAGTACGGACTGCCGTTCGTCGCCTCCACCCGGCTGCTCTTCTACAACAAGGAACTCTTCGACCAGGCCGGTCTCGACGCCCCGAAGAACTGGGACGACATCCAGTCCCACGCCGAGGCGCTCAAGGCCACGGGTGTGACCACGCCGTTCGCGCTGCCGCTGGGCTCCGAGGAGGCGCAGGGCGAGACCATGATGTGGCTGCTGAGCGGCGGCGGCGGCTACACGGACACCGCCGACGGCTCGTACAACATCGACTCGCCGCAGAACATCAAGACGTTCCAGTGGCTCCAGAAGGAGTTGGTCGGCAAGGGGCTGACCGGGCCTGTCGCCCCCGGCAAGCTCGACCGCGCCACCGCCTTCAAGGCGTTCACCAGCGGCCAGGTCGGCATGCTCAACGGACATCCCTCCCTGATGGAGGAGGCCGCGAAGCAGGGCGTCAAGGTCGGGATGGTGCCGCTGCCCGGCGTCAATGGCAAGGCCAAGGCGTCCATGGGCGTGGCCGACTGGATGATGGCCTTCAAGCAGAACGGTCACCGTACGGCGATCGGCAAGTTCCTGGACTTCGCGTACAACGACAAGAACGTGATGTCCTTCGCCGGGCAGTACGACCTGCTGCCGGTCACCTACAGCGCGAACGAGGCGATGGTGGCGGACCCGCAGTACGCGGACCTGCGCAAGTTCCTGACCGCGCTGCCCACTTCCGAGCTGATCCCGTACGGCAAGAACTCCTGGGCGAGCGTGAGCGAGAGCTTCAAGAAGAACATCGGCAAGGCGGTCGAGCCCGGCGCCAGCCCGTCGAGCGTCCTCGGCGGGATCGCCAGGGACGCGGCGGCGGCCGAGGCCGCCGAGTAGCGTGTGGTCATATGACCGCGTCTGACCCGGCTGACCCTGCCGCCGACTCCGAGGATGTACGTGGCCCCGCCGGGCTGTCCGAGCGGGACCGCGCCGTACTCGCCATGGAGCGGCGCGGCTGGCCGGGCCCCGGCGCCAAGGAGCGGGCGATCAGGGAAGGGCTCGGCCTGTCGCCGACCCGCTACTACCAGCTGCTGGGCGCGCTGCTGGACGATCCGCTGGCGCTGGAGCACGACCCGGTGACGGTGAACAGGCTGCGGCGGATCAGGGCCGAAAGACGCCGCCGCCGTTAGGGCCGTCAAGGACTTTCGTTCAGATCGTGCCGGGAGCCCCTGTGGGCCCGGAGCGACTTCGTGCCGTGGCGTATTGGCCGGACAGACTCCCTGCCGTGGCGTGCGCCGATAGGGTCGTGGCATGGGCAGCAACCCGTACCCCTTGCAGCGACCTGCCACTCCCGCCGGCGCCGACGGTCTGGCCGCGCTCCTCGCGCGGCCCGGCAAGGCCGTCGTCGCGCTCGACTTCGACGGCACCCTCGCCGAGATCGTCCCCGACCCCGAACAGGCCCGCGCGCATCCGCGTGCCGTCCCCGCACTGGCCGCGCTCGCGCCGCATGTCGCGTCGGTCGCGGTCGTCACCGGCCGCCCGGCCGGGGTCGCGGTGCGGTACGGCGGCTTCGCCGGAGTGCCGGGCCTGGACCATCTCGTGGTCCTCGGCCACTATGGCGCCGAGCGCTGGGACGCCGTCTCCGGCACCGTCAGCGCCCCCGCCCCGCACGAGGGCGTCGCGGCCGTGCGCGCCGAACTCCCCGGCGTCCTGGACCAGTTCGGCGCCTGGCGCGGCACCTGGATCGAGGAGAAGGGCCGGGCCGTCGCGGTCCACACCCGCCGCGCCTCCGACCCGCAGGCCGCGTTCGACGCGCTGCGCGACCCGCTGACCGAGCTGGCGGCCCGCCACGGACTGATCGTCGAACCGGGCCGCATGGTCCTGGAGCTGCGTCCGCCCGGCGTGGACAAGGGCGTGGCACTGCTGGAGTACGTACGCGAGGTCGGCGCCGAGACGGTCCTGTACGCGGGCGACGACCTGGGCGACCTCCCGGCCTACGCGGCGGTCGAGAAGCTTCGCTCGGACGGCCACCCGGGGCTGCTGATCTGTAGCGGCGGCGAAGTGCCCGAACTGGCCGAGCGCGCCGACCTGCGGCTGCCGGGACCGGCGGCGCTGGCGGACTTCCTGGCGGCGCTGGCGGAGGCGATGGCCTGACGGCTGACAGTTGACACCTGGCGCCTGGCGCCCGGGCGGACCGATGCCACCCGGTCGCGCCAGGAGTCGTCAGGCGCGCAGCGCCGTCAGCTGGTCCAGGAACCACTGCTGCGGCGGCAGCGCCGTCGCCGCCGCGGCCAGCCGCTTGGCGCGTTCCGCGCGCTCGTCGACCGGCATGGCCAGCGCCTCGTGGAGGGCCGCCGCCGTGGCGCTGATGTCGTACGGGTTCACCACCAGCGCGTCCTCGCCCAGCTCCTCGTACGCCCCCGCCTCCCGCGACAGCACCAGCGCGCCGCCGCGCTCCGAGATGAGAGGGATCTCCTTCGCGACCAGGTTCATGCCGTCGCGGATCGGGTTGACCAGCGCCACATCCGCCAGCCGGTAGGCGGCCAGCGAGCGGGCGAAGTCGTCCTCGACATGGAGGACGACCGGCGTCCAGCCGTCCGTGCCGAACTCGGCGTTGATCTCGTCGGCCACCCGCTGGACCTCGGCGGTGTAGTCGCGGTAGACCGCCAGGTCCTGCCGGGAGGGGTAGGCGAAGGCGACATGGACGACGCGTTCGCGCCATTCCGGACGATCGGTCAGCAGCAGCCGGTAGGCGAGCAGGCCGCGCACGATGTTCTTCGACAGTTCCGTACGGTCCACCCGGACGATCGTCTTCCGCTCCTCGCCCGTGCCCGTACGGCCGATCTGCCCGCGCAGGGTCCCGATCCGCTCGTCCACGTCCGGGCGGTGGGCGCGCTCACGCAGGAAGTCGCCGTCCACGCCCAGGCCGTGCACGCCGATCCGGGTCTTTCCCGTGCCACCCGTCGCGCCCAGCAGCTCCGTACAGCACGCCGTGAACGCGTCGGCCCACCGGTGCGTCAGAAACGCCGCGCGGTCCGCGCCGAGGATGCCGCGCAGCAGCTGGCGCCCGATGTCGTCGGGCAGCAGCCGGAAGTAGTCGACCGGGGCCCAGGGCGTGTGCGAGAAGTGCCCGATCCTCAGGTCGGGGCGCAGGGCGCGCAGCATCCCCGGCACCAGCGCCAGGTGGTAGTCCTGCACCAGCACGGCCGCGCCGTCGGCCGCCTCGTCGGCCAGGGCCTCCGCGAAGGCGCGGTTGTATGTCTCGTACGACGCCCACCGCGCGCGGAACTCCGGGCCGAAGGACGGCTCCAGCGGGGTCTGGTAGAGCAGATGGTGGACGAACCAGAGCGTGGAGTTGGCGACGCCGTTGTACGCGTCCGCGTACACCTCCGGCGCGATGCCCAGCATCCGCACCCGCCGGCCGCCCGTGTCGGCGGGGTCGAGCCGCCCGCCCGTGCGCCGTACCGCCTCGCGGTCGCCCTCCCCGAGCGCCGCGCACACCCACACCGCGTCCCCGTCCTGCCCGATGGCCGACAGACCGGACACCAGCCCGCCGCCGCCGCGCCTGGCCTCCAGCGAGCCGTCGTCCCGCGGGGTGTACGAGACGGGGCCGCGGTTGGACGCGACGAGGACCTGGGCCCGGGAGGGCGGCTCGGTAACCATGTGCCGAAACCTAGCCCGTCACGGAAACGCTCAAACGTACGGACGCGGCTGTCTCGCCCGCCATTGGCCGGGCACGGCCGTCAGTCCCGCCGGCCGCGCAGGGCGGCCAGCGCGACCACCCCGGCGCCGCTCAGCGCGAGCACCACCCCGCCGAGCAGCCACAGCCGCTCGGCCGTGCTCCCGGCCTGGGCCAGCTGCGCGTGCACAGCGCTCAGCGGCCCGGTCATCGCAGGATTCATCGCCATCGCCATCGCCATCGCCATAACCGGGCAATCTAGATAATTCGCATGATCGCATTCCGTTACGCCGCGCGTCCGGCCGGGTACTCCGCGATCTCCCGCACCGGCGGCCGTTCCTCCGTGTCCACCGCGTGCGTGCGCGGTACGAAACCACTCTCGCCGCGCTCGAACTGCGTCAGCTCCGGTCGTACCAAATGCGCCCGGGACAGCCGCAGCTGCGCCGTACGGTAGATCGCCGCGGCCATCCGCCCCAGCGCCCGCTCGTCCTGATGGCGGTGGATCCGTATCCCGACGTCGACCTGCCCCAGCGCGTCGAGACCCGCCATGTGCAGGGCGTCCACGAGCAGCCCCAGCTCCACCCCGTACCCGACGGGGAACGGCAGCCGCTCAAGCAGCGAGCGCCGCGCCGCGTACTCACCGCCCAGCGGCTGAACGAAACCGGCCAGCCGGGGCCAGTGCAGATTGAGCAGGGGCCTGGCCACCAGTTCGGTCACGCGCCCGCCCTGGCCGAGGGCCGGTGCCGGTCCCCCTCCCGGTCCTGGTCCCGTTCCCGTTCCCGCTCCCGTTGCCGGTCCTGGTCCCGCTCCCGGTCCTGCCGGATCCGGGTACAGCGGACGGTCGTACATCGCCTTCACGAACTGCACGTCCTGGTCGGTCAGCAGCGGCCCCACGATCCCGGACACGAAATCGGCCGAGAACCGCTTGAGATCGGCGTCCACGAAGCACACGATGTCGCCGCTCGTCACCAGCAGCGACCGCCACAGCACCTCGCCCTTGCCGGGCAGCGCGGGCAGCCGCGGCAGGATCGCGTCCCGGTGCTCCACGCGCGCGCCCGCCGCCGCGGCGACCGCGGCCGTACGGTCGGTGGAACCGGAATCGACCACCACCAGTTCATCGACGAGCCGCACCCGCTCCATCAGTTCGCGCCGGATCACGGAGACGATCTCGCCTACCGTCTCCTCCTCGTTCAGCGCCGGAAGGACCACACTCACGGTCGAACCGCGCGCGGCCTTCGCCACTGTCAGCCGGTCGAGCGGGCGGTCGGCCACGGACCAGGAACGCCTGGTCAGCCAGTGCTCCACCTCTTCCAGCACGGTCGGTACTCCCTGAGCGTGTGCGTACGTGTGCCCTGAACGTGATCCATCTCGCGGTGCGGACGACTCTCTCAACCGCGCGCTCCGTCGGTTACAGTCTTGAACAACACGAATGACCACCGCATGCCGGGGGTCATTACGTCAATAAACGCGTCGGACCCGGGGTCCGGCGCCATAGCGCTCATCCAGAGGGACTGAGGGAACGGCCCGTTGAAGTCCCGGCAACCCTCCCGCCGACCATTCGAGGTCACGGTGGGGAAGGTGCCAATTCCGTCTCGTGGCGAAGTACGTCGCGAGGAAGATGAGGAGAAAGGGCCTCGCCTCCATGGCTGTGCAGACCGCCGTACACAACGCCGACTCCGTCGAGGACGCCGGCTCGGTGGATCTCGGACCCGCCGCCGCGCTCTCGTGCCGCGAATGCGGAGAGCGTTTCGACCTCGGCCCCATTTTCGCCTGTGCCAGCTGTTTCGGGCCGCTCGAAGTGGCGTACGACCTGCCGAGCGGCACCCCCGAAGAGCTGAAGAGGCGTATCGCCGAGGGCCCGGACAACATCTGGCGCTACGCGCCGCTGCTGCCCGTTCCCGCCGATGTGGCCACGAAGCCCAATATCAACCCCGGCTTCACCAAGCTCGTCAAGGCCGACAACCTCGCCCGTGAACTGGGCGTCACCGGCTCCCTGCACATCAAGGACGACTCCGGCAACCCGACGCACTCCTTCAAGGACCGCGTCGTCGCCATCGCCGTGGAAGCGGCCCGCGCCTTCGGATTCACCACGCTCTCGTGCTCCTCCACGGGCAATCTGGCCGGCGCGGTCGGCGCCGCCGCCGCCCGCGCCGGCTTCCGCTCCTGCGTCTTCATCCCGCACGACCTGGAGCAGGGCAAGGTCGTCATGGCGGCGGTGTACGGCGGTGAACTCGTCGGTATCGAGGGCAACTACGACGACGTCAACCGATTCTGTTCCGAGCTGATCGGCGACCCGCTGGGCGAGGGCTGGGGCTTCGTCAACGTCAACCTGCGCCCGTACTACGGCGAGGGCTCCAAGACGCTGGCGTACGAGATCTGTGAGCAGCTCGGCTGGCGGCTGCCCGACCAGATCGTCGTCCCGATCGCCTCGGGCTCGCAGCTCACGAAGATCGACAAGGGTCTCCAGGAGCTGATCAAGCTGGGCCTGGTCGAGGACAAGCCGTACAAGATCTTCGGCGCCCAGGCCGAGGGCTGCTCGCCAGTGTCCACCGCCTTCAAGGCCGGACTCGATGTCGTACGGCCCCAGAAGCCGGACACCATCGCCAAGTCCCTGGCGATCGGCAACCCGGCCGACGGCCCGTACGTCCTGGACATCGCCCGCCGCACCGGCGGCGCCGTCGAGGACGTCGACGACGAGCAGATCGTCGACGCGATCAAGCTGCTGGCGCGCACCGAGGGCATCTTCGCGGAGACGGCCGGGGGTGTGACGGTCGGCGTGACGAAGAAGCTGATCGAGGCCGGTCTCCTCGACCCGGCGCTGACCACCGTCGTCCTGAACACCGGCGACGGTCTCAAGACGCTCGACGCCGTCGCCCCGACGACCGGCCCGACGGCGACCATCCGCCCGAGCCTGGACGCGTTCCGCGACGCCGGCCTGGCCCGCAGCTGACAACCGGCGACCGGCGACGGGCCCCGCGACCGGCGGCAGGCGACCGGCTACCAGCGACCGGCCCCGCGACCGGCGACTGACGACCACCACGACGTTACGGAAGACGGAAGGCAGAACACCACCATGAGCGTCAACGTCCGCATCCCCACCATTCTCCGTACGTACACCGGCGGCAAGGCCGAGGTCGCCGCCGAGGGGGCGACCCTCTCCGAGGTCATCCAGTCCCTGGAGACGAACCACCCGGGCATCGCCGCCCGCGTCCTGGACGACCAGGGCAAGCTGCGCCGCTTCGTGAACGTGTACGTGAACGACGACGACGTCCGCTTCGAACAGGGCCTGGAGACCGCCACCCCGGCGGGCGCAGGTGTCTCGATCATTCCCGCCGTCGCCGGAGGCTGATCCCCGCATCCTCCTCCGCTCTGTGACTGGTACGGCCCCCTCCGTGAGAGAAGCGGAGGGGGCCGTTCTACATGGTTGAGCGCGGTACAGTAGGGGAACGCCCCGCTGTCGCCTCTGCCGAACGCATGCGAGAACGCGACAACATGGGGTCGAAGTCGGAGTGCCGTATGCGCCGTAGGTGCGCTTTGCCCGGCCCGACTTGCCCTGGAACGCAGGGAATTCAACGCTATGCCTGTTCAGCCATGCCCAGAATTCTCGTCCGATTGACCTGTTGCAGAGGGCAGTTGGGCAGATACATTCAGCCGCGGTCGACGCGTTCCGGCGCGAAGTGTGGCCCCGTGCAAGGGCCAGTAATAGGGGAGTTAGGCATGGCTCAGGGCACCGTCAAGTGGTTCAACGCGGAGAAGGGCTACGGCTTCATCGCGGTAGACGGTGGTGCGGATGTTTTCGTCCACTACAGCGCGATCCAGATGGACGGTTACCGCACCCTTGAAGAAGGTCAGCGAGTGGAGTTCGAGATCTCGCAGGGCCAGAAGGGTCCGCAGGCGGACATGGTCAAGCTCGCCGTCTGATCCCGGCGCGATCGGCCACCGACGCACTGATGTACGAACTCACGACGCACGACTCGTGACTCACGCCGAAGGGTCCGCATCCCGAACAGGGGATGCGGACCCTTCGTGCGTTCCGGCCGGTCCGGAGCGTCCGGAGGGGCCTCGGCGGGGCCTCGGCGGGGCCTCGGCGGGGCCGCTGCGAACGGGAGGAGCTTGCACTCTCGGGGGTCGAGTGCTAATCATTGCGTTAGCACTCTGCAAGTGAGAGTGACAACTTAAGGACCGGGTCGGTGAGGCCCGAAGAGCCGGTGGGGCAAGGAACCGCACGGCTCTCAGGCCGTCCGTCGCGGGCGCCAGCGCGGTCCGGAGCAATCCTTCCCCAAGCTCTCAACTGCGTTCGAGCAGGGGAGACCCCATCCGTCCGGGAGGACCACTTCACATGGCCAAGATCATCGCGTTCGACGAGGAGGCACGGCGCGGTCTCGAGCGCGGGATGAACCAGCTCGCCGACGCCGTCAAGGTCACCCTTGGCCCCAAGGGCCGAAACGTCGTCCTGGAGAAGAAGTGGGGCGCCCCCACGATCACCAACGATGGTGTGTCCATCGCCAAGGAGATCGAGCTGGAGGACCCGTACGAGAAGATCGGCGCCGAGCTGGTCAAGGAAGTCGCCAAGAAGACGGACGACGTCGCCGGTGACGGTACGACCACCGCCACGGTGCTCGCCCAGGCGCTGGTCCGCGAGGGCCTGCGCAACGTGGCCGCCGGTGCCAACCCGATGGCCCTCAAGCGCGGTATCGAGAAGGCCGTCGAGGCCGTCTCCGGTGCCCTGCTGGAGCAGGCCAAGGACGTGGAGACCAAGGAGCAGATCGCTTCGACCGCCTCCATCTCCGCCGCCGACACCCAGATCGGCGAGCTGATCGCCGAGGCGATGGACAAGGTCGGCAAGGAAGGCGTCATCACCGTCGAGGAGTCGCAGACCTTCGGTCTTGAGCTTGAGCTCACCGAGGGCATGCGCTTCGACAAGGGCTACATCTCGGCGTACTTCGCCACCGACATGGAGCGTATGGAGGCGTCCCTGGACGACCCGTACCTCCTGATCGTCAACTCCAAGATCGGCAACGTGAAGGACCTCCTTCCGCTGCTGGAGAAGGTCATGCAGTCGGGCAAGCCCCTGCTGATCATCGCGGAGGACGTCGAGGGCGAGGCGCTGTCGACCCTGGTCGTCAACAAGATCCGTGGCACCTTCAAGTCCGTCGCCGTCAAGGCCCCGGGCTTCGGTGACCGCCGCAAGGCCATGCTCAACGACATCGCCATCCTCACCGGCGGTACGGTCATCTCCGAGGAGGTCGGCCTCAAGCTGGAGAACGCCGGCCTGGACCTGCTGGGCCGCGCCCGCAAGGTCGTCATCACCAAGGACGAGACCACCATCGTCGACGGTGCCGGTGACAGCGACCAGGTCGCCGGCCGGGTCAACCAGATCCGCGCCGAGATCGAGAACAGCGACTCGGACTACGACCGCGAGAAGCTCCAGGAGCGCCTCGCGAAGCTGGCCGGCGGCGTGGCCGTCATCAAGGCCGGCGCCGCGACCGAGGTCGAGCTCAAGGAGCGCAAGCACCGCATCGAGGACGCGGTGCGCAACGCCAAGGCCGCCGTCGAGGAGGGCATCGTCGCCGGTGGTGGCGTGGCTCTGCTCCAGGCTTCCTCGGTCTTCGAGAAGCTTGAGCTGACGGGCGACGAGGCCACTGGTGCCGCGATCGTCAAGCTCGCGTTGGAGGCTCCGCTCAAGCAGATCGCCGTCAACGGTGGTCTTGAGGGCGGCGTCGTCGTGGAGAAGGTCCGCAACCTGACGGTGGGTCACGGCCTGAACGCCGCGTCCGGCGAGTACGTCGACATGATCGCCGAGGGCATCATCGACCCCGCGAAGGTGACGCGCTCTGCCCTGCAGAACGCCGCCTCCATCGCGGCGCTGTTCCTCACCACCGAGGCCGTCATCGCCGACAAGCCGGAGAAGGCCGGCGCGGCCCCGGCCGGCGGCGGCATGCCGGGCGGTGACATGGACTTCTGAGCCTGACGGCTCGGACCCGGTCCATGGTCTGAAGTGACCGAGGGCGGTACCCCTTCGCGGGGGTGCCGCCCTCGGGCGTTTCAGCGAGGCTTCGTCAGCGGGTGTAGTCCTTGAGCTTCTCGGTTTCCAGGGTGATGGAGACGGGGTGCGGGAGCTTGACCGTAGCGCCGTAAGGGCGTGTGGTGCGCGTCTGGTATTTGCCCTTCCGCGGATCGGTGTAAAGGACCATTTCTTCCGCGTCGCGGTCGATGAGGAGATAGACGGGGATGTCCGCCGCCGCGTAGCCATCGCGCTTCTCGGTGCGGTCGCGGCGGTCCGTGTCGTGGTCGTGAGAAGTCACTTCGACTGTCATCAGTACGCCGTCGGGGCTGGCCCACTCACCATCCTGGTCCACGAAGTGGTCGAGCGGTGCGAGGGCGCCGTCCGCGCGGGCGCGGCCGTTGCGGTAGGTCTCCGTGAGGAGTCCCTGCGCCGGGTGCAACGCGAGTTCGGGACGTTGCTGCATGCACTGCCGCAGGAGCCACATGGCAATGGCCCCGTGAAGCTGGTCCGGCACGGGCTTGACCTCTAGCTTTCCGTTGATGAATTCGAGCAGCACCGTCTCGGGAGCCTTGCGAGCAAGTTCCTCGAAGTCCTCGACGGACATCTGCGGCCGCACGTCGTCGCCTCTTCCCCTCCGTGGTGCCCCGGATTTATGGCGGCGGATCGACTGGATGGTCATGTACGAGTCCTTTCGGGTGGGCGGGTCGCCGCCGCGCGGGCCTCGGCGACGCGGGCGCGGAGCTGGGCGGGGGATAGCCGGGAGACAGGGGGTACGGGGACGGGCTCGCCCCGGCATGGGCCGCACTCGCCGTCGGTGAGTACTTCGGGGCGGCCGGGGGCGCCGCACTTCGCGCACTCCAGGACGCGCAGCGGCGGGCGTGGAGCGCGGATCCGCTCGGGTGGGAGCTTGGACGTCAGCCGTACGCGGGCGAGGGCCGCCGGGTGGTGGACGACGGCGGGGAGTCCGGCGGTGAGGGCGTGCAGGATGTCCCTCTCGGTGGCGCCCCGTTCGAACCACGGCGTGGTCAGGGGTTCCAGGGCCGCGCAGTCGGCGGCCGACAGCGACAGGACCGGCGCGCTGCGGCCGAGCGCGGCGAGCAGGATGAAGGCGCGGGAACGGGTCGGCGGATCCGAGGTGTTGGCCCGTGCGTCCGCGGTGGCCAGGTCGCCGGAGACGAACGCGGCCCACCACTCGTTGTCCCGCGCGGTACGGGAGAACCACGTACGCGTCACCCAGCGCATGCCGTCAGGACCGGCGAGGTGTTCCTTGCCGCGTCGCAGATGCCCGGCCACCTGGAGTCGGCGAAGCGCGGTACGCAGGGCGCACTGCCCGTACGGGAGCACCTTGGCGAGGGCCTTCACCGAGATGTCCGTGCCCTCGGGCAGCCGGTCGATGAACGCGGCGACGGCGGCCTCGCGCGGCGGCAGCTGCGCGAAGGTGTCGGCGCCGCGGGCCTGTTGACCGGGTGTCGAACGTTTGCCGTACCCGGGGGACGCCATCGGGGGAGAAGTGGGTGAAGCGGGTGAGGCCGCGTGCGTCTCGGGCGCGGCGGCACTAAGCTGACTCTCAGCCATCGGATCGCTTTTCTTTGGGTGTCGATCTGGTTGGTCAGGCCCTCGCCAGATGTCGTTAGCATCGGCGGGGGCCCGTTTTGTGCTCTATGGGCACGCTAAAGCGTCGCGACCCTGCGTGGCAAATCGGTCACGAAAAGTCAACTCCCCAGGCAGGGAGGGTGGGTGGGTAAAGACCCGCCACCCCATCCTTGGAAAAAGGGCTCGGATCCCGAGGCTTGAGCCCCGGGCGCTCGCGGTGCGGATGAGGCGTGCGGGCGGGAGATCAGGTCGTCAGCGGGCGTTTCGTCGCCGACCGCCGGATCTCCTGCTCTGCCTTTCGTAGGTCGAGCGATGCCAGCGCGTGGCACAGCAACTCACGCGTCCGCACGACCTCCGACACCAGATCGCTGGTCAGGTCCGCCTCGTGCAGGGCTTCACGCATGAAGTCCTCGGTCACGAGATGGTCGACGAGTTGATGGGCGAGCCAGGAGCGGGTCAGTTCGCGCAATGCGAAAGTGACATGCAAGCTCGGGGCATGACCCACCGTGCGGGGCTGGTGGATCCACCCCCGTGGTACCCACAACGTATCGCCAGGAGCCAGCCTGATGCTGTGGTCCGGGGGTTGTCCCGCGAGGCGTTCTCGCAGGGCTCTGCTGGTTGTGGTCCTCGGGAACGACAGATGTTCGCGCACGGGGGCATGCACGACCGGCCGGTACAGGGGCCAGAACTTCGTACCGGATATTTGTGCGACGACGACCGTGTACGGATCCCAGTGACAGCCCAGACCGCGGGCTCCTGGAGGCGTGAGATACCCGGTGGCATGACACGGGTAGCCGGTCTCGCGTTGGATCGTCCGGCACATTCGGTTGAAAAACGGCAGTAGATCTTGGAGATTGCGCAGGGACAGGGTGTACCCCTGGTCGAGGAAGTGGCGCACCTTGCCGGCGATGAGCCGCTCTTCCCGGACGTAGTGGTCGCGCTCCAGGACTCGGCCGTCTCGCAGTAGCAGGACATGAGCGGCGGGCAGGCACTCGGTTTCGATGTAGTCGTCCAGCAGCGGCATGCTGAAGGATTCGTGCACCGCGGTGCGACCTCGGTGCACCAGGAGCGGCTCGTTCGGGCGGACATCACCTTGAGGCATCAGGAGAGACAAGGACATGGGTCACTTCTCCAGGCCGAGGGGACACGGGATCGCGGGCCAGTGCCGGTTGGGACAGCAGACGACGGCGATGTGCGCGAACGTGGTTCTCCCGGTGTAGTGGCCCCACGCCACGTCCACGCCCGCAGCGAGAGCGTCCGCCGCGTATTCGGCCTTGGTGGTCACACCGACGTCCGTGCCGGGCGGGGGCGGGCTGTCGTCATAAGCGGCGCTCAGCCATTCCACGGCCGGGATGTAGTCGGTCCACGTCCAGGCCCGTTTGGTCTGTTCGCGGCGCAGAATCCACCAGCCGGTCATCATCGGGGGGAGTTTCGACTCAGGGAAATCCTTGTGGTCCGGGCGTCGTACGCTCTCGTGCCGCATGTCCTCACGGCTTCCCGACCATCTGTAGCCGTGCCAGTGCACGGCCCTAGAGGACCAGGCCTCGAAGGCGGGCCCATTGGACAGCGAACGTGTCCAATTCCTCGCCGCTCATGCGGATGGCCCCCTCCACGTCCGCGTTCTTCGTGTCGCCGAGGGCATACGCGTCCAGCGCCCCTGGGATCTCGGCGAGGGTCAGACAGGACTCGTCGTTGTCGGCATCGCCGCCGTTCCCGCCGCACATCGGCGTGAACGTGGCCCCCCGTGTGGACAGCGCGTAGAGGTCGGTGTTCATGATTCCTCCAACGTTGTGCGTCGCGGTGTGCGCTCGGGTGCGCGAAGGCTGCCGACGACGTCGTGAAGAGCATCGGACTGCCGAGAGCCATGCCTCAATGAACTTCTGCGGACTTGCACTCCTTCACCCGAAGGAGTTGATCGCCTTGGTGATCAGTGCGTGTGCCGACGGTCCGTAGACCGCGATACGGGACAACTCCGTGAACGTTCGCGTGTACGCGGCGAGCTCGCTGGGCTGGGTCACTGTGAGGCTCGCCGACACCAGCTCGACGGCGACTTGTCCATCGTCGAAGGCGGTGAACGACTCGGTGGGCCACGCGTTCCCACGCGCGACGCCCATGGGGATGACACCGATGCTGACGGAAGGCAGCGATGCCACAGTGATGAGGTGGCCGAGTTGCCCGGCCATGATGCGGGAGTCGCCGATGAGCGTTCGTAGGACCCATTCCTCGATGAGGAAGGCGAAACGCTGATGGCCGGTGTGAAGGACGCGGCGGCGTGACATTCGTACGGCGACCGCCTCCTCCACGTCGTCGTCCGGCACATCACGCAGAGACGTGACGGTGTTCAGGACCGCACGGGTGTAATCGGCGGTCTGGAGGAGTCCGGGCACGACCCAGGACTGATAGACACGGAACCGTCGAGTCCTCGTGAAGAGTGGCAGCACGGACTCCTGCACCCGGCGCAGCCCAGCACGTTCCAGACGTCTCCACTCGACGTACATACTTGCGATGCCGCGAGCCGTGGCGATGAGGTCCACGGTCTGCTCTTCCGCGTGGCAGATACGTGTCCAGAGCCGGATGTCGGAGTCGGAAGGGGCAGTCTTCCCGTTCTCGATCCGTGACGTCTTGGATTCGTGCCAGCCGGCCGCCGCGGCCAGCGCACGTGCGGTCATGCCGGAGTCCTTGCGGATCTCGCGCAGACGCAGACCGAGGGCCTCTTTGGCTTGATGAACGCTGGACGACGGCGGCGACAGGGCCACGGGCCGATCAGCCTGCTTCACTCATGGTCAGGACAGCCTGTACTCCTCGTGGGGGATGGCCCGTTCCCACACGGCTCGAAAGGCTGTGGAGCAGAGCCGCGCAATCGCGGGATCGCTCGTCCGTTCCTCGTCGCCCTCAGGGGACGCCTCGCCGTCTCCCGCGAAGTGAAGGAAGACCACCAGGCTGTCGTCGAAAAGCCAGAAGTCGTTTCCGGGCAGCAGGAGATCCGAGGCCCGTCTGCGGGGCAGCCAGCGGACATGTTCGCCGACCGCGACGTTCCCGGCGGTCAGATGGTGCTCGAAGTGGATGTAGTCAGTCACGGGGGTCGAGACGATACGAGCTCTGCGCACCTCCACGCCCCGGCCGATGGTCTCCCGCATCAGCGCGAGCCAAGGGCGCTGCTCAGGGTCCGAATCGGCGGGATCGTCGCGCTTGCCGAGTCGCCAGGCGACGAAGCTCGGGTCGGAGCGCATGTACCCGTCTCGCATCTCAAGGTGCACGGCTGATCGCTTGGCCAACCGGAAGAGATCGTCAAACGCCGGCTCCGCCGCCACCGTTCACCTCCGGGAAGAACTGCAACATGCGCTTGGGGATCTCAACGACCGTCTCGTGATCCGGCAGGTCCAGCTTCGACAGCCTCTGCTCGTCAAGCACCTTCCAGCCCTGGACCAAGTAGCTGTCGGTGGTGTCGTCGTAGTACACGGTCGGGGATTTGCCGTCAGGGGAGTCCGGGTCCTTGCCGAGCAGGTGTAGAGCCATGCTTGACCTCCGGTGTCGCGGCTGATGATCGCCCTCCGAAGTCTTGCACTCAACTCCTGGGCGCAGGAACGAACTTGCAGGGACTTGCGCGGGCGGAGGACGGGAGGAGGGGGAATCATGGTCACCGGCCGACCCGTGTCACGGCCACCGGCTTCACCGGCTTCGCGCCCCGGCACGCTCGGGGGCCCCGGGCACGCTCGGGGGCTCTGCCGACGGCGGCGATTTCGGCTACCGCGTGGTCGGCCGAGTGGGTCCTCGTCGTTCAGTGCGCTCCCCCGGCCGACACCGTGATCAGTGCCGGGGCCCTCGCTCCCGTGGACCTCAGGGCGTCCACGAAGATCTCCGTTGTCCACGCGGCCACATCGAGTGACCATTCACGGACGCGGCAATGGAACGCCGGGCCGGGGCGCATTCCCTCCGTCTGGACCTCACCCGCGAGGGGAAGGTCCAGACCGTCCCGCGCGGTGGTCGTGGTCGCCTCGGTCGGGGCGGGCCGGATCGTCATCGCCTCGTACGTACGTTCCTGGGCCGCGGCGAGGAGGTCGGACGCGCGCTCGCCGAGCGGACCGGCACTCTCGGGGGCCCATACGGACACGGTGAGGTCGACCGGCGCGGCGGGGCCCGGGTCCGCGAGGGCGAACCAGGCCGCCGCGTCCACGAGATCGGCGCGGCCGTCGGGGGCCAGATGGAGGGGCGCCAGGGTGTGCAGCCCCGTGAGGCGGAAGCGGCCCAGACGGGTCAGCACATCGCGGAGGACCGTCGCCGCGGGCTGGACCGGAATCCGCTGCCCGGGCAGGTCCTCGCTGACCGCGACCTGGAGCCAGGCCAGTTGGTGGACCTTTCCGTCCTGGGTCCAGTCGCCGCCCGCGTCGTTGTGCCCCCAGCGCTCGCCCTCCGGCCCGCCCGCGTGGAAGGAACTCAGCCCATAGGCGACCGTCCGCTTCACGACGAGGCTGTACATGTCCTCTTCGAGGCTGTCGTCCTCATGGGCCCGGCGGATCCATGGCTCAAGGTCGAGGACGCCATGAACGCCCATGATCATGGTCGGCGCCAGGTCGTCCGCGTCGTCGGTCAAGGAGCTTCCCTTCTAGACGGCGCACCGCAACGACTGGGGCGCCGTGACGGCCTTCTCGGGTGAGTCGATGACACCGATGATGTCCACATCGATGACGCTTCGCCAACTGATGGTCCGATTGACGTTGACGCACTGTTTGCGCGCGTTGGCCCGGCGTGCGCTGCCGCCACCCGGCTTCACGACCTTGGAGCCGGTCGCCACCGTGCGCCAGGAACCGTCAGCGTTCTTCACCTGTAAATCAATGGTGACGCGCGCCTTGTCACCGGGCCCGCTGACCTTCTTCCACCACCCGTGGGCGGACGCGGTGGGAGGCGGGGTGCTGGAGACATGGACGCGGTCGCCATCGGTGATGATCACGCCGGGCTCGGCCGCGTCCGCGTGGGCGGGAGCGAAGGACGTGCCGGCGAGGAGCGTGGTCACCGCGGCCGACAGGACAAGGGTTTTCCGCACCATGGGGAAACCTCCACTGATCCACTGGTTCGGAGTGTTCTGTCAGCGTGGAGGTCGCGCCGGGTGCGGAACAAGGCGATGGCGATGAGTCGCCAGCGCGTATCAGCTCGTCTTGGCGGCCTCCGCGAGCAGGACGCGGGCCAGTTCACGGGGCTGGGAGAACATCGGCCAGTGGCCGGTGTCCATCTCGACCAGCCGCCAGCGGTCACTGGTCAGCAGCGCGGCCACGTCCGGGTTCGGCTCGGCGCCGTCGAGCAGGCACTTGATGTACGTCGCCGGAAGCTCGCCGAGCGGGCGGGACAGCGTGGCGGGCTCGGTCAGCGAGGCGCCCGGGTGGGGCGAGCCGGTCACGATCCGGTTGATCTGCTCGTCCGTCAGGCCCTGGCCGGCGTACTCGGGAGCCGCCGGCGGGGGCCAGAAACCGCCGGTCTCGGCGATCGCGCCCTCCACCATCGCCCGGCCGTCCGGCCAGCCGGAGAGGAACGACTCGCCCTCCGCCGGAACGCTGGAGTCGACGAAGATCACACGCGCCAGCCGGTCCCCGATCAGCTCGGCGGCCTGCCCGGTCGGTATCCCCGCATAGCTGTGGCCCACCAGGACGACGTCCCGCAGGTCGTTGTGCTCGACGGCGTCCACGATGTCCTGCACGTGCCGCCGCTGCCCGGCCGGTACGCCCTGCTTCTCCGCCAGGCCGGACAGCGTCACGGCGTGGGCGCCATGGCCTGCCGCGCGCAGCTCCGGCACCACCTCGTCCCACGCCCACGAGCCGAGCCACGTGCCTGCTACGAGTACGAATTCAGTCATGCGCGAAATCTAATGGAGGGGTCTGACAATCCTCCGTCGCCGGAGCGCCGACGGCTGTGCAGGGGCAGAGCGGCGAGCGCGAGCAGCACGGCGAGTCCGAGCAGCATGGCCGTCGCGGGCACATGCTGCTTGGCGCGCCAGAGCTGGACCGGCAGGCCGATCCAGGGCACGCGCAGTCGTGCCACGCCCTTGAGTGCCGCGGGCCGGACCGGTGTGGAGTCCGGTGCGGAGTTGGCGTCACCTTTGGTGATCAGGTCGTTGTTGGGACGCACCTGGTGGACCCGGTGGGTGAGCAGACGGTTGGGCCGGGTGGGGTCCTGGGTCAGCACGATCTGGCCCACCGCCGGAACGCGGTCGCGCGGTGGCTGGTAGAGAACGACGTCGCCCGGCACAAGGGCGGGACGCATGGACCCGGACTGGACCACGCCCGCTGTCCAGCCCAGCGCCAGCACGGGAAAATGCGCCCACACCAGCAGCCCGACCATCGAGCCGAGCACGGTACGTGAGATGACCGAGGTGACCACGCGGACCGGGTGCGGGGCGTCGTCGGCCGGGGGGTGATGGAGCGGGCGGGCGGCCAGATCACCCGGGAGGGTCACGTCCGTTCCCGCGCTTCCCAGGTGAAAATAACCTCGTTGGTGCTCGTGCTCTGCGCGCCGTTGGACGCGCTCGGGCTGAACTTCCACGCGAAGCGGAAGCTCAACGCGTTGGGCGGCTTACCGGGCAGGATCCAGGGACCCAAGCCGGTGCGGAAGTCGTTGTACAGGGCGACGAACGTGTCCAGGGTGCCGTCGAACGCGGTCCTGTGCGGAGTGAAGCCACGGCAGTTCCCGAACGTGCCACCGCTGCCCACCTCGATCTTGAGGTCGACGAAGGATTGGAAGTTGCTGGGCCAGTTCTCCGAGCTGCTGTACAGCTTGAGCGCGGTGGGGAAGTCGGCGTTCGACTTGATCTCGATGCAGTTGGATCCTGTGTCGCCGGGGCGCATGTCGTCGATGCTGAACATGGGCACCTTGCTGTCATTGGCGAGCCCCAGCGAGCTGGAGGTCCAGGTGTTGCCGCTGTTGCTGCTGGTACCGCTCCAGTCGGCGTTGGTGGCCCCCCAGACCAGAGCACCGCTGAGCAGTAACCCGAGTGGAACGGGCACTACCTGTGCCAGCACGTTCAGCCAGGGACGCGCCATCACCCACTCCGTTCAGTTCAATCGCTTTTGCAGCATTTTGACCCCTCCTGTTCCACTTGTGGCGATGCCGCTCCGTATCGCAAGCCGGGTGCGCCAGGTCGGCGGCGATCTGTGCCGGTGGCGCTCCCGCACACGATCTCCCCGGTCGCATTGTCATGACATCGCGACTGATGGCCTCCAGCGACCGCTGTCGGCCGAACGAGGCGACGGTGTCCACGACCAGCCGACGCCCGGACCTGGCGGAGGGCGCTGACGTCCCTCCGCTGCCGGACCGCCGGATGGGTCAACCGAGCTTGACGTCGGCGACGAAGGCCGACCACGCCGAGGTCCGGAAGACGAGCGCCGGACCGTCGGGGTTCTTGGAGTCGCGGACGGGGACGATGTCGGGGTGGCCGTCGGCCACTTCGACGCAGCTTCCGCCGCTGCCGTCGCTGTGGGTGGACTTGCGCCAGACACTGCCTACTTCGAGGCAGTTGCCGCCGTCCCCGCCACTGTGGGTCGACTTGTGCCAGACGGTGCCCACCTCCACGCAGTCGCCGCCGCTGCCTCCGCTGTGGGTCGACTTGTGCCAGACGGTGCCTACTTCGAGGCAGTTGCCGCCGCTGCCTCCGCTGTGGGTCGACTTCCGCCAGGAGGTGCCCACCTCCAGGCAGTCGCCGCCGCTGCCGTCGCTGTACGTCGACTTCTGCCAGGTGCCCACTTCGAGGCAGCTGCCGCCACTGCCTCCGCTGTAGCTGGACTTGTGCCAGGACACGCCGCTCAGGTCGTACTCATGGCTGCTGCTCTTCATGTTCATAATCCTCCGCCACTGATTCAATCAGGGCCAAGGATTTTTCCGGTGAGAGTGCGCTGGCCCCCACCAGATCGTAGGTCAGTTCGTGCCGGGCCACAGTTGCCGGATCGTCCAGCAATTGACCCGATCCCGTGCTCTGGAGATAAGCGAGTGGGGGTGCGTCCTCGAAGGACATCAGCTGTAGGGCTCCCTCAAGCGCTGCGTGTGCTCCTGCGCTGAACGGCAGTACCTGCACGATGATCCTGTGCCTTCGGATCAGGGCCGCGACATGACGTAGCGCCTCCGCCATCACCGCAGGTCCGCCCACCGGTCGGCGCAGAATCGCCTCGTCAAGCACCGTCCACACAACGGGCTTTGTTGGATCCTTCAGCAGCTTGGCGCGATCCAGTCGCGCTGCCACCAGTTCGTCGATGGCCTCCTCCGGCGCCGTCGGGTGGTACCTGCGGAACACCGCCCGCGCATACGCCTCCGTCTGCAACAAGCCCGGGATCAGCTGCGGCGCGTACTCCTTGATCATCGTCGCGATCGCCTCGGCCTCCGCCGCCTCCGCGAAGTGATCCGGGTATTTCGACTTCCGCAACGCTTCGCAATTCCGCAGAAAGAAGCCGTCCGTCTTGAACACCTCATCGAAGTGAATCGCGTATTCCGGCTGCATTCGTCGCGTACCCGCCTCGATCTGGCCGATGAGCGATCCGCTGACGAAGATCGGCCTGCCCAGCTCCTCCTGGGACATGTCCGCTTCGTCGCGCTGATGTCGGAGCTCGGCGCCGAGCATGGCGCGGGGTGAGGACGACGGGTCGAGTGGCTTGGGTCCAGGCACAGGTGCTCCCGGTGAGACAGATGTCGGTGTTGTGCTGCTTCCTCTGGTCACGCTAGCGACTGTCGGCCACTCTGTGTAGCCCAATCAGTCACACACAGTGGAGAGTTGCGTTGCTTCGCACCCAGGACACAAGAGACGCCGTCACGCACCGGTTCAGCCTCGTGCACTGCTCGGCCGACAGTTCCCCGGACTTCGACGACCCCCGTTACGACGGGCTCAAGGCCCGGCCACCGGAGGGATGCACGGTGGTGCGATTCGAGGCGTACTTCAGTCTGCGCTGCGCGCGCCGGGGTGCGACCCTGCTCGACGCCGTGGGGCCGCTGTGCGCGGAGATCAGGGCCGAGCACGGACTGCTCATGACCGACCTCGGGATCGAGGGGCTCTGGGAGTGGGCCTCCGACGGGACCGACGGCCGGGGCGCGGAGGTGGTGGGGCAGTTGCTGCTGATGGCCGCCGAGCGCGGGCCGCTGCTCGGGTACAGCGTGGATGACCTGGTGCGGTTCCTGCGTACGGCGGCGGTGGGCTGAACGGCGTGTGGGGCGTGCTGGGCGCGCTGGGCGTGCTGGGCGTGCTGGGCGTTCACGCACCCGTCGTGGAGCCGGGGCGGATGATCATCAGGACCGTGACCGTCGCCCACAGGAGGTTGAAGATTCCCGTGTGCATCCCCAGGCGCGCGGTCAGCTTGGTCGTTGATGTCCCCGTCGTCTCTTCGAGGTCCGTCACTATCGCCTCCTGGCGCGGCAGCACCAGCACCATGAGCGTGACGGCCGCGAGCCCGGTCAGGACGATCGAGACGATCAGCCACGTGTCGCCCAGCACGCCCATCGCGCTCCCCGTGGCGAAGCCGAAGACCGGCACCGCGAGGCCGATCGTCGCGTAGACACGGCAGATGCGGTGCAGCAGTTGTACCGACGACAGCGCCCGGGGGTCCTCGGGCGCTGCCATCGCCCGTCTCGCGTACGGGGGGAACATGCTGGCGGCGACGGTGACCGGGCCGATCGCGACGATCGCGGCGAGGACATGTACGGCGAGCAGGAACTTCGTCACGGCGTGGATCGCTCTTTCGGCTTCGGCGGGAGGGGGGTGAGCACGGCTTCGGCGGGAGGAGGCTGTGCACGTCGACGCTAAGGCGCTGCTCACGCCCGTAGTAGTGGCGCTATTGCCAGGTCCCCACGGATTCTCGCCACCGCCGACGAAGCGGTCACGCGGGGTGCTTAGCCTGTGGGGCATGCACACCGTGGCCATCCTCGCGCTCGACCGGGTCATCCCCTTCGACCTGTCCTCACCGATCGAGGTCTTCTCCCGTACCCGGCTGCCCGACGGCCGGGCCGCCTACCGGGTCGTGGTCTGCGCGGTCTCGGCCGGGGCCGAGATCGACGCCGGGCCGTTCGCGCTGCGGGCGCCGTACGGGCTCGACGCGCTCGCCGAGGCCGACACGATCGTCCTGCCCGGTACGGACGACCCGGCCGCGCCGGTGCCGCGGGACGTACTCGACGCCCTGCGGGCCGCCGCCGCGCGCGGCACCCGTATCGCCTCCGTGTGCAGCGGTGCCTTCATCCTCGCCGCGACCGGGCTGCTCGACGGGCTGAGCGCCACCACCCACTGGGTGGCCGCCCCGCTGCTGGCCGCGCGCCATCCCGCCGTGACCGTCGACGCCGAGGTGCTGTACGTGGACAACGGCCGGATCCTCACCTCGGCCGGGGCCGCCGCCGCGCTCGATCTGTGTCTGCACATGATCCGTAAGGACTACGGGTCGGCCGTCGCCGCCGACGCGGCCCGGCTGTCGGTCATGCCGCTGGAACGGGAGGGCGGCCAGGCGCAGTTCATCGTCCAGGACCAGCCTCCGGTGCCCGCCGGGGCCACGATGGAGCCGCTTTTGCGGTGGATGGAGGAGAACGCCGGCCGTGAGCTGACCCTCAAGGACATCGCCGCGCGGGCGGCGACCAGCACGCGGACGCTGAACCGGCGGTTCCGGGAGCAGACCGGGACGACGCCGTTGCAGTGGCTGCACCGGGCCCGTATCCGGCAGGCCCAGTATCTGCTGGAGGCGACCACGCATCCGGTCGACCGCATCGCGACCCAGGTGGGGTTCGGGTCACCTACCGCGTTCCGCGACCGGTTCAAGCGAGTCGTCGGTACGAGTCCGCACGTCTACCGGGCCGCCTTCCGGCACGGCTGACGGCGCTGTTCGCGCGTTGAGTTCCGTCAGCATCGTCTTCGTGAAGCCGAAGAAGTATGTGGCGGCGAAGCCCACCGCGTAGCCGGTCAGCAGCCCGACCCCGTACACCACGGCCAGCTCGCCCAGGCCCTTGTCGCCGGAGAGCAGCGGGAACAGCGCCCAGCCGGACGGGCCGATCGCCGTCGAACCGACTGTCGTGCCGAGCTGGCCGAAGAGGCCCACCAAGCCGCCGCCGAACGCGCCGCCGACGCAGGCCGTGATGAAGGGGCGGCCGAGGGGGAGGGAGACGCCGTAGATGAGTGGTTCGCCGACGCCAAGGAAGCCGGCCGGGAGGGCGGACCTGATGGTGCGACGGATCGAGCCGTTGCGGGAGAGGCGTACGTAGACGGCCACCGCCGCGCCGACCTGGCCCGCGCCCGCCATGGCGAGGACGGGGAGGAGGACGGTGTGGCCCTGCTGCTCGATCAGGGTGGTGTGGATCGGGATCAGGGCCTGGTGCAACCCCAGCATGACCAGGGGGAGGAAGAGGCCGCCGAGGACGAAGCCGGCGCCCGCGCCGCCGTTCGCCAGCAGCCAGTCCGCGAAGTCGCCGATGGCCGTGGAGACCTCGCCCGCGACGTACATCAGGCCGTACAGCGTGACCAGACCGGCGCCGAGAACGGTCAGGGTCGGGGTCACGAGAACGTCCAGCGCCGCCGGGACCCGCCGCCCGCACCACTTCTCGACGTACACCGCGAGCATCGCCGCGCCCAGCGCGCCGAGCACACCGCCCTGGCCCGGGGCGAGCTGCCGGCCGAACGCGTCGACATCGGCGACGCCCGGGAAGACGATGATCGCGGCCACCGCGCCGCCCAGGATGGGCGTACCGCCGAACTCCTTCGCCGTGCGGTAGCCGACGAAGACCGCGATCAGCGACATGAAGCCCGAGGCGAGGGCGGTGAGGGCGGGGACGAGCCCGGGGAGCCAGTGAAGGTTGGTGAGGAGACCGCCCAGGCCCGCGATGATGCCGCAGCCGATGAGGGCGGGGATCAGGGGGACGAAGATATTGGCGACGCGGCGCAGGAAAAGCTTGAACGGGGTGGCGTTCCTGGCCTTGCGCGCCGCCTTGACGGCCGCTCCCCGCTCGGCCAGTCCGGCCGCGGTGAGGGCGGCCGAGGTGAGGGCGGCCGCCGCCTGAGGTGCGCGCTCCGCCGCCACCCGTTCCGCGCCCACCAGGCGCTCGAACTCGGACGTCACCCGCGCCACCGTCCCCGGACCCAGGACGATCTGATACGTCTCGTCCTCGACCACGCCCAGCACGGCGGGGAGCGCCCTGAGCGCTTCGTCCTGGACGAGGGAACGGTCGTGCAGGCCGAGGCGGAGCCGGGTCATGCAGTGGGCGACGGACGCGATGTTCGCGGCGCCTCCGACGAGCGGGAGGATCGCCTCGGCCGTGGTGCGGTTTCTATCGGTTCCGGATGGTTCGGGCGTATCTGCTGGTGCCATGGTGCGTGGTTTATCAGCTGGTGCGGGTGGCCTTCAGCGCGGCGCGCAAGTGGCCGTCGGAGTCGGTGAGGAGCGCGGCGGCGGTGGGTCCGTCGACCGCGCCGAGGATGGTGAGGATGGCGTTCTTCACCTCGCCGTCGGTGGCGGCGAGCGCGGCCTCGATCTCGTCGTCCGAGGCGCCCGTGGCCAGCGAGACGATCCGCCGGGAGCGGGCCCGCAGCTTCTCGTTGGAGGCGCGGACGTCGACCATGAGGTTTCCGTAGGTCTTGCCACGCCGGATCATGGTGATCGTCGAGAGCATGTTGAGGACGAGCTTCTGTGCCGTGCCGGCCTTGAGTCGGGTCGAGCCGGTGAGCAGTTCGGGGCCGACGACGATCTCGATGCCGTGCTCGGCGGCCTCGGCCAGCGCGCTGTGCGCGTTGCAGGAGAGCCCGATGGTGAGCGCGCCGAGGCTCCGGGCGTGCTCGACGGCGCCGATCGCGTACGGGGTACGGCCGGAGGCGGAGATGCCGACGACCGTGTCCTGCGCGCACAGCTTCATGGCGGTCAGATCGGTCGCGGCCAGCTCCTTGGAGTCCTCGGCCCCTTCGACGGACGTGACCATCGCGCCGGGACCGCCCGCGATCAGACCGACGACCTCTTCGGGGTCGGTGTTGAAGGTGGGCGGGCACTCGCTGGCGTCCAGCACGCCGAGCCGGCCCGCCGTACCGGCGCCCGCGTAGATCAGCCGGCCGCCGCGAGCCGCGCGCTCGGCGGTGGCGTCGATGGCGGCGGCGATCCGGGGGAGCTGGGCGGCGACGGCGGCGGGGACCGTGCTGTCCTCGCCGTTCATGATGCGGGCGATCTCAAGGGTGGGCAGCTGGTCGATCTCGGCGAGCTCGGGGCGGAACGCCTCGGTGGTGAGGGTGTCGAGCTGCGCGCGGAGGTCGCCGTACGGAGAGGTCATGAAGAAGTGGCTCTTTCGTCTGAGTGAGCGGTACGGGGGGCGGGTGCCGGGCGTTGGGTGTCCGGTGTCCGGTGTCCGGTGTCGGGTGTCTGGTGTCGGGTCAGGTCGGGTGCTGCGTGCTGCGTGCTGGGTGTTCGTCGCCGGGTGTCGGGTTCGGGCGCCCCTGGCCGAATCGGTCAGCGGGTGTGGCGCGGGCTGTGGCGGTGCGCGAGGGCCTCGTACGAGGCGGAGAGCGCGGGCGCCGCCGTCTCGTACGTACGCTGCGCCACGCCGATGAACAGGCAGTCGACGACGAGGAGCTGGCTCGTACGGCTCGACATGGCGGCCGGGCGCAGCTCGCTCTCGCGGGCGGTGGAGGTGGTCAGCACGTGATCGGCGTACTGGGACACCGGGGCGTCCGGGCGGCCGGTGATCGCGACCGTCGTCGCGCCCCGGTCGAAGGCGACGCGGAGCGGTTCGATGACATCGCCGGTGGAGCCGGAGTGGGTGATCGCGATGGCGACGTCGCCCGAGCGGAGCTGTACGGCGTTGGTGACGGCGAGGTGCGGGTCGGAGTGCGCGTGCGCGATCAGGCCGATGCGCAGCAGCTTCTGGGCGAGGTCCATGCCGACGAGGCAGGAGGCGCCGACGCCGTAGATGTCGATCCGGCGGGCGGCGGCCGCCGCGGCGACGACGGCGGCGAGCTGGACGGTGTCGAGTCCGGCGGCGGTGTCGGCGAGCGTCTGCTGTTCGTCGTAGGCGAGCTTGGCGACGACGTCGGCGATGGGGTCGTCGACGGCTATGTCGGCCGTGACGGCGGGGGCGCGGCCGGACTGCTGCTGGGCGGCGAGACCGGCGAGCGCGAGACGCAGATCGCGGTAGCCGGGGTAGCCGAGAAGGCGGGCGGTACGGACCACGGTGGCCTCGCTCGTACCGGTCAGCTCGGCGAGACCGGTGACGGTGAGCGCGGCGCAACCGGCGGGGTCACCGGCGACGGCTTCGGCGACGAGCTGCATGGAGCGGGTCATGGTCGGCGCGAGGGTCCGTACCTTGGCGGCCAGGGCTGCGGGGGCGGGTGGGGCGCCACCGCTGAAACTTTCCTTCACGTCTTGGGTCACTTATGAAAGATATTTTCGGATTTCCGTCCTCGTCAACCCCTCGTCGTCCCTGACAATGGCTGAATGGACGACCTTGAGCAGGCACTGCACACCGCCCGCGCCCTGGTGCTGGCCGATCTGGCGGCCGGCGATGTCGCGCGGGCCGAGGTGGTGTCGCTGGTGGAGGAGTCGGTGTCGCACCGGCGCTGGTGGGTCGAACAGTGGCCGGAGGGCGCGGCGTACGTGGCCGGACTGGTGGCGCAGGACGTACAGGACGCGTTGTTGGAACGGTACGGGCGGTGGCCGCTGTGCCCGGTCTGCGCCGAGGATCCGCCGGATGGGCCGCACGCGCTGGAGGTGGAACCGGAGCTGGGGCCCGATCCGCACTGGGTGTGCGGGAAGGCGGGGGTGGTGGTCGCGGCGGTGGGCTCGCTGGGCGCGCGGGGCTCCAAGGGCTCCAAGGGCTCCCCGGGCTCCCGGGACTCCAGGGGCTCCGAGGGAGAGAACACCGGCTCATGACGGTCTATATCGATCCGCCGACCTGGCCGGGGCACGGCCGTATGTGGTCGCATCTGGTCAGCGACGTCTCGTTCGGCGAGCTGCACGCCTTCGCCGCGTCCATGGGCTGCCCGGCGCGCGCCTTCGAACGCGACCACTACGACATACCGTCGGAGCGCTACGAGGACGCCGTGCGGGCGGGCGCGGTGGAGATCGGCTCCAAGGAACTCGTACGCAGGATCACGGAGGCGGGGCTGCGACGGCCGAAGGGGCGTCCGGCGGAGTCGGTTCGTGCCGTCGATGATCTGTGACAGCTGGGATCAGCCGGCGGCTTCGCCGGTGGGGAACCAGGTCTCGGCCTCGTGGCGCATGCCGAGCGCGGTGGCCTTGAGGGCGACGGTACGGAAGGGCAGCCTCAGGCGCATGGCCACGGTGGCGAGGGTGGGAAGCGAGATCTCGACCTTGTAGTCGATGTCGACGATTGGTTCCTCTCCGCGCGAGAGGGTGTCGATCAGGTCCGCTTCCGCTTTCCGTTCCTGGAGCCAGCTGTCGGGGAGTTCGGCGACGTCGTAACCGAAGTCCGTGAGCGACCGCGCGACATCTTCCGGCGGGCGTTCCAGGTGCTCGGCCACCGCGTAGAGCCAGGTGGGAGAGATCGCCGTCGGCTCGTCCTCGGCGGGCAGGCACCACTGGAGAGCTTCGAGGTCGTGTTCCTGGAAGCGGTCGAGCAGTGCCGGATCCGGCGCGCATCGATACCCGAGGTTCCGCAGTCTGGCCGCCGCGTCCGCCATCGAGAGGGTGGAGCGCTCGGCGCGTTCCGCGATCGCGCGCAGCCCCAGGGGCCGATCCGGCTCGGGCCAGGCCGTGCTCGATTTCCTGTCGTACTTCGAGCAGAGGAAGTTGACGTCCTGTTTGCTCAACGCCATTTCATCGGCGGGGAGTTCGGGCACCTCGAAGCCGAGCGCGCGCAGCCGCACGGCGACCTCGTCGGGGGTCTGCCCGGTGCGATGGGCCACCCCCACTACATGCGGTACGGGCACCTCGCGGTCCACGGCGAGGGAGACTCCGTTGTAGTGGAGCAGCGCCCACTCGTCGTCGAACACCTGCCCAGGTGTGTGCTGCGCGGGCGGGGAGAAGCCCGTGGCCGCCAGCAGGTCCACGACCGACTGTGTGGTCACGCCGGAGACGCGCGCCACACTGATCAGCTGGGCGTAGGTGATGTCCCGTGCCCGGTCGAGCGGTACGGGATCCGCGTGCAGATCCCACAGTGTCCGCAGCACCTCGCGGTCCTCAGCGGTCCAGCCGTCGGAGTTCGGATACTCGGAGGGGACGGTGAAACGCAGTTCCGCGAGCCGGTCGGCCGCCGCCCGGGTGGATGTCTCGGCCACGGCCGCGCTGAAGCAGAGCTGAGCCACCGACAGCTCGCTGCCCGGCTCCAGCCAGCCGTTGGTGACGGAGCCCAGAGCACGTACCAGGGCAAGATCGCCTCGTCCGATCAGCTCGCGGCCCGTCGGAGGGGTGACCTCGTACCCCAGGGCCCTCAGCCGCTCCGCGACGGCGCCGACGGTGAGTCCGGTCCTCTCCACCAGAAGGAAGATCTCGTCGAGGGTGACCATCTGCCCGGGATCGCGCCACGTGTTCAGCGCGTAGGCGCTCAGGATGCCGGAGTTCAGCACGAGCCGGGACGGTGCCTTGAGATACAGCAGGGAGTGGTGGGGCCCGGCGATCCACGCCTTGTAGCCAGGAGTCCAGTCGAGCGCGCCGGCCAGACCGTCGACGGCGAGCAGCCGGTGGTCGGACGGCAGGGCGCACGGCAGCGGAGGCGAGACCCGCGCGGTGTCGGTCAGCGGATCGCCGAGACCGGCCCGGTAGAGCGTGAGCAGTCGCCACCGCAGGACGGGAGCGGGCACCGTACGCAGATAGGACGGCGCGTGATATTCCCGTGCCGCCGGGTACCGGCCGGTGACGAGCGGGAGCAGCAACTGGTCGGGGCGGAAGAAACCCACGGCGTCGAAGGGCCGTTCGGCGTCCCCCACGGGCCAGGGCACCTCACTCCTGCGGGCATGTTCGGCGACCTCGTCCGCGAAACGGACGGAGGAGAGGCTGACCTCGGTCAGCCAGCCCGGCGTCAGGAGCGGCAGCGCGGTCGAGAACAGGCTGGGCAGTGCCTCGCTCAGCACCGCGTTGACATGATCCTTGTCGTTGGCGCGGATCATCTTGCGGTCGACGCTCAGCTCCGGCTGGTGCTGTTCGTGAAGATTGACCACGGCGCCATAGCGCTCCCGTACTCCGCTGTCGGGCGTGGCGAAGGAGCCGGTGGACGCGAGCAGACCGTCCGCCAGGAAGCGGCCCGTTCCGTCCACCCACCACACATCGGGGTTCTGCGACGGGAAACAGGCGCCGGAACGCAGGAACATGTCCGAGTCCTCCGCCCACGCGAGCTCGGGGCCGCTGACCGAGAGCCGCCCCGGCTCCCATTCGTGCCGTCGCGAGCCGTGCTCCGCCTTCGTACGGTACGGAGCGAGCCACAGCACCTTCTGGAGGGTGTCCACGCACGAGACACGCTCCTTGTGGTCCGTCAGCAGGAGCCGCACCGTCGTGCCGGAGGCCGTACCCGGCCCCAGGTCCTCGACGCGGAACAGGTTTCCCGGGCCCGCGATCTTCACCTGGTACCTGTTGCCGGGGCGGCCGTCACGTCCCATGCGGCACGTCGTCACCTCGATCTCGTCCGCCAGCATGAAGTAGCTCAGCACGCCGATCCCGAAGCGGCTGTTGGGGTGCAGCTCGATGCGTGGTTCGCCCAGCTCGGCCCAGGCCGTCTGCTCCTCGATGTACTCCGGCAGGTCGACGAAGCGCGCGCCGCCCTGGGAGAAGACGTCGCGGAGCTCGTCGATGCCCATGCCGACGCCGTTGTCCCGGCACTCCAGATACGGGCGGCCCTGGGCGTCGGCCTTCTGGACGAACTCGATGAGGCCGTCCCACCGCGTGGGCATCTCGCCGGTCCTGCGCAGGTATTCCGTACGGCGGTCCCGGTAACGGACGGCGTCCAGGGCGTTCTGGTACAACTCCCGGATCGCCAGCTCGCGTTCGCCGTACAGCTCCTCGCCCATAAGCAGTTCCTGCACCCGGTCCTCGGCGAGCTGGAAGCGGATGCCGTCGGCCAGATGAGTGGGGGTGTTGCCGCTGAGCCTGACGCGGTCAGCGTCGGCGTACGGCGGCAGGGAGCGCAGCGGGGCGAGCGCCGATGTCCGGTTGATGTCGCGCAGGAGCGCGTCCACGCGGTGGGCGTGCTCGCGCAGGGCGATCTGGACGGCCGGGTGACGGCAGACCGCGTTCAGGGAGCGGCCGAGGCCCGAGGTGCGCCAGTCGGAGCCGCGGATCGTCGTCAGCAGATCGCCGAGGTGCACGCTGTCGGAGATCCCGATGTGCTCCACCAGGATCTCCGGCAGATCCACCGGGTCCACGGCGAACGCCTGGGCGGCCTTGGCGAGGGAGGCGACGAGGGATTCCCTCACCTCGTGTTCGTCTCTCGTGCTGGCGGCGATGACGTCGTAGTCGCCGTCGCCCTGCCCGGTACGGTACGACCGGTCCGAATCGCCTGTGCGGCCGGTGGCGCGACGGGGTACGGCGAACGGCGCCGCCCGCAGCTCCTGGAGGAAGCGCATGAAGCGCTCGCCTGACAGGGCGTCCGTCACCCACTCCGGGCACTCGGGTCCGCCCGGCGGCGGGCCGAGCAGTGTCTTCAGGGTCTGGGACGCGTACAGCTCGGGCTGCCGGACCAGCCAGCGGTGGAACAGCCACCAGCGGATGCGTTCGGCCGATCCGTCCGAGACACCGCGCTGCTCCAGGGTGCGCAGCCGGCGCTGGAGGCGGGGGAAGCCCTGGGCGAACTTGCCGAAGCGGTCGCGCTCGGGGGTGGACTGATCGGCCGGGCCCGCCGTGACGACGGGCGCCCGCTGGGCCGCTTCATGCGTCCAGAACGCCTGCCCGAGCAGCGGCAGCAGGACCGTCAACGCGGCTTCGGTCGGGGAGAGTTCCGTACCGGCCGCGAGCCGGCCGGTGAGGAAGCCCAGCCGGTCCTGGGCGCGCTTGGCCAGCTCCGCGTCGTGCCACGGGTCGTCCCGCAGCGTGGCCGCGGCCGTCTCGTACCCCTCGGCGAGCCGGGCGGCGAGGGTGGCGCAGACGCCCTTGAGCGCTTCGCGGGCGGCGCCGGGCGCGGTCCGTTCCCATACGGGGTGGGCGGCGGTGCCGCGAACCCAGGGATGTTCTGCGGCGTCCCGGGCCGGGCCCGGCAGCACCGTGAACTCCTGCCAGGGGATGTCGGTCTCGGCCCTGATCCGCTGGACGGCGGGCGTCTTGCCGTACGCCGTGTGCAGCGCGGTCACCCGGCGCTGCACCTCGTCCAGGAACTCGCCCATGTGCAGCGTGTGCGGGACGTTCGACACGACGTCCGCGACCGCGCGGGAGAAGAGGCTGAACGAGTCCTTCGGCTGGGTGACGACGGCGTCGGCGTGCTGGGGGAGTACGGCCTCGGACTCGTCCACGTACAGCGCGTACTGGGCCTTGGAGCACGCGTACACGTACGCGACCTTGCGGCGCAGTGTCGCGGCGATCTTGGGGCGTTCCCAACCGGGCATCCGGGTCGGGGACTTGGTCCTGCGGGACGAACCTTCCCGGCAGGCGTCGATGAGGAAGACCACCTGGCCGGCGGGGGAGTCCTCCAACTCCTTCTGCCAGCCGATCTCGACGCAGCTCTCGGCGAACGGTTCGCTCTCGTAGTAGGCGTCCTCCGGGACGAGATAGTCCCGGCCGTCGAAGTGCACCCCATGGCCGCTGAGCATGATGAACAGGGTGTCGCCACGGCCTGCCTCGCGCAGGAAGCGCAGCACGTGGCGGTTGACGGCGTTCGGGGTGATGCCGCGCTGGGACTCGGCGATCTCCACCGGCCGGAACCCCCGGTCGGACAGCGCGCCCTCCAGCCGCTGGAGGTCGTCACGGACGAAGGGCAGTGAGCGGATCGTCTCGTCGTCGTACTCGCTGGCTCCGATGAGGAGAGCCTTGTGGCGTGGCATGGAACCCCTACGACGGGCGCTTGAACGTGAGCGTCAGACCGCGGGTTCCCTGTACCTGGCCACTGCCGATGAGCTGGATACCGCCGGTGGCGGTGACCTGGAAGGAGAGCTGGGCCTCGGCGAGCGGGAGCGCGCCGCCGCGTTCGGTGACCTCCTCGAAGACCTTCTGGAGCGCGTCGACCGTATCAGCCAGATTCTTGCGGAGGGGTCCCAGCGGAACCGAGCGCAGGACGGCCTCGCCGTCGTGCCGGAAGAGGCCGCCCATCGCGTTGCCGTCCTCGCCCTCCTCCTCCACGACGTCGACCCAGAACGGCAGTGTCTGTCCCTCGGTCCCGTCCGGCTCGTGCTGCGACATCCCGGTCTCCCCCGCGTGAAGCTGATGGCCCCTCAACTCATGTGCCTCAACTCTAGATTGCCGAGGGGGGTGTGGGGAGGGTTACGTATCAGACAGCAGGGGCCCCGGCAGGGCTACGAGAGGGCTACGACAGGGGACTGCGGACGTCGTCCTCGGCCGCCTTGGCCGACTCGGCGGACGAGGCCAGGAGCGAGCCCGCGACCACCCGGCTGCCCGCCGTCGCGCGGTGGTAGCGCAGTGAGAGCGCCGCGAGACCGATCGCGACGACCGTCATCGCCGCGCCCGCCCAGGCCGTCGAGGCGAAGCCGAGGCCCGCGTCGATGACCGTGCCGCCGAGCCAGGGGCCGCCGGTGTTGCCGAGGTTGAAGGCGGCCGTGGTGGTGGCGCCCGCGAGGGTGGGGGCCGCGGCGGCGATATTGAACATACGGGCGTTGAGCGCCGGGGCCGTGAAGAACGCCGAGACGCCGAGCAGGAAGGTCAGGGTGATGACGGCCACCGGGTCCGAGGCGGTGAGCGCCAGCAGGGCGAGCAGGACCGTCGACGCGGTGACGCCGCCGATCATGACGCCGAAGAGATGGGCGTCCGCGTACCGGCCGCCGAGCGCCGTGCCGACCAGCGCGCCGAGACCGAAGAGCGCCAGCACCGTCGGCACCCAGCCGCTGTCGAGGCCGGTCACGTCCGTGAGCAGCGGGGCGAGATACGAGAAGGCGCAGAAGACACCGCCCGCCGCGAGCGCGGTGACGGTGATCGAGAGCCAGACCTGACGGTCGCGGTAGATGGTCAGCTCCCGCTTCAGCCGGGGTTTCTCGGCGGGCCGCGGGATACGCGGGATGAGGGTGACGACACCGGCCAGCGCGACCGCGGAGGCCGCGCCGACCGCCCAGAACGCCGAGCGCCAGCCGAGGTGCTCGCCGAGGAACGCGCCGGCCGGGACGCCGAGTACGTTCGCGATGGAGAGCCCGCCGATCATGACCGCCATGGCGCGTGCGCGCGCGTTGTGCGGCACCATCGCGATGGCGACGGCCGCGCCGACCGCCCAGAACCCGGCACAGGCGAACGCGCTGACGACGCGGGAGGCGAAGAGGATCTCGTACGTCGGGGCGAGCGCGCCCGCGACCTGGCCGAGGCCGAAGACCGAGATCAGCGCGATGAGGGTGGTGCGGCGGGGGAGCCGCAGGGTGGCGACGGCGAGCAGCGGCGCGCCCACGACCATGCCGATCGCGAAGGCGGATATCAGGAGCCCGGCCGTGGGAATGGACACGTTCATGTCGTCGGCGAGGGGCGGCAGCAGGCCCGAGAGCATGAACTCGCTCGTACCGAGGGCGAAGACGGACAGGCCGAGGATGTAGACGGCGAGGGGCATACGGGACCGGGACGGGGACGGGGACGGATCCTGGGGCGCGGGCCGGCCGGGGGACGGGAGCGGCTTCGCCATCGAAGGTATCGGCTTGGGTGTCGGTGTCGGTGTCGGCGTCGCTGTCGGTGTCGGCTTGGGTATCGGCCGCTTCGGCGGTGAGGAATCGGCGGAGTCGGGCACGACAGCTGACAACGCCCGTATCAGCCCTCGCATTCCGTCGGATCGCCGGCTCTCAGCTGGTGAGACGGGTGAGGTCGCGCAACTCGTCGGCCAGATTCGCGCGGGCGCGCGCCTCCCACTCGCGCGCGCCGTAGGGGGTACGGAACAGCGCGGGCAGGGCGAGCAGTTGCTCCAGTACGGCGGCCCGGCCGGTACGGAAGGCGTCGTCGGGGACGAAGCCGTACTCCTCCCGTACCGCCGCCGTGTAGGCCGCGTACGCCTCGGGACCCGAGGCCAGGATGGCGAGGTCGGCATCGCACAGGACGGCGCCGTTGCGGTCGCCCGGCGCGGCGGCGTGGGTGGTGGTGAGCCGGACGAGCCGGGCGACCTCGCGCGTACGCTCCTCGCTCAGCCCGGCCTCGGGGAGGGCGCGCTCGGCGAGGCGGGCGGACCGCTCCTCGTTCTCGGAACGGTCGGGCAGATAGACGGCGTCGTGGAACCAGGCGGCGAGACGTACGACGTCGGGGTCGTCGGCGAACTCGGCGAGGGTGTCGACATGGTCCAGGACGGCGAGCAGATGATCGGTGGTGTGGTACCGGCGCTGGGGCTCGGCCCAGCGGGCGAGGAGGCGGTCGGCGTACTCGTACGGGTCGGGACCCGTCGCCTCCTCCCGGAGTGCGAGAAGCGTGGTCGCGAACCGGCTGCGCGGATCAGGTGCGGGCAGATCAGGTGCGGGCATGGGACGACGATAGAGCCGGGCCTCGGAACGGGGGTTCCGGGGCCCGGCTCGGTACGGCTGCTCGTCTATGAGGCCCGGAAGGTGCGGAGCCGGAGGCTGTTGCCGACGACGAAGACGGAGGAGAAGGCCATGGCGGCTCCGGCGATCATGGGGTTGAGGAGCCCGGCGGCGGCGAGAGGGAGCGCGGCGACGTTGTAGGCGAAGGCCCAGAAGAGGTTGACGCGGATCGTGGTGAGGGTGCGGCGGGCGAGCCGGATGGCGTCGGCGGCGGTGCGCAGATCGCCGCCCACGAGGGTGAGGTCGCCGGCCTCGATGGCCGCGTCCGTGCCGGTGCCCATGGCGAGTCCGAGGTCGGCCTGGGCGAGGGCGGCGGCGTCGTTGACACCGTCCCCGACCATCGCGACGGAGCGGCCCTCCGCCTGGAGCTTCTTGACGACGTCGACCTTGTCCTCGGGCATGACGTCGGCGATGACCTGGTCGGGGTCGATGCCCACTTCCTTGGCCACGGCGTGGGCGACGGCCTTGTGGTCGCCGGTGAGGAGCATCGGGGTCAGGCCGAGGGCGCGCAGCCTGCGGATGGCCTCGGGGCTGGTGTCCTTGACGGCGTCGGCGACTTCGAGGACGGCGCGTGCCCGGCCGTCCCAGGCGACGGCGATGACGGTGCGGCCGGCGGCCTCGGCCGTCTCCTTCGCGTGCGCCAGGTCCTCGGGGAGATGGATCTCCCACTCGGCGAGCAGCTTGGTACGGCCCACGAGGACGGCGTGGCCCTCGACGATGCCCTGGACGCCGAGGCCGGGGACGTTGGCGAAGTCCTCGGGTGTGCGGAGTGCCCCGGTCCGCTCGGCCGCCGCGGTGGCGACGGCCCGGGCGATGGGGTGTTCGGAGGCGTGCTCCAGCGCGCCCGCCAGCCGCAGCACCTCGGTCTCGTCCGTGTCGTCGGCGGTGTGTGTGCCGAGGAGCGTCATACGGCCTGTGGTGACGGTGCCGGTCTTGTCGAGAACGATGGTGTCGGCGCGGCGGGTGGATTCGAGGACCTCGGGGCCCTTGATGAGGATGCCGAGCTGGGCGCCGCGGCCGGTGCCGACCATGAGGGCGGTCGGGGTGGCCAGGCCGAGGGCGCAGGGGCAGGCGATGATCAGGACGGCGACGGCGGCGGTGAAGGCGGCGGTGAGTCCGGCGCCGCTGCCGAGCCAGAAGCCGAGGGTGGCCAGCGCGAGGACGATGACGGCGGGTACGAAGACGGCGGAGATCTTGTCGGCGAGGCGCTGGGCGGCGGCCTTGCCGTTCTGGGCGTCCTCGACCATGCGGGCCATGCGGGCGAGCTGGGTGTCGGCGCCGACCCGGGTGGCCTGGACGACAAGGCGGCCACCTGCGTTGAGGGTGGCGCCGGTGACCGCGTCCCCGACGGTGACCTCCACGGGCACGGACTCACCGGTGAGCATCGACGCGTCGATCGCGGAGGAGCCTTCCACGACGGTGCCGTCGGTGGCGATCTTCTCCCCGGGCCGGACGAGGAAGTGGTCGCCGGTGCGCAGCTGGGCTGTGGGGATGGTCACCGCGTCGCCGTCGCGCAGGACCGTGACGTCCTTGGCGCCGAGTTCGAGCAGGGCGCGCAGGGCGGCGCCGGCCTTGCGCTTGGAGCGGACTTCGAAGTAGCGGCCGGCGAGGATGAAGGCGGTGACGCCGGCGGCGGCTTCGAGGTAGATGTTCCCGGCGCCATCGGTACGGGCGATGGTCAGCTCGAAGGCGTGCGTCATCCCCGGCATGCCGGCCATGCCGAAGAACAGCGCCCACAGGGACCAGAGGAACGCGGCCGAGACCCCGACCGAGATGAGGGTGTCCATGGTGGCCGCGCCGTGGCGGGCGTTGGTCCAGGCCGCGCGGTGGAAGGGCCAGGCGGCGTAGGTGACGACCGGGGCGGCGAGGGTGAGGGAGAGCCACTGCCAGTAGTCGAACTGGAGGGCGGGGATCATCGCCATCGCGATCACCGGGACGGACAGCAGGACGGCGGTGGTCAGCCGCTGCCGCAACGGCCGCAGTTCCGCGTCCGCGGCGTCCTCCGCGGTGTCCGTACCGTCCTGTCCGTCCTGACCGTCCTGCGCGGCCACGGGGGCCGGTGCGGGCGGTGTGGCGGTGTAGCCGGTGGCTTCGACGGTGGCGATCAGATCCTCGACCGCGACGTCCTCGCCCCGGTAGCTGACCTTGGCCTTCTCGGTGGCGTAGTTGACGGTGGCCTCGACCCCGTCCATGCGGTTCAGCTTCTTCTCGATCCGCGCCGCGCAGGAGGCGCAGGTCATGCCACCGATCACGAGCTCGACTTCGGCGGCTGTGCCGGTGGCGCCGGTGGTGGCTGCGCCAGTGGTCCGTGTGGGGCTCATGGCTGACGGCTCCTTCTCCTCGACCGTTACACATCCTACCCCCTAGGGGTATCTCACCCCCTTATGTATACCCCCATGGGGTATCTGATGCAAGGCATTCCCCGGATGTGCTGATGCGCGCGGACGGGGGTGCCCCGTAGGCTTGCATATTGGACTAGACCTATAGCGGGGTCCTGTCCAGTCATGTCCTCGATCCGCCTGCATACCTATGAATGAGGTCCCATGAGTAAGCGTGCACTCCTGGAGGTGATCGCTCTCGACGCGGAGGACGCGGTCGCCGCCCGGAACGGAGGCGCGGACCGCCTTGAACTCGTCACCGACATGGCGGCGGACGGGCTGACCCCACCCCGCGAGACCTTCGCGAAGATCCGGGCCGCCGTCGACATCCCGCTGAGGGTGATGCTGCGGCTGGCCGACGGCTTCACGGTGGGCGAGCCGGAAGGCGCGGACGCCCTGGTCGAGGTGGCACGGGGACTGCGGGCCGAGGGCGCGGACGAGTTCGTCCTCGGCTTCCTCGACGTGGCCGGGGTGCCGGACCTGGTGACGGTGGAACGCCTGATCGCCGAGCTGGACGGCTGCCGGTGGACCTTCCACCGGGCGATCGACCGCGCGGCCGACCGGAACGCGCTCCGTAAGCGGCTGGCGGATCTGCCGGGCCTGGACACGTACCTCACGGCGGGCTCGGCGACGGGCGTGGATGCCGGGCTGCCGACGCTGCTGACGGAGGCGGCGGCCGGGGCGCGGGGCGAGCCGGGGTACGGGGCGCGGCTGATGGTCGGCGGCGGGCTGCGGCTGGACCACCTGGGGGTGCTGGTGGCGGCGGGGGTGGACGCGTTCCACATCGGCGGCGCGGCGCGGCCGGGGGGCTGGGCGGGGTCGGTGTCACCGGGGGCGGTACGGGGATGGCGCGAGGTGCTTGACGCGTAGGCGGCGTTGTCCGGGGCGCGGGTCCGGGGCGGTGCGTAGGTCCCGGCGCCCGGTACCACCCACCACCACCGCGCCCCGCGCCCGCCCCCGCGCCCGCCGGAGACGCCCCGCGCCCGCCGGAGGCGCACCGCACCGCCGGAGGCGCACCCCTTACAGCGACAACTCCCCCGGCAACCCTGTCGCGTGCAGCACGATCAGCCCCGACACCGCCCTCGTCAACGCCACATACAGCCGCCGCAGCCCCGTCCGTTCGTCCGGTTCGCCGTCGACCACCGCCGCCGGCTCGTCCAGGACCACGTAGTCGTACTCCAGACCCTTCGCGAGGGACGCCGGGACCAGAGTCAGCCGGGCCTCGGCCGTCGTCTCCTCGCCCGGCGAGAGATACGCCAGCCCCGCCGCCGCCAGCGCCTCACGCAGCGCCGGGATACGGGCGTCCGCCGCGATCAGACCCGTCGAGCCCTCGTGCGTCAGCGACTCCACGCAGGCCGCGACGACGGCCTCGTCGAGACCCGCCGGCCCCGTCGGGACCGGCCGTACCGAGAGCGAGCCCGGCGACTCCCGTACCGACGCCACCTCCGTCAGCCCCAGTGCGATCGACGGCAGCAGTCTCGACGCGTACGCGATCACCTCGCGCGGCACCCGGAAACCCGCCGTCAGCTCCTCCACCACCGCGTCCGTCTTGCCCAGGTGCCGCAGCGCGTCGGTCCAACTCGCCGTCGCCCACGGCGTCGTCCCCTGCGCCAGATCGCCCAGTACCGTCGCCGAGCCGGTCGAGCAGCGGCGGCCCACCGCGCGGTACTGCATGGGCGACAGGTCCTGCGCCTCGTCGAGCACCACATGGCCCAGCGAGTGGGTACGGGCGATCAGATCGGCCGCCTCGTCGATCAGCACCGCGTCCGCCGCGGACCACTTCGCCGACTTCACGCTTCGCACCGGCTTCGCCCACAGGATCGTCTTCCGCTCGTCAGGCGTGAGGACGCCCTCCGCGTGCGCGGCCAGGAACTCCGGGTCGGAGAGCAGCCGCAGCACCAGCTTCGCCGGTTCGACCGGTGGCCAGATGGCCTTGACCGCCGCCTTCACCGCCGGGTTGCGGGCCACCGCGTCCTGCACCCGGTCGTCGGGCGCCTCCCCCGCCTCCTCCATCCGTACGAGCACGGCGTGCGCGATCCGCTGTGGAAGGGCTTCGCGCGCCGCGCCGTACCGCATGTCGCGGGCGAGCAACTGCTCGACCATCTCTTCGAGTTCGTACACCGGGATCCGCCACCGGCGCGAGCCGCGTACCACCACGACCGGTTCGGTCGGCGGCGTGACATGGGACCGTACGGCGCGTCGGAGGATGTCGGCCATGCGGGCGTCGCCCTTGACGACGGCGGCGGGCGCGGAGTCCGTGCCGCGTACGTCCACCGAGGCGACCAGATCGTCCACCGTCGCCTGCTTCACGTCCAACTCGCCCAGTGCGGGCAGGACTTGCTCGATGTAGTGGAGGAAGGAGGCGTTCGGGCCGATGATCAGCGTGCCGGTACGGGCCAGCCGCTCGCGGTGCGCGTACAGCAGATACGCGACCCGGTGCAGCCCGACGGCGGTCTTGCCGGTGCCGGGGCCGCCCTGGACGCAGACGGTGCCGCCGAGCCCGCTCCGTACGATCTCGTCCTGCTCGGGCTGGATCGTCGCGACGATGTCGCGCATGGGGCCGACGCGCGGCCGTTCGATCTCGGCCTGGAGAAGCTTGCTGGAGAGCTCGGTCTCGGCCGGGTCCGAGAGGTGCTCGTCCTCGTACGCGGTGATGTCGCCGGCCGTGTAGCCGAAGCGGCGGCGCAGCCCGACGTCCATCGGGTCCTTCTTGGAGGCCCGGTAGAACGGCTGGGAGGCGGGGGCGCGCCAGTCGATGACCATGGGATCGCCCTCGGCGTCGTGGACATGGCGCCGGCCGATATAGAAGCGTTCCCCCTCGCCGCCCTCGGCCTCGTCCGCGCCCACCGGGTGCAGATAGTCGAGGCGGCCGAAGAAGAGCGGGGTGTGGGCGAGATCGGCGAGCGCCTTGATGCGGTCCGCGATCTGGGCCTCCAGGACGGCGGCGTTGACCCAGTTCGCGGTCACGTCGCGGATGTCCAGCGCCTGGACGTCCTCGCGCATGGCGCGCAGGGCGGAGCGGGAGGCGGCGAGATGGGCGCGTTCCCTCGCCAGCGGATCGGTGGGACCGGTGGGACCGGTGGGACCGAGGGGATCCGGGGTGAGGTCGTCGAGGTCGTCAGGGGCGTGCGCGGACACAGTGGTGCCTCCGGGGGCTTTACGCAGGCCGACGGGCCGCGTCCCGTCGGGCGACGGGCGGCGGTGGCCGTTCGGCGTGGATCACGTCATGGCGGTCGGCCGTCCGGTTTCCGTCCGGACGACGGCGCTCCGCGAGGGAGGCGGGCAAGGTGGGCGATTGTAGCCAGCGGGTGACGGGGAGGCGAATGATTTTCGGCGGCGTCCGTCTTCCGGGCCATCCGCCGCCTCCATCCCGTAGGGGAGGCCGTTCGACCCTGGGCGTACCTGGCCCCGCACGAGGCTCAAACCCGAGGGCGATGACTCACCCGGCGGGCGTGCCCATCATGGATGTATGAGTACCGCGACTTTCACCCCGGCCCATGCCCCGCACGGTTCGCCGCTCCCCGGCGCGACCGCCACGGGCTCCGTTCCCCACCACGCCCACTACGTCGGCAACGCGCTGCGCGCCGTCAAGGTCTTCGTGAGCACCGCGTTCAGCGTGGCGGTCCTCGGGGAGTACTCGGAGGAGGCGGGTATCAAGCGCCGCCGCTGAACAGTGACGAGCATCCCTGAATGACGAGCATCGCTGAACGAAGAGCACCGCTGAACGACGAGCACCACTGAACGATGAGCACCGTTGAGCCGTATCGAACGCCGGTGATCCTTATCGCGCCAACCACGCGCCGCCCCGTCCCGCCGCGCTCCTGAGTAACGCCTCTGATCCACTAGGGTCGCGGCCGTGACATACCGGACCGTGACGCCCCGTTCACTCGCCGCAGTGGGCGCGCTCGCCCTGTCGCTGGCCGCACTCGCGACTCTCTGCGTCGCGCGGCGCATTCCCATGGCCGACACGCTCGTCTACCGCGCGGAAGGCGCTGCCGTCGTCCACGGCACCGATCTCTACGGGTTCACGGTCACCGAATGGCAACTGCCCGCCACCTACCCGCCGTTCGCCGCGATTCTCTTCGTACCCACCACCTGGCTGCCCGTCGACGCCCTCAAGGTCGTCTTCGTCATCGGCAACGCCGCGCTGCTGGCGCTCCTCGTAAGGCTGTCCTGGCGGTTCGCGGGGATGCCCGCCGGTCCCGTACCGCTGCTGGCCGCCGTCGCCGTCGGGCTCTGGCTCGAACCCGTCTTCCAGACCGTCCTCTTCGGACAGATCAACCTCGTACTCGCCTGTCTCGTTCTCTGGGACCTGTCCAGACCCGAGCACGCGCTCGGCAAGGGATTCGCCCTCGGTGTCGCGGCGGGCATCAAGCTGACTCCGGCCGTCTTCATCGTGTATCTGCTGGTGACCGGGCGCGTACGGTCCGGACTGATCGCCCTGGCCTCCTTCACCGGCACGGTGCTGCTCGGCGCGCTCGTACTGCCCCAGGCGAGCGGCGAGTTCTGGACGACACGCGTTTTCGAGACCGGCCGGGTCGGCAAGGCGTGGATCGTCGACAACCAGTCACTGCAAGGGATGCTGGGGCGCCTGCTGCACACCCCGGAGCCGGGCGCGGTGTGGGCGGTGGCCGCCGGGCTGACGGCCGTCGCAGGACTGTGGATCGCCCGGCGGGCCGTCGTGGGGGCCGGGCTGGAGACCTGGGGCGTACTGGTCACGGCGCTGACCGCGCTGCTCGTGTCGCCGATCAGCTGGTCGCACCACTGGGTGTGGTGTGTACCGCTGCTCGCGGTGCTGATCGCGGAGCGCCGGTTCCGTACGGCGGCGGCGGTCGGGGTGGTCTGGACGGCGCGCAGCTTCTGGCTGGTGCCGCACGACGGCGATCTGGACCTCCGGCTGCCATGGTGGCAGCAGGTGCCGTCGTCGCCGTACGCGCTGTTCGCGCTGGGGCTGCTGGCGTTCGCGGCATGGCGCACGGGCCCGGGCGCGGGCAGGGAGGGCTCCGCCCTCGTCCTGCCGGTGCAGCGCGCGGAGGCCGGTTCGGGGGTGAGTACGACGGCGGGTACGGGGTGAGTACGGGCTCAGCTCTCCGCGAGGAGTTCGTCCGCGTCCACGATCCGGTACGCGTAGCCCTGCTCCGCCAGGAACCGCTGACGGTGCGCCGCGAAGTCCTGGTCGATGGTGTCGCGCGCGACGACCGAGTAGAAGCGGGCCTCGTGGCCGTCCGCCTTCGGACGCAGGACCCGGCCAAGGCGCTGGGCCTCCTCCTGGCGGGAGCCGAACGTACCCGAGACCTGGATCGCGACCGTCGCCTCCGGCAGATCGATCGAGAAGTTCGCGACCTTCGACACGACCAGCACCGAGATCTCGCCCTGCCGGAACGCCTCGAAGAGCTTCTCGCGCTGCGCGTTGCTGGTCTCGCCCTTGATGACGGGGGCGTCCAGATGTTCGCCCAGCTCGTCGAGCTGGTCGATGTACTGGCCGATGACAAGCGTCTGCTCGCCCCGGTGCTTGCGCACCAGCGCCTCCGTCACCTTCCGCTTCGTCGCGGTCGTCGCGCAGAAGCGGTACTTCTCCTCCGTCTCGGCCGTCGCGTACGCCAGCCGCTCGCTGTCGGTCAGATTGACCCGTACCTCGACACAGTCCGCGGGCGCGATATAGCCCTGCGCCTCGATCTCCTTCCACGGCGCGTCGAACCGCTTCGGCCCGATGAGCGAGAAGACGTCCGACTCGCGGCCGTCCTCCCGTACGAGCGTCGCCGTCAGCCCGAGGCGGCGCCGGGCCTGGAGGTCGGCGGTGAACTTGAAGACGGGCGCGGGCAGCAGATGCACCTCGTCGTAGATGACCAGGCCCCAGTCACGCGAGTCGAACAGCTCCAGGTGCGGATAGATGCCCTTACGGCGGGTGGTCAGCACCTGGTACGTGGCGATCGTGACCGGGCGGATCTCCTTCTTCGTACCGCTGTACTCGCCGATCTCGTCCTCGGTCAGCGAGGTCCGCTTCACCAGCTCGTGCTTCCACTGGCGGGCCGAGACGGTATTGGTCACCAGAATCAGCGTCGTCGCCTTGGCCTCGGCCATGGCACCGGCCCCCACCAGCGTCTTTCCCGCGCCACAGGGCAGCACGACCACACCCGAGCCGCCGTGCCAGAACCCCTCGACGGCCTGCCGCTGATACGGACGCAGCGCCCAGCCCGTCTCGTCCAGCTCGATGGCGTGCGCCTCGCCGTCGACATAACCGGCGAGGTCCTCGGCCGGCCAGCCCAGCTTGAGGAGCGTCTGCTTGATCTGGCCGCGCTCCGAGGGGTGAACGGCGACGGTGTCCGGATCGATGCGGTTGCCGACCAGCGGCTGGACCTTCTTGGAGCGAAGGATCTCCTCCAGCACGGGACGGTCCGTGGAAGTCAGGACCAGGCCGTGGGAAGGGTGCTTGGAGAGAGTCAGCCGGCCGTAGCGGGCCATCGTCTCGGCGACATCGACGAGCAGCGCGTGCGGCACGGGATACCGGGAGTACTCCACGAGCGCGTCGACCACCTGCTCGGCGTCATGCCCGGCGGCGCGGGCGTTCCACAGCCCGAGCGGCGTCAGCCGGTAGGTATGGATGTGCTCGGGGGCACGCTCCAGCTCGGCGAAGGGCGCGATGGCGCGGCGGCAGGCGTCGGCCTGCTCGTGGTCGACTTCGAGCAACAGGGTCTTGTCGCTCTGGACGATAAGGGGTCCGTTCACGCGCGGCTGCCTTTCGGGGTGGCTCTGGATGGCTCTGCACGGCCGCATGACCAGTGGCCAAATGACCAGTGTCGCGCATCTTCCCCGGAACGGGACCGGCGGGCGCGTATCCGGGGCGGGCGGGGGCATCCGGGGACGAGACATCGATGTCTCGGGCTCCTCGCGCGCATGGCCCTGTGACCAACCACGGACCCGGCGCAGCGGAGCTGTCCAGGGCATCCGCCGCCTGCGGCACGGGCAGGAGCGGCGGGCGCCAGGAGGCCGCGAGCGGTCCCCTCGGGGAAGCGGGGACAGCGCGGCGGGCTTACCGCGGTGGCAGCTCGATCTCGATGGCGAGCGCGCCGAGCGCTTCCTTCTCCGCCGGGTAGATATCGCGGATGTTGGCGAGCTGCTGCGCACGGGAGGAGGCGGGGTTGACGTTCGCCGGACCCTCCCCGTCGAGCAGTTCCTCGAACGTCTCGTACTCCGTGACCCGCTTCACCAGGACGTCACACGTCTCTTCGGTGGCCTTGATGCGGAAGCGGATGAAGTCTCCGGCGGCCAGGTCTTCGAGGTGGGGGTACTTCACTCGCACCTCGATCGTCTTCTCACCGGCGGCGACGAGGTCGAAGTAACGGCGGTAGAGGTTCAGTTCGCGGACGCGCGCGGCGGCAGTCTCCGTCATGGGGCGGGAACGCTCCTTGCTGTTTCAGTGGACATGAGCCGACCGATTTCACCGGCCGAGTACGAGCGGAAGAAATGGCGTGGGTCGGCGAGTAACACGTCGGTCAGACCGAGGAGGCGATCGACGTACTCTGCCGACGAGCCTGGCCACTCGCGAGTGTCGAGCATCCACGGGGCCGCACCGTCTGGCAAGGGTGCGCGCCCCTCGCGGATGAGCGACTTGGACAGCTTCGCCCCCGTGTCCGTGACCACCTGGGGGCAGAAGAGTCGGGCGGTCATCTGTCCGCGAGTGAGGCCCACAGCCTGTAGGGCGCCGTCGACGAGCAGACAGCCGGGCATCCAGTCGCTGCCCTTGACCATGACGTACAGGGTGCCGCGCGCCCCGGCGATGGCCAGTTCCTTGACGAGATTGCGGTACAGCGTGGCGAGGTCGAGGTATCCACCGGCCGCGGGCTCGATGCCAACCTCGTATGCGCCGTGGTGCAGGCATACAGCCGAGATGGTTGCCCGCTCGAAACCGTCGTCACGGACGCGAGTTCGCTCGGCGTGCTTCTCGGCCCACCCGCATCCCGGACGCGGGCAGGGGACGCGAACGTGTGGCACGCCGGACGACGGAGACAGATGCCAGCGGGCAGCGTCCAGACGGGGCAGCAGACGCAGCCAGGTACGGCGGAAGTGCTCGCCCGCCTGCTGCTGGCTGTAGGTCTCGACCGAGTACGACACGTCCAGGCGCTCGGACAGCGCGTTGAACAGCGGCCGGTACAGCTTGTCGACCTGGTCAGCGATGCCCGCCTCGCTCAGGGCGTGCGCGTAGGCACGCTGGTAGCGGTGACCGGTCTCCTTGTCGGTGGCGATGGCGTACGGGGCGTTGTCGAGTGCGCTGAACTGGACTTCCGCCGGTACGCCGAACCTGTCCCGGATGCGGGCCGCCGTGGCGAACGTGAGCGACTGAACCAGGGACGTGCCGACGTGCGGCGCTCCGTTGATCTGCGTTCCCACCACGAACACGATGCGCTCCGGAGCCACCTCGGCGATGTGCGGCCTCAGCAGGTCCTCGGCACTCGTCAGCGCGTTGGCCAGCACGGTGTTCGGCGATACGGGATAGATGGTCACCGCGTCTTCCCCTCGGTAGATGGGCAGGACAGCGCCGCAGAGCGGCGGGTGTGCGTTCAGCGGTGGAGCTGCGATGGCGTGGCGGCCTGCGGCGATGGCGCGGAGGGCTTGCTCGTACGGTGGGGCGAGCATCAGCACGTCCGGGCTCACCGCCGACGATCCTGGGCTGATTCCCTCGCCTCGATCATGCGGCCGAGCTGGCTGTAGTACAGCTCCAGTTGCGCGGGGGTGAGGACGAGCATCGACTCACAGGTGCCTCCGTCCTCGTAGTGGACGGTGACCGCCATGGCGGCCTGCTGCGCACGGGGGTCGTACACGGCGTCCCGCCGAACAGGCGTGACGTGCGTGACCGGAACCCGCACGGGGCGCAGGGTGCTTCCGTCGGACCTTGCGCGCCAGTCCACGCCGCCGCCAGGCGGACGGAGCTGGTAGGACGCCGAGCTGTCGCTTGGCAGCGCGACGACGACCCCGATCGTCCCCGCCTTGGCCAGATCGATGGCGAGGTCGCCGAGGCGGGGATGGAATGGGCTGCCTGCGCTCAAAACGGTCCGGGACGCGGAGAGTTGCCGCGAGGTTCGTTCGGCCATGCCCCGAAGCTAGGTGGGTGCTCGGGGCCCAATATGAACCGCAGGAATACGACCGCTACCCGTCGAGGTGGAAGCGGTCTGACATGCGACGCAGGTTCTCACGGGTGCTCGCCCGCTCGGCGTACACGATGCTGCGCAGGGTTGACCGGGCGACGGGGTGGTTCCGAACGAGCTGGGGAGCGATGACCTCGGCTTTCTCCAGCTCCTTCAGCGCCTTGTCGCGGTTCCCGTCCCACAGCCACGCGCGGGCAAGGTCCATGTGGTGGTGGCCCTGACGGGAGTTGGGAAGAGACGCGATCAACTCCTTGCTCGTGCGCCGGTTTATCGACAGCGCCTCACGTTGCTCATGCATCTCCAGAGCGACGCTGATCGCATGGATCTGCACGTTGCCCGGCGAGAAGGTCAGACTGTGGCGGTCGTAGATCGGAGGGCCGGCGGCCTCAGCCATCCGCTTGGCCGCGCTCCGTGCGTGCTTGATGCGATCCTTCGCTTCGGCCTTACGGCCACCCCGCGCCGCCGAGACTGCCGCGCGCATTTGCAGTGACCCCCACGCCCGCACGGCCAACGGCTCACCGCGGTCGTAGTCCCGCTGCACGCTGCGAATCGCCTTGTCGGACAGGGCAACAGAGTCGTTCCAGTCCGCCGTGGCCCACATGTCCCACACGCGCATCCAATCGGCGACGGCAGGCATCACCGGGTCGCCGGACAGCCGCGCAGACCATGCGGCCCGTTCGCACGCCATGGCGACCAGTTCCGGGTGTCCAAGGGCGTGCGCGGCGGTGTGCGCGAACTTGCAGCACACCGCGTAGATGGCGTACGCCTCTTCCTGCTCGTGGCCGGTGGCGACTTCGGCCAGGGCGCGCGCCTCGCGGAACAGGTCGGGGAGTACCCGCACGATCGCCACGTTCGCGGCAGCGTCGCGGAGGCGATGCAGGCGGGTGGTTTCCTGCCATAGCTGACTGGCTGGGCGGGGAGTTCCGTCGAAGACGGGAGCCAGGTCGTAACGGCGCAGCTCACGCATGATCGCGGCGGCAGACACCTGCCACTGATTCTCGGCCGGGGTGGTGCTGTTGTACGGACGCCCGATCAGGTCGTTCGGGTGTACGTGCAGTTCCGAGGCGAGCAGGTTGAGCAGGCCGACACGGTCGAGTTCGATGTGCCCGCGTTCCATCTTGGACACCCAGCCCTGTGTCTTGCCCAGGGCGGCAGCCAGGTCGGCTTGCGGCATGCCGAGGCGGAGCCGTGCGCGACGTGCGCGACGGCCGATCTCTTCGGCTTCTTCCAGCATCAGCGCGGCCACCTAGGCGTGAGGCGCCGGCATTCCAGCGGGCGGCGAGACATCGTGCTCCATCCTTCGGGACTTCTGCCTTGACGGTACCCAGGCCGCTTGGCGCATGTGCAGTGGTACGGGTCAGGAAGTCCGTCTCATGCTTGTACGGTACCGGCGGTGCGTGCCGGAGGAGGGGGAGAAGCGTGTCTGAGGTGAGCCCAGAAGAGTCCAGCTGATGTGAGTCCAGATGGGTTCAGGCTCGGCAGGAGGCGCCATGACCGGCAGATGGGGAGGATGCCCGCATCTGAGCAGGACTGGGTCACCAGCGGGCGCGTATCCGGGCCGGGCCGCGTATCCGGGGCGGGCGGGGGCATCCGGGGACTATGACCGCGGAGACGGAAAGACCCAAGCCGGCGAAGGCTGTTCCAGGGGGTACCGGTATCCCGTGGGGGCGCGCCGTGTTGCGTGTTCTCATCATGACGGTGGCGTTGGTCGCCCTGACCGGGTTCGCCGCGGTGCTGGCCGAACTGACGCTGACACCGTCCCCGGCATCCGAGGAGATCGCGGGGGCCAATCTCAGCCCGGGGCACTCGTTGAGGCAGTACGCGCAGGACTACACCTTCCTCGCCGCGTGCAAGCAGATCGGCGGCAATCTGCTGATGGGGGCGCCTTTCGGGCTGATCCTTCCGGTGCTCGTGCCGCCCAGGCTGCGGATGGTGCGGGTGGTGGCGCTGACTGTGGTGGTGATGGTGCTGGTGGAGCTGGCGCAGGGTGCGGTGGTACGGGGGCGGGCGTTCGATGTGGACGACGTGATTCTGAACACGAGCGGGGCGGTGATCGCGTATGCGCTGGTGGGGAGGGTGATCGGACGGCGCTTCCACGCGTTGGGCGCGGGCGGCGCGGCGGGCGCGCCGGGCGCGAGGGCCGGTGCGGGTGCGGGTGCGTCCGGCGCCGGGCGGAAGTCGGCGCCAAAGCGTGCCGCTTCCCAGGGGTGGCGCGCGAGGCTTGGCAGGCTCCGGCGACGCTGAGGGGGCGCCGGGCGCCGTGTCGCGCTGCCGGTGCCCGGTGATCCCCTTCCTAGGCCGGGTCGTCGGCCAGTTCCGCCACTCCCGTGATGCGGTGCAAGGGGTAGGTGCGGACCTCGTCCGCCGTGTGGTCGTAGCCCGTGACGTAGCCGCCCTCCACCCGTACCGGGGCGATGACGCGTTGGCTGGCCGCGCCGTCCGCGTTGACGTAGCCGATCCAGACCGCCGAGCCGGTCATGGCGGCGGCCTGGACCGTGGCGAGGGTTTCGGCGGAGGTGGTGCGGGGGAGTGCGCCGTTTCTGGCGGCGGCCGCGGCGGAGGCCAGGGCGGCGGAGCCGGAGCCGGAGGGTTCCGGGACCGGTTTGTGGACGACTGTGGCGGCCAGATCGCCCGCGCGGATCGCTCTCACCGCCGCGCTGAGCAGCGCCGTGTCAGGGGTGGGAGGTCCGTCCGGGACCGGGGCGGGGGCCGTTCTGGGCGGGGTGCGGTGGGCGTGCGCGCGGGTGATCATCACGTCGCCCTCGGCCGACTCGGCGGCCGGTGCGAAGCCCATGACGCGCAGCCCGTCGAGCAGGGTGACCGCGTCCGCGTGGGCGGCCAGCACGGTCGGGGCGAGGCGGCGCAGCCGCAGGCCCTGGGAGCGCTTGTCCGCCAGGATCTCGTCGAGTACGGCCTCGTCGTCGCAGCGTACGTACGCGGAGGCCGCGCCGACGCGGAGGTGGCCGTGCTTACGGGCCACGTCGTCGATGAGGTACGCGAGCGGCTGGGGGACGGGCGTACGGCTGTGGTTCCTGAGGAAGTCGTGCAGGTCGGAGGCCGACTGTCCGGCGTCCAGGGCGCGGCGTACGGAGCCGGGCGTGAAGCGGTAGACGGTCGCCCCGCCCTTCGACTCGACATCGGCGGCGATGGCGAGCAGTTCGGCGAGGGGGCGCAGGAGGGGGCCGGGCGCCACGGCGGTGAGGTCGGCCTGGAGGAGGACATGGTCGAGGGGTTCGGGGAGGAGCGGTGCCAGGGCGCGGGCGGCCCGCCGGCCCGCCGCGGCCAGTTCACCGGGCGTGAGGGTGTCCTCGTCGGTGTGTTCGCCGTCCGGTGCCAGGAGGGCCCGGGCGTGCGACGAGAGCGCTCCCCGGCCCGTGATGCCCAGCATCTCCGCCTCGTTGAGGGTCCAGGCCGCCAGCCGCGTGCGCAGATCGTCGGCGCGTCCGGCGCCTGACGCGCCGCGCAGGGGGCGTTCCCAGCGCAGCCTGGCGAGCAGCGACTCGGGGTCGGGGGCCGTGCCCTCGGGGAGGGTGGCGAGCAGGCCGAGGATCCGGCGCCGTACCTCCGGCGCGGCGCCGCGGTCCAGATCGGGGCCGAGCGCGGCGAGCGTACGGCCCTTGGAGTCCTGGCTGCCGACCAGACCGGGCGTGCGGGTGGCCGTCAGCCAGGCCGTGGCGAGCCGGGCCCACCGTTCCGGGGCGGGCAGTTCCTGCCAGTCGTCGTAGGCGGGCGTCGGCGCGTACCGTTCGTCGGCTTCGCCGTCGGCCGCCAACAGCCCTGCCGCGTAGGCGAGTTCGACCCAGAAGGCGGCGACGGGCTCGGCGACGTCCAGGGCGGTGGCGGTGCGCTTCAGGTCGCGTACGGACAGACCGCCTGCCCGCAGGACGTTCGGGCCGCCCTCGTTCCAGTCCTTGGCCAGTTCCTCGATGGTGGCGAGCGTCGTGTACGCCTGTCCGGCCGCCGTGTTGTCCACAACCTGTGGACGGGCGCCGGTGCTCGCGTCCGAGGCGCGCGGCGCGACGGCGGGTGCCACGGGCTCCGGAGTACGGTGCGCGCGCCCGGCCCGCAGATGCAGCGCCGCCTCGCGCGGCAGGGCGACCGTACGGGTGGTCGCGGGCAGCAGCAGCCCGCGATCGCGCAGCCACTGCACGGGCGGGGTGGGGCTGGAAGTGACCTCGCCGTACGGCGGTCCCCACACCAGCCTGTCCAGCACCGACAGGGCGTCGACGGGGGCGGTGTCGAGCAGCGCCGCCATCCGCGTCCGGTCGGTGAACAGCGCGGTGAGCGAGGCCACCGCCGAGACCGGATCGTGGGTGGAGGGCAGCCCGGCGGCGGTCAGGATCTCCTGGAGCCGGCCCGGTGACATGCCCGCGGTGGCCTCGGCGACCGTCGGCCCGAGCCCGGTCGGCGAGGGGTGGGCGGGAGAGGGAGCGAGCAGTTCGCGGGCGGTGCGCACCAGCCGCAGCCGGTCGTCCGCGCCCCAGATCAGCGCCCGGTCGCGCAGCGTCGCCACCGCGCGGGGCAGGGCGGCCTCGATCTCCGGGTCGCCCTCGTCGCCGGTCAGCAGCGCGCGCAGCGTGTCGTACGGCGCGGGCTCCGCGGCGACGGCCAGGGCCTCCGCGGTCTGGAGCGTGAACCGGTCGAGCCGTTCCAGCGCCCGTACGACGGAGGCACGGGTGCCCGCGCGCGTCGCGAGCTGCGAGAGGTCGCTGGGTACGGGGCTGAGCAGATCGGGGCGGGCACGCAGGAGCGCGACGAGCGATCCGTCACCCTGGGCGCGCAGGGCCTCCGCGAGCGTACGCGGTGGCGTACCGCCGGTTCCTTCTGGCACGTGCGCCTCCTGGTCAGGCTTCGCGGGTCCCCATCCGTTCCACGTTAGCCCCTGAAGGGCGCTCCGCCCGCGCCCCCGGGCCATGGGGGCGCCGCCGCGCCTTCTTCGTACTGGATGAACGGGCGGATGAACGGGCGGATGAACGGGCGGATGAACGGGCGGATGAACGGGCGGGTGTACAGGCGGACGTACGGGGTGGACGTACGGGGGGTGACTTCGACACGATCGCCCAGGGCTGTCCGTCGTGATGGCGGCTGCCGGGCGTGCCTGTGCGGAGGACTGTGTGGGGATCGAGAGCGATCAGCTGGTCTATGACTATCTGAGCCGGGTGGGGGACGAGGCTCAGCAGCGGCATCTGCCCTCCGGGGACCGGATGCGGCTGGTGTCGTCGCTGCGCGACGAGATCGACAAGCAGCGCGGGAAGGCCGGCGGGGACAGTCCGGCCGCCGTACGCCGCATTCTGGGGCGGCTGGGGACACCGGACGCGGTGGTACGGGCCGCTTCCGAGGGCGCCACGGGCGACGACACCCCCGCCCGTGCGCCGGAACCGCGGACCGCGCTGCCGGAGCAGCGGACCCGGCGGCTGAAGGGAGCCAGGAGACCGGTCATCCCGGAGCAGGCGTCGGAGTCGCCCGCCCCCGCGCTGCCCGCCGCGTCACCGCCGCACCTGGCGGGGATGGACGAACTGGGCCCGTCCGGTGGCCAGGGGCCCGACTGGTGGCGGATCGAACCGGGCCCGATGGGCTCGGCGGAACAGGTGCCCGGGTTCGTGGGCGGGGTCGAGATCCCCGACATACTCAAGCCACCGCCGAAGGAGCCCAAGGAGAAGCCCGACAAGGCGGCGCAGGGCGCGGCGGACGAGGACGAAGACGGGGACGGGACGCGGGACGCGGCCGAAGAGGCGGCGGAGGACGCCGGCCGTCGCCGGTGGCGGCCGCGGCTGTCACGCCGCGCGGGTAAGGCCGCGGGCGCGGGGAAGCGGGCTGGCGGATTCTCCCACCCCTTCCTGCTGCTCGCCGCCGCGCTGCTGGTCGCCGGAGCGGTGTTCGGTTACTGGCCGGCCCTGGGCGGCGGCTGGCTTCTCGCGTACGTCTCCCGCACCCTCTCCCGCGCCGAAGCCAAATGGGCGGTCCTCGGCCTTCCCGGGATCTCGGCCGCCGGGGGTGCGGTCTGGCTCTGGGGCCGGCTGGACGGCCGCTGGGGCGAGGCGATCCCGCAGGACGGGATGGCCGACGCGCTGTCGGGCACCTGGCCGGTGGTGCTCCGTACGGCGGCGGTGACCTCCGCGCTGTATCTGGTCTGGCGGGCGCGGCGCGAGCGGTCCGGCTGAGCCCCGGCCACAGCACTGGGCGGGGCCCGTACCGAGAACCGGACGCTGTTGGACCAACAGCGTCCGGGAACCCCGTACGGGCCCCACCCCCTCACTCCTCCTCGCGCTCCACCCGGATCCACAACTCCGCGTCCGCCCGCGTCCCGTCCTGCGACAGCCGGGTACGGAGGATCTCGGGGCCCGGCACGCTCCGGTACGGGTTGGACGGGAACCACTGCGTATAGACGTCCCGCCACAAGTACTGGAGCGCCCGCGGGAACTCGCCCGAGCTCTCGAAGACCGCCCACGTCCCCGCCGGGACCGTCAGCGTCGCCATCCCCTCGGGCGCGGCGGCCTCGGTCACCACGCCGTGCAGATAGTCGAGTTCGGTGCCCTCGGCGCGGCTCTCGGCGAGGTCGTCGGTGACGGCGACGATCCCGCGCGGCTCCTGGCCGGAAAGCTCCCCCAGCTCCTCCAGCCGCCGGAGCGTGTCCCGGCCGAGCCCCCGGATGAACGAGACGATCGCCGGGTTCATGCCCTCGTGGACGAGCGGGACCCGTGTCTTCGGGCCCACCACCCTGAACTCCGGCTTCTGGACCACTCGGTACCGCATGTCGGTACTCCCTTCGACGATGAGGCGAAAGGACATCCGTGGCTGGGAGCGCAGCGCCGCGCCGGTCCGCCGGGCCTCGCCGGGACCGACGCCATGGACGGCGCGGAACGCGCGCGCGAACGCCTCGCCCGAGCTGTAGCCGTAGCGCACCGCGACATCGAGCAGCGTCCGCTCCCCGCCGAGCACTTCGGCGCCCGCGACGGTGAGCCGTCTGCGCCGGATGTACTCGGAGAGCGGCATGCCCGCCAGCGCGGAGAACAGCCGCCGGAAGTGGTACTCCGACGTCACCGCGATCCGCGCGAGTTCGGTCATCTCGATTCGCTGACCGAGGTTCCGCTCGATGTGCTCCATGGCCTGGTTGAGCCGTTCCAGCATCACCGGACCTCCTTTCCTTACTGATCAGCCACGGTAGGAAGAGGTCACCCCGCGGGACCCGGCAATCCGTGCCCGGTCCTGTCGGGTCGCGCGGGAGGCCGGGAGGTTCGCCGGAGGGCGAGAGGTTCGCGGGACGCCGAGAGGCCTACGAGGCGCGCGCCGGGTCCGGCCGGTACGGCGCGCCCGGCACCACCAGCGGCGACCCCGTCACCGGGTCCGGGACCACGACCGACTCCAGGCCGAAGACCTCCCGTACCAGCTCCGCCGTCACCACCTCCGCCGGGCGGCCCTCCGCCACGATCCGCCCGGCCTTCATCGCGATCAGGTGATCCGCGTACCGCGCCGCCTGGTTGAGGTCATGGAGCACGATCACGACCGTACGGCCCTGGTCGTGGTTGAGGCGGCGGACCAGATCGAGCACCTCCACCTGGTGCGCGATGTCCAGGAAGGTCGTCGGCTCGTCGAGCAGCAGCAGATCGGTCTCCTGCGCGAGCGCCATCGCGATCCACACCCGCTGGCGCTGACCGCCCGACAGTTCGTCCACCGACCGGTCGGCGAGCGCCGCCACATCCGTACGCTCCATCGCGTCCGTGACCGCGCGCTCGTCCTCGTCCGACCACTGCCGCCACCAGCTCTGGTGCGGCTGACGGCCGCGCGAGACGAGGTCGGCGACCGTGATGGCCTCCGGGGCGGCCGGCGACTGCGGGAGCAGGCCGATCGACCGCGCGATCCTCCGGGTCGGGATCCGCGCCAGCTCCGTACCGTCCAGCAGTACGGCACCGCCGCGCGGCTTCAGCAGCCGGCCGAGCGCGCGCAGCGTCGTCGACTTCCCGCAGGCGTTCGGGCCGACGATGACCGACACCCGCCCGTCGGGGACGGCCAGGTCCAGCTCGTGGACGACCGTGCGGTCCTCGTACGCGAGCGTCAGCTCGCGGGCGGTCAGCCTGCTCATGCCTTGCCTCCTGCGGTACGGCCGCGGACGATCAGCCAGATCAGATACGGGGCGCCGACCGCCGCCGTCAGTACCCCCACCGGGAGTTCGGTCGGCGACAGCAGCCTGCGGGCCAGCAGATCGGCGAGGACGACGATCACCGCCCCCATCAGCGCCGAACACAGCAGCGGGATCTGCGCGGTGCGGGTCATACGGCGGGCGATCTGCGGCGCGAGCAGCGCCACGAAGTCCACCGGACCCGCCGCGCCCGTCGCGACCGACGCCAGCACCACACCGAGCAGGGCGAGCCCGAGCCGCAGACGGCCGAGCCGGACGCCCAGCGCCGTGGCGGTGTCGTCGTCCATCGAGACCGTGCGCTGCGCGTACGCCGCCCACAGCACCGCGGGCACCAGCGCGAGCAGCAGCCAGCCGAGCGGCGCGGCGAAGTCCCAGCCCCGGCCGTTGAGCGAGCCGGTCATCCAGACCTGGGCCTGCTGCGCGACCAGATAGTCGCCCTTGGTCAGGAAGAGCGTGGTGATGGAGCGCAGGGCGATCGCGAAGCCGATGCCGATGAGCACGAAGCGCGTGGCGTGCAGCCCGCCGCGCCAGGCGAACACGTACACCAGCGCCGCCGCGACGATGCCGCCGGCCACGGACAGATACGGGAGGACGGTGTACGAGGTGACGCCGAAGGTCATCGCCCCGACCGTGAGCGCGCTCGCGCCCTGGCTGACGCCGATGATGTCGGGGCTGGCGAGCGGATTGCGGGCGACCGTCTGGATCAGCGCGCCCGCGACCCCGAACGCGAGCCCGACCAGCAGCCCGACCACCATGCGCGGCAGCCGCAGTGTGCCGACCACGAGTTCGTTCGACGAGGGCCGGCCGAGGAGCACCTTCAGGACCTCGGACGGTGGTACGAAGCTCTCACCGACGCTCAGATACGCCACACACACGACGGCCAGCGCGACGGCGAGCGCGAGCGCCACGGCCGCCGCCCGCCGGTGCAGCAGGAACGAGGCGCGTCCGATCCGTACCCGTGCATAGCCCGCAGGCCGTATTCCGCCCGCCCCGGCGACGCTCTCCGGGGCCTCCTTGAGGGCCGTCGTCATGCCGGCACCGCCTTCCGGCGTACGAGAGCGACCAGGAACGGCACCCCGATCAGGGCCGTCATCACGCCCGCCGGGACCTCGCCCGGCGGAAACACGACGCGCCCGACGACATCGGAGACCAGCAGCATCACGGGCCCGGTCAGGGCCGCCATGGGGAGCACCCAGCGATGGTCCGAGCCGACGATCGCGCGGGCGATATGCGGAACGGCGAGCCCTATGAAGGCGATCGGTCCCGCCGCCGCGACCGCCGCTCCGATCAGTACGGTCGCGCCGAGGCCGCCGACGATCCGGACGGCCGCGACATTCTGGCCCAGGCCCTTCGCCACGTCCTCGCCGAGGGCCAGGGCGTCCAGGCCACGGGCCACGGATATCACCAGTACGGTGCCGAGCAGCAGGAACGGCCAGATCTGACCGGCGATCTCGGCGTCCCGGCCCGCGATCGAGCCCACCTGCCAGAAGCGGAACTCGTCCAGCGTCGCCGCGCTCGTCGTCAGCACGCCCGTCGTCACGGACACCAGCAGCGCGTTGATCGCCGCACCGCCGAGCGCGAGCTTGACCGGGGTCGCGCCACCACGTCCGCTCGACGCGATCGCGTACACCGCCACCGACGCCACCGCCGCGCCCGCGAACGCGTACCAGACATAGCCGGAGAGCGTGTGCACCCCGGCGAAGGCGATGGCCAGGACGACACCCACCGAGGAGCCCTGGCTGATGCCGAGGATGCCGGGGTCGGCGATCGGGTTGCGGGTGATGCCCTGGAGCGCGGTGCCGGCCAGCGCGAGCGCGGCGCCGACCATCAGCCCGATCAGCGTGCGCGGCACGCGCAGTTGGCGGACGACCTCGGCGTCGTCGCCACCACCACCGTGCAGCAGCGCGTCGATGACGGCGGAGGGAGCGACGGCACGGGCCCCGACCGCGAGACTCAGCAGGACCGAGAGCAGCAGGGCCACGACGGCCGCCGCCGTCCAGCCGATACGGCGGGCGACCAGGGCGTGTCTGGTGCTGTGGATCGGCGGGGCGGCGGCTGGCATCGGAACCTATCGGACGGTGCGGCGGGCGGACGGGGGCGGGCGCGGGCGGACGAGCGCTGGTTAGGTTTGGCTAAGTCTAAGCACCCGGTTCCGGCCATCCGCCGGGGCCCGACGCGCCTGCCCGCGGCCCGGAGCCTGGGCACAATGGCCGCATGGCTTCCCTCACGGCTCGGCGACCGCTCACCGTCGGCTTCGACCTCGATATGACCCTGATCGACTCACGGCCCGGGATCCGGGCGGTCTACCAGGCGCTCTCCGCGGAGACCGGGGTCCCGATCGACGCCGATCTCGCGGTCACCCGGCTCGGGCCGCCGCTCGAACAGGAGCTGGCGCACTGGTTCCCCGAGGAGCGGGTCGCCGAAGTGGCCGACCGCTACCGGGAGATCTATCCCACATACGCGATCCCGCCGACGCGGGCGATGCCCGGCGCCCGGGAAGCCGTCGCCGCCGTCCAGGAGCTGGGCGGGCGCGCGATCGTCGTCACGGCCAAGCACCAGCCGAACGCCGCGCTCCACCTCACCCACCTCCGGATCGAGCCGGACGCGGTGATCGGCTGGCTGTGGGCCGAGGCCAAGGGCGAGGCGCTGCGGGAGTACGACGCGTCGGTGTTCGTCGGCGACCACATCGGTGATGTGCGCGGGGCGCACACGGCGGAGGCGCTGTCCGTCGCCGTACCCACCGGGCCGTGCGACGAGGAGGCGCTGCGCGGCGCGGGAGCCGAGGTGATCCTGCCCGACCTGACCGCCTTCCCCACCTGGCTGAAGGGCTACGCGGCGGGCTTGGCCCGGCGGCGCTGAGCGGCGATCGAGCGCAGCACCCCCGCGGCGGCGATCACGAAGCCCACTCCCATCAGCATGCAGACGGCGTAGGCGATGGACGGAAAGGGCTCGGTGCCGAGGAACAGCGGTGCGACGGTGATCAGGGTGGCGAGCGCGCCGACGATGAAGACGATCGCGCCGATACGGACGAGCCCGTCGCCGGGTCCGGCCTCTTCCGTCGCACGGGGTTCAGGAGTAGCAGTCACGTCACCAGGGTAGTTCCCTGCGGAAAGCAGCGGACAGGAACCGTCCGGCGACGTCTTGTCACCAGCCTGTGGACCATTAGCCTTGGTGGTGGCGGGTCGATGGACCCGCTGTAGTGCTATCCAGAGCCGTTTTTGCGCGCGCCAGGGGGTGTCGACATCCTCCGGCGCCCCAACGAGTACGAGGACGAGGACAGACGTGCCTACCGGCAAGGTCAAGTGGTTCAACAGCGAGAAGGGCTTCGGCTTTCTCTCCCGCGACGACGGCGGCGACGTCTTCGTGCACTCGTCGGTCCTCCCCGCCGGAGTCGACGCGCTCAAGCCAGGCCAGCGCGTGGAGTTCGGTGTGGTGGCGGGACAGCGCGGGGACCAGGCGCTCTCGGTGACGGTCCTCGACCCGACGCCCTCGGTCGCGGCGGCCCAGCGCCGCAAGCCCGACGAACTGGCCTCGATCGTCCAGGACCTGACGACGCTGCTGGAGAACATCACGCCGATGCTGGAGCGCGGGCGCTACCCCGACAAGGCGCAGGGCGCGAAGATCGCCGGCCTGCTGCGCGCGGTGGCCGACCAACTGGACGTGTGACCGGGGCGGGTGAGCCGGCCGGACAGCTCAGACGAAACGCAGCGCGTTCTGGCCGAGGGGCGGTACGAGCCCCTCGGCCGCGGCGCGGGTGAGCAGCCCGCGGACCGCCGCGTAGCCGTCCTCGCCCAGATCCGCGGTGAACTCATTGACGTACAGCCCGATGTGCTGGTCCGCCACCGCCGGGTCCATCTCCTGGGAGTGCGCCAGTACGTACGGCCGTGCGGTCTCCGGATCGTCCCAGGCCATCCGTACCGACCTGCGGATCGACCCGGCCAGCAGCTGAAGCACCTCGGTGCCCAGCGAACGCTTCGCGATGATCGCGCCGAGCGGGATAGGCAGCCCGGTCGTGGACTCCCAGTGCTCGCCCATGTCGGCGAGGCGGTGCAGCCCGTAGTTCTGATAGGTGAAGCGCGCCTCGTGGATGACGAGTCCGGCGTCCACCTTGCCGTCGCGTACCGCGGGCATGATCTCGTGGAAGGGCAGCACGACGACCTTGCCGACCCCGCCGGGGAGCACATCCGCCGCCCACAGCCGGAAGAGCAGATAGGCCGTGGAGCGCTCGCTCGGTACGGCGACGGTCCCGCCGGTCAGATCGGCGCCCGGCTCCTTCGTCAGCACCAGGGGGCCGCAGCCCCGGCCGAGCGCGCCGCCGCAGGGCAGCAGGGTGTACTCGTCCAGGACCCACGGCAGCACGGCGTACGAGACCTTCAGTACGTCGAACTCCCCACGCTCCGCCATGCCGTTGGTGATGTCGATGTCCGCGAACGTGACGTCGATGTCGGGCGCGCCGGTGACCCTGCCGTGTGCCCAGGCCTCGAAGACGAAGGTGTCGTTGGGGCAGGGCGAGTAGGCGATCTGTAGCGGCTGCGGGGTCATGACGGCTCCTCGAATACGGGGGTGAGCAGCGTGAACGCGTACCGCAGCGCGTCCAGCGCCTCGCCGATCCGCCAGCCGGCGCGGTCGCGCGGGCCGACGGTGTTGGAGATCGCGCGGATCTCGGCGCACGGTACGGAGTGGGCGGCGGCGGCCTCCGCGACGCCGAAGCCCTCCATCGCCTCGGCGGCGGCGCGCGGATGACGCGCGGTCAGCTCGGCGGTACGGGCGGCCGTGCCGGTCGCGGTGGTGACGGTGAGGACGGGCGCGAGCACCGAGCCGACCCGCGGATCGGCGTCCAGGACCTTCGACAGCCGGGCGGTCAGCGCGGCCGGCGGCCGGTGGACGCTACGGCCGAAACCCAGCTCCTCGACCGGCAGATAGCCGTCGGGGGTCTCGGCGCCCAGATCCGCGGCGATGATCGTGTCCGCGACGACGAGCGAGCCGAGCGGGGCGTGGGGCGCGAAGCCGCCGCCGATGCCGGCGGAGATGACGAGATCGTACGGCGGGTCGTACGGGGAGGCCGCCAGCGCCGTCGCCGTGGCGACCGCCGCCGCGGCCGGTCCCGCGCCGCCCGCCAGGACCTCCACCACCGGTATCCGCACGGACCCCGGCCTCGGCGTGAACTGCGCGTGGGTCGTCATCTCGTACCCACCCGTCAGCTCCCGGACACCGGCGCCCGCGAACCGGCCGAGGCCCGCGGCGACGGCGTCCGCCTCCGCGGCCACCGCCGTGACGACAAGTACACGCATGGCGGGAGCCTCCAGTGGTGCCCGGTCCCCGGGGCCGTGCCGGCCGCCGGATCACCCGGTTCGGTCAGGACTTCTTCTTGAACTCGAAGTGCCAGATGCCGGTCAGTGTCTTGCCGTTGGTCTCCACGATGCTGACCTGTGTGTCGCTCGTGGTCTCGCCGGTCTGGGTGGCGAAGAAGGCGTTGCCGGGGATGGTCCGGTAGGTCTTCTTGTACGGCTCCTGCTCGGCCTGCTGGCCGTTGATGAAGAGCGTCCAGCCGTGCTCGGCGATCGTCGGGTCGACCCCGAAGTGGACCTTGTCGTCCATCGCGATCTCGACGACCTTGTCCGCCTTCTTGTTCAGGCAGGGCTGGATGTCGGCGGCTTTGATCGCCTCGCCGTCGTTGTAGCAGGCCGCCTCGGTGTTGACCGAGGTGTCACCGACCGTCACGGTCGCGAGCGGCGTCGGCTTTTCACAGGCGGCGAGGACGAGGAGCCCGGCGGACACCGCGCCGAGGGCGGCGCCGGCCCGGCGGGACCTACCAGAGAAGAACGCAACGGTCATGGGGCGAAGGCTATCGGTCGCCCGAGCCCACGCCGCGAGGGGGTACGGCGAGCCGTCCACCGGCGCGGCCGGGGCCGGTGTCACGCGATGCGCGCGTGCGCCGTGCCGCGCCGTGCCGCGGTCAGCAGTCCGCGTGCGGCGGTGATCGCGCCGATCCCGACGATCGCCGCGGCGACCGACATCCCCAGCACGCCGTTGAGCGGCAGCGCGATACCGATCGCGCCGCCCACCACCCAGGACATCTGGAGCAGTGTCTCGGAGCGGGCGAAGGCGGAGGTCCGCACCTGTTCCGGGACATCCCGCTGGATCACCGCGTCCAGCGAGAGCTTCGACAGGGCCTGGGTGAATCCGGCCACCGCGCACAGCACCCCGATCATCAGGCCGCCGAAGAACAGCGCCGCGACGATCGCCGCGGTGAGGGCGATGGCCAGGACGGTGGCGATGATCAGTTCAGGTCCGCGGGCCTTCAACCAGGCGCCGACCGCCGTCCCCAGCGCGTTGCCCGCCCCGGCGGCCACGCCCACGATGCCCAGGGAGACGACGGCGCTGTGCCCGAAGAGCGGATGCTCGCGCAGCAGGAAGGCGAGGAAGAAGGTCAGAAAGCCGGAGAGGGCGCGATGGGACGCGTTCGCCTGGAGGCCGTGCAGCACCGCCGGGCCGACCGTACGCAGCGAGGGCTTCCGCTTCTCCCCATGGACGACCGTGACCAGCCGCGCCCTGCGCTCGCCCTTGGCCGAGTCCACCGTGCCCGGCAGCGTGAACGCCAGGAACGTGCCGACGAGAAAGATCAGGCACGCGCCGTACAGCGGCCACTTCGGACCGATCAGATGCAGCCCCGCGCCGATCGGCGCGGCCACACCGGTGGCCAGCAGCCCGGCCAGCGTGACCCGGGAATTGGCCCGCACCAGTGAGAACCGGGGCGGCAGCAGCCGGGGGACGACCGCGCTGCGGACCACCCCGTACGCCTTCGACGCCACGAGCACCCCGAGCGCGGCCGGATACAGCTCCAGACCGCCCGTGATGACGGCGGTCGACATGAGGATCGCGAGCGCGGCACGGGTGAACATGGCGCAGGCCATGGCGGCGCGGCGGCCGTGCGGCAGACGGTCGAGGAGCGGGCCGATGACGGGGGCGAGCAGGGTGAAGGGCGCCATGGTGACGGCGAGATAGAGCGCGACGCGGCCCCGCGCCTCGTCCGTCGGCACGGAGAAGAAGACCGTGGACGCGAGAGCGACGGTGATCATGACATCGCCCGCGCCGTTCACGGCGTGCAGCTCGATCAGCTTGCCGAGCCCCGACTCCCCCGCGCCGTGCGCGTGGGTCGCCTTGCGGATACCCCTCGCCCCGGCCGTCAGAGGCAGCCGCAGGGCATGACCGATGGCCCGCCCGGTCCTCCGGACCGGGCCGGCCGTATGCGTATCGGACGACCTCACGGCTGCCACCTCGTCATAGTGCCCCAAGGCCTCCTGGTGCGAACCGATTCCGGGCGTGACGGGGCCGTGACGGTGCCATGAAGGACGAGCCGACGCCGGTCGCCGGAGCGCCGGGGAGAGTTCACCGGCCGGTCCCCGAGTGAGGGAGAACCGGTGCCGGAGCGATGGGCGCGCCCGGAATCTCTCCCGGGTGGATCCGAACACATTGTCGGCCTCTCACCATGGGGTTCTCCCGGGTCACGGCCTGGTTGCGGTGTGCGCGGAAGTCCGGGAAAGGCGGCGTGCAGGTGGGCGGGGGGCGAGAGAGGGGGTAGCGTGCGTAGCGCGCCACCGGCGGTTGTTCTCGGCCGCGCGCCTCTTCGTCATCCCGCAGAATGGATAACGGTAGGTGTGCCCGAGGAGTGATCGGGCGTGGACGTCGATGCGGCCCTCTGGTCCGCTCCGCCCTCGGCTCGTACATCGCGATTCGGCCGGCGCACCCGTGAGACGGCGTAGGAGAGAAGCGAGACCTGTGAGTGCTGCGACGACGCGAAGCCGAACCCCCGACCGCCTGTGCGCCGAGGCGGTAGACCTCGCCAGGGCGGCTGCCGAGGAGGCCGCCGCGCCCGGTGTTGTCGGGGAACATGTCTCGGTGGTGGCGGACGGGGACCGGGTCGTCACGCACTTCTTCGAGTGCAAGGAGCCCGGCTACCGGGGCTGGCGCTGGGCGGTGACGGTGGCGCGGGCGTCCCGCGCGAAGGTCGTCACGCTGGACGAAACGGTGCTGCTGCCGGGCCCCGACGCCCTGCTGGCCCCCGAGTGGGTGCCCTGGAGCGAACGGCTGCGCCCCGGCGACCTGGGCCCCGGCGATCTGCTGCCCACCGAGGCGGAGGATCTGCGGCTTGAGCCCGGCTACTCCGGCGCGGACGCACCGCCGCCGAACTCGGCGCTGCCGGATGTGGTGACCCCGCAGAACCTCGCGGACCTCGTCGAGGCGGAGGACGCGACTCCGGAACCGGCGGAGCGCGCGGCGGACCGCGCGGCGGACCGCGCGGCGGACCGCGCGGCGGACCGCGCGGCGGACCGCGCGACGGACACGTCGCCCCCGCCCGAGCGTGGCTCGATCGCGTCGGTCGCCGAAGAACTCGGCATGCGCCGGGCACGGGTGCTGTCGCGGTACGGGCTGCACGCGGCGGCGGACCGCTGGGACGAGGCGTTCGGCGCGAAGACCCCGATGGCACAGGCGGCGCCCGCGCCATGCGTGACCTGCGGCTTCCTGCTGCCCTTGGCGGGCTCCCTGCGACAGGCCTTCGGCGTCTGCGCGAACGAGTTCTCGCCGGCGGACGGGCGGGTCGTCTCGCTGGCGTACGGGTGCGGGGGGCACTCCGAGGCGGCGGTGATGCCGAAGCCGCCGCGGCGGGCGGCGCCGGTACTGGACTCGATGGCGACGGACGCGTTCCCGCTGAGGCCGTCGTCGGACAGCGGGTCGGTGATCACGGCGGAGGACGAGTCGGAGGACCTGGGCCACTCGTAGCCTTCCGGTCGGGGGTCGTTGTCCGGGTCCGTTTCGGCTCGGGCCGCGCTCCGTTTGGGCTGGGGGCGGTTTCCGGGTGCGGGTTGTTGCCGGGGTGCGCTCCGGGTTCGCGTCCTGGACTGCATGATTTACGGCGCGTTCTGGCCAGTCGATGGTTCGGGCGTTCGTGCGCCACACATCACGCTCTACGTCCCGGACACGATCCCTGCGCGCCCCCCTTCACCGCCCGTCACGGATTGGCCCGGCTGTGCGCGAGGGCACGTGCGACCACCGGCACCACGACGCACGCACCCGCACCCCCCGCCGGAGGCGCACCGCGCCGTACCCCGCACCCCGCCCGACGGCGCCTCGCGGTACCTTCGGGCCCGCACGTACGCGACAGCGAAAGAGCGGAGTCACAGCGTGAGCGTCAGGACCACCGAAGGGGCCGACCCGTTCGGGACGGCTCGGCTGCGGCGTGGAGTGCTCGATTCCTGGGGCGCCAGCCCCGCGCGGTTCCGGGAGGACGCCAATGCCGAGGAAGACCTCGCGCTCGGCGGCTACCGCGACCGGCTCGTCATCGAGCTGGCCCAGAACGCCGCCGACGCCGCCGCCCGCGCCGGCGTGCCGGGCCGGCTCAGGCTGACCCTGCGCCCCGGCGGAGCCGAAGGCCCCGCCGTACTCGTCGCCGCCAATACGGGCGCGCCGCTCGACGCGACCGGTGTCGAGTCGCTCAGCACGCTGCGCGCCTCGGCCAAGCGCGAGGGGCACGAGAGTGCCGTGGGACGGTTCGGCGTCGGGTTCGCCGCCGTACTCGCCGTCAGTGACGAGCCCGCCGTCATCGGGCGGCACGGCGGGGTGCGTTGGTCCCTCACGGAGGCCCGCGAGCTGGCCGGGCGGGCCGCCGACGCGAGCCCCGGCCTCGGGGACGAGCTGCGGCGCCGTGACGGACACGTACCGCTGCTGCGGCTGCCGCTGCCGGCGGAGGGCACGGCTCCCGAGGGGTACGACACGGTCGTGATCCTGCCGCTGCGGGACGGCACCGCCGCCGATCTGGTGGCGCGGCTCCTCGCCGAGGTCGACGACGCGCTGCTGCTGACGCTCGCGGGTCTCGCCGAGGTCGCGATCGAAACCCCTGACGGGGTACGGGTGTTGCGCCGCTCGCAGGACGGCCCGTACATCGACGTCGACGACAGCGCGGACGGCGCCACGCACCGCTGGCGGGTCGTCGCACATCACGGTGCGACGCCGCCCGCGCTGCTCGAAGGGCGGCCCGTGGAGGAGCGGCTGCGGCCCCACTGGTCGGTCACCTGGGCCGTGCCCGTGGACGGCGAGGGCGCCCCGGCCCGGCCCCGTACCGCGCCCGTCGTGCACGCGCCGACGCCCACGGACGAGCCGCTCGGCGTGCCCGCGCTGCTGATCGCCTCGCTGCCGCTGGACACCACACGGCGCCATCCCGCGCCGGGACCGCTCACCGACTTCCTGGTCGGGAAGGCGGCCGACGCGTACGCGGAACTGCTCGGTGGCTGGGAGCCGGTGTCGACCGGCACCATCGATCTGGTGCCGGGTCCGCTCGGCAAGGGCGAGCTGGACGGCCTGCTGCGGGCCGCGATCCTGGAGCGGCTGCCCCGGGTGGCCTTCCTCGCTCCGGCGGCTCCGAGCGAGGAGCTGACCGCGCTGCGGTCGTTCGAGGCGGAGGTCGTGGAGGGCGCGGGCGCCGACACCGTGAGTGTGCTGGCGGAGGTGTTGCCGACGCTGCTGCCCGCCGGGTTGGAGCGGCGGGTGGAACTGCGCACGCTCGGCGTCGGGCGGCTGCCGCTCGGGGAGGCCATCGAGCGGATCGCGGGCGCCGAGCGACCGCCCGGCTGGTGGTGGCGGCTGTACGAGTCGCTCGCGGGCGTCGACCCCGAGCGGCTGTCCGGGCTGCCGGTGCCGCTCGCCAATGGGCGTACGACGATCGGACCGCGGCACATTCTGCTGCCGCTGCCCGACGCCGCGGGGTCGGCCGATCTGGCGCGGCTCGGGCTGAAGGTGGCGCACCCCGAGGCCACGCATCCGCTGCTGGAGAAGCTGGGCGCGCTGCCCGCCACGCCTCGGGCCGTACTGACCACCCCGCAGGTACGCGCGGCGGTCGCCGCTTCGCTGGACGCGGGCGAGGTCTGGGACGAGGACGTCGACACGCCCGACGCGGAGGAACTGGCCGAGATCGTGCTCGGTCTCGTACGCGACGCCGGTCTGGAGGTGGGGGACGAGCCATGGCTCGGCGCGCTGGCGCTGACCGACGAGGACGGTGAGCTGGCGCCGGCCGGTGAACTGGTGCTGCCCGGCAGCTCGTTCGCGTCAGTGCTGCGCGAAGACGAACTCGCCTACTGTGACGGGGAGTTGGCCGAGCGCTGGGGCGAGCAGCCACTCGCCGCGTGCGGCGTCCTGGCGGACTTCGCGCTGGTGCGGGCCACGGATGTGGTGCTGGACCCCGATGAACTGGAGCCCCGCGAAGGGGACTTCGCCGAACCGGACGACGCGGGGCTGCTGGACGCGGTCGATGTGTGGTGCGAGGACGTACTGGACCGGCTGCCGGAGACGCCCGTACCGCCGGTGGCGACCGAGATCGTGGCCGTACGGGACCTGGATCTGGTCGACGACGACGCGTGGCCGCGCGCGCTGGCGTTGCTGGCCAGGCCGCCGCTGCGGGACGCGCTGACGCAGTCCGTACGGGTGCTGCTGCCGGACGGTACGACGGAGACGGTGCGTTCGTACACCGCGTGGTGGCTGCGCGACCATCCCGTACTCGACGGGCGCCGCCCGGCCGGACTGCGGGCCGCGAGCGGTGACCCGCTGCTGGCGGGGTTGTACGACTCCGTGGACGCGACGGGCTTCGACGACGCGCAGGTGCTGCGGGCGCTGGGGGTGCGGACCTCGGTCGCCGCGCTGCTGGACGAGCCGGGCGGCGCGGCGGAGCTGCTGGGGAGGCTGGCCGACCCGGAGCGGGAGGTGAGCCCGGAGCAGCTGCACGGGCTCTACACGGCGCTCGCGGATCTCGATCCCGAGCAGGTGACCCTTCCGGACGAGCTGCGGGCGGTCGTCGACGGCGAGGTGCGCGTGGCCGACGCGGCGGACGCGGTGATCGCGGACGCGCCCGATCTGCTGCCGCTGGCGGGCGGGCTGCCGCTGCTGCCGGTGTCACCGACCCGGGTGACCGAGCTGGCCGAACTGCTTCAGGTGCGACGGCTGAGCGAGGTGGTGGCCGACGCGGCGGAGGTGACCACGGAGGGCGAGGAGCACACGGTCCCGGACTCGGTCCGGGTACTCCTCGGCGGGGGCACCCCCGACACCTATGTGGAGCACGAGGAACTTCTCGCGGGCGGTGTCGAGCTGGACTGGCGCCGTACGCCGGACGGAGTGGTGCACGCGGCGACGCTGGAGGGTGTGGCGGCGGGGCTCGCCTGGGCGGCGGGCCAGTGGCCGCGGCGGTTCGAGGTGGCGGCGCTGCTGGAGGATCCGTCGCGGACGGCGGAGCTGGCCAGGGACCGCTGGTTCGACTGACAGCCCGCCTGACGGGGCGGGGCGGGGCGGGACGGGTCGGCGCAGAAGCGGGAGCCGTAGCCGTAGCGGCGGAAACGTGGGTCGTAGCGGCGGAAACGACGAAGGGCCCGGCGGCCGGGCCCTTCGTCGTTCCGTCAGGGGCGTTTCCGCCCGGCACTACGCGGGGAATCTGCGGCCCACCCACCGCCAGCAGAACTCCAGCGCCGCCGACGCCACCACCGCGATGGCGACCGCCGTCCACGGCATCGTCGTACCCACCAGCTTCAGCGCGAAGAAGTGCTGGAGCCACGGCACGGCCAGCACCACCAGGAACCCGGCCCCCATCGCCACCACCAGGCCGATCCGCCACCAGGTGTAGGGGCGCGCGACGATCGCGAGGACCCACATGGAGACCAGGAACAGCGTGAGCGTCGCCGCGCTGGTCTCCGCGTTCAGGGCGTCGGGGCCGGAGTAGTAGCTCCGGGCCAGCAGATACGTGACGAAGGTCGCGACCGCCGCGATGATGCCCGAGGGGATCGCGTACCGCATCACCCTGCGCACGAAGTTCGGCCGCGCGCGCTCGGTGTTGGGGGCCAGCGCCAGGAAGAACGCCGGGATGCCGATCGTCAGCGTGGAGAGCAGCGTCAGATGGCGCGGCAGGAACGGGTACTCCACCTGGAAGCAGGCCACCAGGACCGCCAGCAGCACCGAGTAGACCGTCTTCGTCAGGAAGAGCGTCGCCACGCGCGTGATGTTGCCGATGACCCGGCGGCCCTCCGCGACCACCGACGGCAGCGTCGAGAAGCTGTTGTTCAGCAGCACGATCTGGGCGACGGCGCGGGTCGCCTCCGAGCCCGAGCCCATCGAGACGCCGATGTCCGCGTCCTTCAGCGCCAGGACGTCGTTGACGCCGTCCCCGGTCATCGCGACCGTATGCCCGCGTGACTGGAGCGCGCCGACCATGTCGCGTTTCTGCTGGGGCGTGACCCGGCCGAAGACCGCGCCCGAGTCGAGCGCCTCGGCCATCTTCGCCCGCTCGGCGGGCAGATGCCGCGCGTCGACCGTGTGCTCCGCGCCCGGCAGGCCGAGCTTTCCGGCCACCGCGCCGACCGAGACCGCGTTGTCGCCGGAGATGACCTTGGCGGCGACGTCCTGTTCCGCGAAGTACGCGAGGGTGTCGGCGGCGTCGGGCCGCAGCCGCTGTTCCAGGACGACGAGCGCGGTCGCGCGGGCCCCGGACGCGGCGTCGGGCGCGTCGAGCTCGCCGTCGACACGGGCGAGCAGCAGGACGCGCAGACCCTGCCGGTTGAGGTGGTCGATCTCGGCGAGTGCGGGATCGCCCGAGGCCAGCAGCACATCGGGCGCGCCGAGCAGCCAGCGGGCGGCCTCCCCGTCGGTCCGCCCGTCGGCCTGCCCGTCGGACTCACCGAAGGCGGCACCGCTGTACTTGCGCGCGGAGGAGAAGGGCAGCGCCTTCGTGACGGGCCACTGCCCGCTCTCGTCGCGGTAGGCGTCGATGATCGCCTGGAGGCTGGCGTTGGGGCGCGGGTCGGACCGCCCGATCGCACCCAGGACCCGCCGTACGTACGTCACGTCCGCGCCGTTCAGCGGGCGCAGCTCGCGGACGTCCATGCCGCCCTCGGTGAGCGTGCCCGTCTTGTCGAGACAGACGACATCGACACGGGCCAGCCCCTCGATCGCGGGCAGCTCCTGCACCAGGCACTGCTTGCGGCCGAGCCGGATGACCCCGATCGCGAAGGCGACGGAGGTCAGCAGGACGAGCCCTTCGGGGATCATCGGGACGATGCCGCCGACGGTCCTGGCGATGGAGTTCTTGAAGTCGTTCTGTTGGACGACGAGCTGGCTGATGATGAGGCCGAGGGCGGTCGGGATCATCATCCACGTGACGTACTTGAGGATCGTGCTGATGCCGTTGCGCAGCTCGGAGTCGACCAGCGTGAAGCGGGACGCCTCCTCCGCGAGCTGCGCGGCATAGGCGTCGCGTCCGACCTTGGTCGCCCGGAACGCGCCGCCGCCCACGACCACGAAGCTGCCGGACATCACCTGGTCGCCGGGGCGTTTCAGGACCGGATCCGCCTCGCCGGTCAGCAGCGACTCGTCCACCTCGATGTTGTCGGCCTCGACCATCTCGCCGTCGACGACGACCTTGTCACCGGGGCCGAGCTCGATGAGGTCCCCGAGGACGATCTCACTGGTGGAGATCTCGGCGGCGACGCCGTCACGCCGTACGGTCGGCTTCGCCTCGCCGATGACCGCGAGCCCGTCGAGGGTCCGCTTGGCGCGCCACTCCTGGATGATGCCGATACCGGTGTTGGCGATGATCACGAAGCCGAAGAGGGTGTCCTGGATCGGCGCGACGAAGAACATGATCACCCAGAGAACGCCGATGATCGCGTTGAAGCGGGTGAAGACATTGGCGCGGATGATCTCGGAGAGGGAGCGGCTGCTGCGGACCGGGACGTCGTTGACCTCGCCGCGGGCGACATGCCGCGCCACCTCGGCGGCGGTCAGGCCGCTGTGGCGGTCGCTGGGCCTGGGCGGCCTCATGGGGTGTACGGGGTCGAGTCCGGCGCCCGTGTCGATGACCGGGCCGTGAGATCCGCGGCCGTGCGGCTCGGGGTCATCGGGCTCGGGGCCGTCGGTGTCGATCTTCGCCCGCTGCGTCATGGTTCCGACGGTACGGCCGGTGGGGCGCGTTCACCCGCCGACCGGGGAGAAGATCCGACCCGGGGACGAGGCGGATCGTCCCTGGGCAGTACGCCGAGGGCGGCTGGATGCGACTTTGGCCGGGGCGGGTCGGGGCTGGGTCGGGGCCGGGGCGGGTGTCAGGGTGTGCCGTCCGAGTCGTTCGACTGGTTCGCCGCCGCGGCCGCCGCACGCTTGATCGCCGCGTCCCGTCCCCGTACGTACCAGATCCCGATGAGCCCGAGCCCGCCGCCGGCGAGACAGGTCCAGATCCACCAGGTGTGCCCGTGATCGCTGAACCAGCCGTAGAACGGGAGCTGGAGAAGGAAGAGGGCGAACCAGATGATCGTGCCGCCCGTGATGGTGCCGACGACCGGCCCCTCCAGGGGCTCGGGCGCCGCACGCCGGGGAGTTCCCGTCCAAGAACCGGTCATGCCCGTCAGTCTATGCGGGGCCCACAGGGGGTTTGAGCGGACTCTACGCGCGGAGATAGCGATCTTCGACTCATGTATTCATACTGAAACGGTTTCTGGCTGACTTGTTTTGTTCGTTTGAATGTCCAAGTCGGGCTGGATTTCGCTCGCCAGTCCGCCCTTACCTGCCTGCTTCTGTCCTACTCCTGTCCTTGCCTGTCTCCTTCGCATGATGACTGAGGTTCCGCATGCCCCCCTCGGCCACCGCTCCGGTCGGTTCCGATGCCCAGCCGCCGACCCCCGGGCAGCCGTCCGGCGGGCTGGACCGGTTCTTCAAGATCTCGGAGCGCGGCTCCACGGTCGGTCGTGAGATACGCGGCGGCTTCGCCACCTTCTTCGCGATGGCGTACATCATCGTGCTGAACCCGATCATTCTCGGTAGCGCGAAGGACATGTACGGGCATCAGCTCGACAACGGCCAGCTGGTCACCGCGACCGTGCTGACCGCGGCCTTCTCCACGCTGCTGATGGGGGTCATCGGCAATGTGCCGATCGCCCTGGCGGCCGGCCTCGGCATCAATACCGTCGTCGCCCTCCAGCTCGCCCCCAAAATGAGCTGGCCCGACGCGATGGGCATGGTCGTTCTCGCCGGTCTCGTGGTGATGCTGCTGGTCGCGACCGGTCTGCGGGAGCGCGTGATGAGCGCCGTGCCGCTGGGGCTGCGCAAGGGCATCGCGATCGGTATCGGCCTCTTCATCATGCTGATCGGGCTGGTCGACTCCGGCTTCGTCTCGCGTATCCCGGACATCGCCCGGACCACCGTGCCGCTCCAGCTCGGCTCCAACGGACATCTGCACGGCTGGCCGGTGCTGGTCTTCGCCATCGGGGTGCTGCTCACGCTCGCGCTGATCATCCGTAAGGTGCCGGGCGCGATCCTGATCTCCATCGTGGCGATGACGGTCGTGGCGATGATCATCGACGCGGTCGTGAAGGTGCCCAGCTGGGGTCTGACGACCCCGAAGTGGCCGGGGAACCCGGTCTCCACCCCGGATTTCGGTCTGATCGGGGACTTCAGCCTGTTCGGCGGCTTCGAGAAGGCCGGCGTCCTGACCGGTGTGCTGTTCGTCTTCACCGTGCTGCTGTCGTCCTTCTTCGACGCGATGGGCACGATCCTGGGCGTCGGTGACGAGGCCAAGCTGATGGACAAGCAGGGGAACCTGCCCGGTATCAACAAGGTCCTCTTCGTCGACGGCATCGCGGTCGCGGCCGGCGGCGCGTCCTCGGCCTCGGCGAACACCTGCTTCGTGGAGTCCACGGCCGGTGTCGGCGAGGGCGCGAGGACCGGGCTGGCGTCCATCGTCTCGGGTCTGCTCTTCGCCGTGGCGCTGTTCCTCACGCCGCTGGCGACGATGGTCCCGTCCCAGGCCGCGACGCCCGCTCTGGTGGCGGTCGGCTTCCTGATCCTGGCCGGTTCCGTACGGGACATCGACTGGGGCGACTACACCATCGCCGTTCCGGCCTTCCTGGCGATGGTGATGATGCCGTTCACGTACTCGATCACCAACGGCATCGGCATCGGCTTCATCAGCTTCAGCGTGCTGCGGCTGGCGGCCGGGCGGGGCCGCGAGGTGCCGGTGGCGATGTATGTCGTATCGGCTGTCTTCGTCTTCTACTACGCGATGCCGGCGCTGGGGCTGACGTAGGCCCTGTCTGACGCCCGGACCTGGGCGCGGGACGGACGCGGCGCCGGGGCCCGGGCGCCGCGTCGGGCCTGGTGCGGGGCTCGGCACGGAGTTCGGCACGGGGCTCCGCGCGGGCGGCGACAGGGGCGGTGGCGGGGGCCGCCTCATGTCACTCCGTACTCGTTCACCCCGTAGAACTTCTCCGTCTCTTCGACGGCCGTCTTGAAGCGTTCGTCGAAGTCGTCGCGAATGAGCGTCCCCACCACATAGTCCTGGACGCTCATTCCGCGTTTGGCGGCATGCCGCCGGAGCCGGTCGAGCAGCTCACCGTCGATCCGCAGGCTGAGCACTGTCGATCCCATACGCACCAGGGTCGGGCCCATACGCACCCTCGTGCGTCACTTTCCGCAGTGCTCTCACTCGTTTGGGTGATTGGCGTCATGATCTTAACGCTCGCCCATCCGCTTCTGGGAGCCCCGCCCGGGCGCGTGCATGCCGGGTGGTATTTAGACTGGGTAATGAGTTACGCTAACAAACATGCCTGACCTATCCCACGGCGACGAGAACGAAGCCGCCGTGAACTCTCTTCGCTCCGCCGTCATGCGGCTGGGCCGGCGTCTGAAGCACCAACGTGTCGACGAGTCGCTGAGCCCCACCGAGATGTCGGTACTGGGCACCCTCGCGCGCTGTGGTTCCGCCACCCCCGGCGAGCTGGCGCGCAAGGAGCATGTCCAGCCGCCGTCGATGACCCGCATCGTGGCACTGCTCGAAGCGAAGGGTCTCGTCAGGCTGGAGCCGCACCCCGACGACCGTCGGCAGAAGGTGGTCAGCCAGACAGAGCGGGCCGAGGCGATGCTCGAAGAGAGCCGTCGCAAGCGCAATGTCTGGCTGGCGTCCCTCGCCGAGGGCCTGGACGATGACGAGTGGGCGAAGCTGCGCGCTGCCGCCCCCGTACTGGAGAAGCTCGCCCACTTGTAATTCGCGCGCCTTGAGGAGGCGAACCCACTTTGAGTACGGGATCCGGAGCAGACTCCGCCCCCGCACCGAAATCCACCCACGACCTCACCACCTCGGACCGAGCCACCCCGGATACCTCGGACGCCTCGGACACCTCGGACACCTCGGACACCTCGGACAGGGCTACCTCGGAGAACACGCCCTCGAAGAACACGACTTCGAAGAACACGACTTCGGAGAGTGCGACTCGGGACAGCCGTATATCCAATGGACCTATGTCCGATGGCTGTCCATCCGACGGCCGTATATCCGGCGGCCGCGTATCCGACAGCGGTATCGGCGACTCCGAGAGTGAGATACCCGACGGCACGGCCGTCGAGCGCAGGACCGACGGCGGGATGTTCTCGTCGCTGAAGATCCGCAACTACCGGCTGTTCGCGACCGGCGCCGTCGTCTCCAACATCGGTACGTGGATGTCCCGGATCACCCAGGACTGGCTGGTCCTCAGCCTCACCGGCTCATCGGCCGCCGTCGGCATCACGACGGCCCTCCAGTTTCTGCCGATGCTGCTCTTCGGCCTCTACGGCGGCGTCATCGCCGACCGCTACCCGAAGCGACTGCTCCTGCTCTTCACTCAGGCCGCGATGGGCCTGTGCGGCCTCTCGCTCGCCGTTCTGACGCTCTCCGGACAAGTCCAGGTCTGGCACGTCTATCTGATCGCCTTCCTGCTCGGCATGGTGACGGTCGTCGACAACCCGACCCGCCAGTCGTTCGTCTCCGAGATGGTCGGCCCCGACCGGCTGCGTAACGCGGTCAGCCTCAACTCGGCCAACTTCCAGTCCGCCAGGCTCATCGGCCCCGCCGTGGCCGGTGTCCTGATCACCACGGTCGGCAGCGGATGGGCCTTCATGCTCAACGGCCTGTCGTTCATCGCCCCGCTCGTCGGGCTGCTGCTGATGCGCCAGCACGAACTGCACAAGTCCGTCCGCGTACCGCGCGGAAAGGGCCAGCTCAGGGAGGGGCTGCGCTATGTGCGGGGTCGTCCGGAGCTGATCTGGCCGATCGTCCTGATCGGCTTCATCGGCACCTTCGGCTTCAACTTCCCGATCTGGCTGACGGCGTTCGCGCACGGGGTCTATGACGGCGGCGCCGGCCTGTACGCCTTCTTCAACATCCTGATGGCGGCCGGCTCCCTGGCGGGCGCCCTGCTCGCCGCCCGCCGGGGCTCCAGCCGGCTGCGGGTGCTCCTTCTCGCGGCCATGGCCTTCGGCGTGCTGGAGATCGCGGTGTCCTTCTCGCCGTGGGTCTGGCTGTTCTCGCTGGTGCTCGTGCCCATCGGCATGCTCGGCATGACGACCAACATCAGTGCCAATACGAGCGTGCAGATGGCGTCCGACCCGGAGATGCGGGGCCGGGTGATGAGCCTCTACATGATGGTCTTCGTCGGCGGCACCCCCATCGGCGGCCCGCTTCTCGGCTGGGTCACCGATACGTACGGCGCCCGCGTCGGCTTCGCCACGGGCGGCCTGGTCTCGCTGCTCGCGGCGGCGGCGATCGGCCTGATCCTGGCCCGGGTGGCGGGGGTACGGCTGAAGGTGGGCCTGCGCGGCGGACGCCCGCATGTGGCGTTCGTGCCGAAGAAGGGGCAGCTGGCGACGGCCGCGTGAGGCGACGGTGGTCCGTACCGGCGAACGTGCGTGCGGTGCGGACCACCACGGGACGTGGTGTCAGCGGCGGGGGAAGTCGTCAGTGCGCAACGTCAGGGCTGAGCCGGCGATGGTGAGGTCGATTTCCATGCCGAAGGTGGCGGTCAGTTCGCCCGTGTACTCGCCCTCCTTCGGATCCGTGTAGACATGACACCTGCCGGTGTACGGATCGGCGATGACGTAGACGGGGATGCCTGTCGCGGCATATACGGCCTTCTTCGGGCCGTAATCGTTGGCGGCCGTGTCCTTCGAGATCACCTCGGCGATGAACTCCACGTCTGCGAAGTCCCATCGGCCACGAGCATCCTGCTTCGCGTCAGCGGCCAGCTTGACGACATCGGGGCAGAATCCGTTCAAGTGTCCGGGAAAGTCGAACCGCACGTCGGACTTCAGCTTCGCGGACCTGCCGAACGTGTCTTCCAGGCCTCACAGAAAGCGGCGGATGATCTCCCAATGGGTGTCCCGTTGTGGCGACATGTAAATGGCCCCACCGTCGATCTCGACCTTGTATCCCTCGGGGACGGGCATCTCTTCGAGCAACTCGAACATCTTGTCCAGAGTCAGCCCGTTGCTCTCCTCGGCCATGGCGATCCTGACGGTCTCTACGACGGCGGTCATCCTGGCGCTCCTCCCCGCTGCCGCGAGACTGCGGCAGCCGCGCAGTACAACGATACGCACGGTGACGGGGTTACGTACGGCATCGGACGGCTGGGAGACTCGGCCTCATGAAGCAGGGGAGGTTCATGAGCCGGGGAGGTTCATGACCATGAGACTGTTCGCCGCCGTGCTGCCGCCCGCCGAAGCCGTCGAGGAACTGGCCCGTGCCGTGGACCGGCTGCGGGGACTGCCCGGCGCCGACGGGCTGCGGTGGACCGGCCGCGACGGCTGGCACTTCACGCTGGCCTTCATGGGGGAGGTCGAGGACGGGCTGCTGCCCGGGCTGACCGAGCGGCTGGAGCGGGCCGCGCGGCGTACGGAGCCGTTCGCGCTCCGTATCCAGGGAGGCGGGCACTTCGGCGGGCGGGCCCTGTGGGCCGGGGCCGCCGGGGAGATCGGCGAGTTGCGCCGTCTCGCGGAGCGCTCCGCCGCCGCGGCGCGGCGGGCCGGGGTGCCGATGGAGGAGCACCGCCGCTACCAGGCGCATCTGACGCTCGCGCGCAGCCGTGGCGGGCGTACGGATGCGGCTGGTCGTACGGGTGCGCTTGGTCGTACGGGTGCGGCCGGTCGTACGGATGTGGATCTGGCGTTGTACGCGGACGCCCTCGTCGCCTTCGAGGGCACGCCCTGGGAGGTGGCCGAGCTGGTCCTCGTACGCAGTCGGCTGCCGGTGAGCGGGGTGCCGGGGGAGCAGCCGCGGTACGAGGCGGTCGTGCGCTGTCCCCTTGGCCGGTCCCGGCCGAGGGTGTCCGGGTAACCCGGGCGTCGGCGCTGTCACCCCCGGCCGTTAACCTCGACGTGTGGACCCCAAAACCCGGAACCGCATCATGGCGGGCGTGCTTGTGCTGATGTTCGCGATCATCGCTGTGGCGGCCGCGGTCGGTTAGTCACCGGCCCCGGCCGCCGTCAGTCACGCTCCGACGTCATCGGGCGTCATCGGGCGTTATCTGGCGTCATCCGGTCGTCATCCGTCGCCGGTACGGACCGGTCGCCCGCGTACTACCAGGCGAAGGCCTCCGGCGACGGGCCCGTGCCCGGGAAGATCTCGTCCAGCGAGGACAGGACCTCCTCCGACAGTTCGAGCTCGACCGCCCGCAGGGCCGACTCCAGCTGCTCCAGCGTCCGCGGGCCGACGATCGGGCCCGTCACCCCGGGCCGGGTCAGCAGCCAGGCCAGTGCCGTCTCGCCGGGGTCGATGCCGTGCTTGTCGAGCAGGTCCTCGTACGACTGGATCTGCGCCCGGATCTTCGTATCGGCGAGCCCGGCGCCCGAACGGCCGGTGGCCGTGCGGGCGCCGCCGCCCTCGCGCTCCTTGCGGATCGCGCCGCCCAGCAGCCCGCTGCCCAGCGGCGACCAGGGGATGACCCCGAGGCCGTACTCCTGCGCGGCCGGGATGACCTCCATCTCGGCGCGGCGCTCGGCGAGGTTGTACAGGCACTGCTCACTGACCAGACCGTACGAACCGAGCCGGCGGGCGGTTTCGTTGGTCTGGGCGATCTTCCAGCCGGGGAAGTTGGACGACCCCGCGTAAAGGATCTTGCCCTGCTGGATCAGCGTGTCGATGGCCTGCCAGATCTCCTCGACCGGGGTGTCGCGGTCGATGTGGTGGAACTGGTAGAGATCGATGTGATCGGTCTGGAGCCGCTTGAGGCTGGCGTCGACCGCCCGGCGGATATTGAAGGCGGAGAGCTTGTCGTGGTTGGGCCACGCGGGGTCCTCGGCGGCCATGTTCGCGTAGACCTTGGTGGCGAGGACGACCTTGTCGCGGCGGTCGCCGCCCTTGGCGAACCAGGTGCCGAGGATCTCCTCGGTACGGCCCTTGTTCTCACCCCAGCCGTAGACATTGGCGGTATCGAAGAAATTGATGCCCGCGTCGAGAGCGGCGTCCATGATCGTGTGGCCGTCGGCCTCATTGGTGAGCGGGCCGAAGTTCATCGTCCCGAGGACGAGTCGGCTTACCTTGAGTCCGGTGCGTCCGAGCTGCGTGTACTTCATGAGTCCACAGCCAACGCGTTCGAGCGCGCTCGAAGCAACCCCTGCTGGGCCTTGTGGTCGTGTGTCCTCGTGTCCTCGTGTCCTCGTGTCCTCGTGTCTCCGGCCTCTCCGGCCGTCTCAGCCCGCGAACGCGTCGATCGCCGCCCGTACTTCGCGGCGTTCTTCGGTGCTGCCCTTGTGCCCCGCGTCCTTGATGACGATCAGCCGCGCGTCCGGCCAGGCGCGGGCCAGCTCCCAGGCCGTACCGAGGGGCGCGCTCAGATCGAAGCGGCCGTGCACCAGCACGCCGGGGATTCCCGCCAGCCGTCCCGCGTCGCGCAGCAGCGCGCCCTCGTCGAGCCAGGCGCCGTGCGAGAAGTAGTGCGCGCAGATCCGTACGACGGCGCGCCGCGCGGCGGCCTCCCGCTCGCCGAACGGGTGGGCCGAGCCATGCGGCTCCATGGAGAGCACGGCGTCCTCCCAGGCGCACCAGTCGGTCGTGGCCCGTTCCCGTACGGCGGGGTCGGGATGCTCCGTCAGCCGGGCGTAGGCGGCGACGAGATCGCCGGTGCGCGCGCCGCGCTCGGCCTCGGGGACGCCCGCGCGGAAGCGGTCGTACTCCTCGGGGAAGATCTGTCCGACGCCCCCGTACAGCCAGTCGATCTCCGACCGCCGGGTTGTGGTGACCCCGGCGATGACGATCTCGGAGACGCGTTCGGGGTGCCGCTCGGCGTACGCCAGGATCAGTGTCGAGCCCCAGGAGCCGCCGAACAGGAGCCAGCGGTCGATGCCCAGATGGACCCGCAACCGTTCCATGTCGGCGATGAGATGGTCGGTCGTGTTGTGGCGCATGTCGGCGGCCGGGTCGCTCGCGTGCGGGGTGCTGCGTCCGCAGTTGCGCTGGTCGAACAGGACGGTGCGGTAGCGCGTGGGGTCGAAGAACCGCCGGGAGCGCGGGCCGGCTCCTGATCCGGGACCGCCGTGGACGACGAGCGCGGGCTTGCCTCGGGGATTGCCGCAGACCTCCCAGTGGACGAGGTTGCCGTCGCCGACGTCGAGCATGCCTTGGTCGTAGGGCTCGATGGGCGGGTAGAGCGGGTCGGGTGACGGGGGCTGGGGCGGGCTTGTGACCGGGGGCGGGCTCGTGGCCGGGGGCTGGTTCTCTGCCGGGGGCTGGTTCTCGGCTCGGGGCATGGGGCGGGCTCCCTGGGTGTGGCGCGCGGGGCGCGGATCGTTTGTCGATGTCGGCGCCGACCCTACAGATGCGACAGCCCTGTTACATTTTCTTTTATGACGTCAGACAGCCCCGGTCCGTATGACGCGCGGGGTTCGCGCCTTCCATCCGGCTCGCCGGGTCCCGAACTGCTCGGGACCCGGCTACGGCATCTCCTCGACCGTCTCGACGCCGGTGTCGAGGCTGTCTACACGGATTTCGGCATGGACGGCTTCCGCCCCCGCTATACCCCCGTCGCCCGCGTCCTGGCCGCCGCGCCGGGACCGTGCTCCATCCGCGAACTGGCGCAGGCGACCGGAGTGACGCACTCCGCGGCGAGTCAGACGGTCGCGCAGATGGCCAAGGACGGCCTGGTCGTCCTGGCTCCGGGCGATGACGCGCGGCGGCGCATGGTACGGCTGACACCCCGGGCGGAGGAGCTGCTACCGGCGCTGAACGCCGAGTGGGAGGCGACCTCGGCCGCGGCGGCGGAGTTCGAGGCGGAGCTGCCGTACCCGCTGAGCCGGCTGATCGGCGAGGCGCTGGAGGCGCTGGACCGCCGCCCCATGCGGCAACGGATCGCGGACCGGGCGCCTTTGGTCGCGGGCTCGGGTACGGACTCGAATGCGGGCCCGGATGCGGGCTCGCGCTCGGGCTCGGGTACGGGTACGGGTACGGGTACGGCTACCCCTCGGCCCTGACCCCCTATCACCTCTATCCCCCCAACCACCCCGCCGCGTCCAGGCGGAATGCCTGGGGTGGGGTTACCGCGCGGAGGTCCGACTCCATGGCTCGGACGCGGTCCCGGCCCAGCGTTTCGGCCCACTCGTCGCGTAGGCGGTCGAAGATCGCGGCCGAGCGGGCGAGGGCGTCGAGGCCATGTGGAGTGAGGCGGACCAGTTTGCGGCGGGCGTCCGCCGGGTCATCGGTGCGTACCGCGTAGCCCAAGGACTCCAGGCGGTCGACCGTCTTGCCCGCAGCCTGCTTGGAGACGCCCAGGCGGCGGCCGATCGTGACCGCCGTGGCGCCGTCACGGCCGATGGCCTGCATGGCGAAGCCATGGACCGGCCGTACGTCCGGGTGGCCCTGACGGGCCAGTTCGGCATGCAACTGGTCGATCAGGGACCGGAATCCGGCGAAGAGCAGCAGGGGCAACTCAAAGCCGGGCGTGTCCCGGCCATCGTCCCTGCCTCCGTCGTGCACGCGCTCAGCCATTGCTAAACCAGACAACCTGGTTTACCTTTTTATCGTCAACCATGTTGTCCATCCTATCGAGGAGCGCCCTTCCCGTGTCCTCCCGCTTCATTGACCACACCCTCGAATCCGCGCCCGCCGCCTCCCGTCGTGCCATCGAGGCCACCACGCACCACCTGGGTTTTCTGCCGTCCGCCGTCGCCCGTCTCGCCACCTCGCCGCAGTTGCTCGACGGTTTCCAGAAGCTCACGGGGCTCTTCGACGCCACGACGCTCGATCCACTCGCGCGTGAGGTCATTGTCATGACCGTCGCCGTACGCAACGCATGCCATCTCTGTGTTGTCGTGCACACCGGGAAGCTCAGGGCGCTCGGCGCCCCTGACGAGCTGATCGATGCGCTGCGGGAGCAGCGCCCGGAGCGGCCGGAACGCCCGGAGCGGCCGCTGCCGGACGAACGCCTCGAAGCCGTAAGGCAGTTCACCCTCGCCGTCCTCGCCACCGCCGGCAGCGTCGATGACGAGACGCTTGACACCTTTCTCGCGCATGGATACACCGAGCGCAACGCCCTGGAAGTCGTCCTCGGTATCGGCGCGTACACGCTGTCGACCCTGGCGAACCGACTCACCCGGGCACCGATCGACCCGCGGTTCGGGGCGGATCCCGCACTCGCTTGAGAGCGGACCGGCCATCCGGACCGGCCATCCGGACCGGCCATCCGGACCGGCTACCCGGACTGGCCATACCGGCAGGCCGGCGCGGGCGGGGATGGCAGTCTTGACGCATGCGTTCGCTTCCGCGCCACCTCGGCCCGCGCGTTTCCGGTGCCATCGCCGCCGTCCTGCTGATGACAGCCTCCGCGGTGGTGTTCGCGCCCGCCGTCACTCCCGCCGTGGCGGCCGACGAGGGGGCGCCGGACCAGAGCTTCACGATCAAGGACCCGAGGATCATCGAGTCCAGCGGTCTGGCCGCCAGCCGAACCCATCCCGGCGTCTACTGGACACACAACGACAGCGGCTATGGGCCCCAGATCTATGCCGTGGACTCCAGGACCGGTGAGACGGTCGCGACGCTCACCCTCGAAGGCATCGGCAAACCCCGGGATGTAGAGGCCATCTCCATGGGGCCCGATGGGAATGTGTATGTCGGCGATATCGGCGACAATCTGAACGGCACCTGGGATCACGTGTGGATCTACCGCTTCCCCGAGCCCAAGCAGCTCAAGGACGCGACGGTACGGGCCACACAGTTCACCGTGAAGTACGCCGACGGGCCGCGCGACGCCGAGTCGATGATGGTCGACCCCAAGACCGGGCGGGTCTATATCGCCTCGAAGAACGAGGACGGCGGCGGTCTGTACGAGGGCCCCGCGGAGCTGACCTCGTCCGGGACGAACACCTTCCGGCGGATCGATGACGTGCCCTGGGTGACGGACGGGGCGTTCTCGCCGGACGGCAAGGAACTGGTGCTGCGTTCGTACTTCAGCGCGCGTGCCTACGCGTGGCAGAACGGCCGGCTGGGCAAGGAGAGCCGGATCAGCGCGCCGTTCCAGCGGCAGGCCGAGTCGGTGACCTACACGGCGGACGGCAAGGCGCTGATGTTCGGCACCGAGGGCGAGAAGAGCGGGGTCGTGCGGGTGGACCTGGACAGGGGCACCGACGGCGGCGCCTCCTCCGAGGGCAACTCCTCCTCCGGAAGCGGGAATTCCTCGTCGGGCGGGGCCGCGAACGGGGGTACGGCCGAGGGCGCGGGCGCCGGCGAGAACCAAGGGAACGCCACTCTCGGCGCGATCATCGTCATCGGTGGGGCGGCGCTGGTCTTCGCCTTCAAGCGACTGCGCCGGAAGGACTGAGGCGGACCACCGGCCGCGTCCCGTCACCCGGCATCTTTCATCCCTGCGTACCGCGTCCTGGCGTCGTACCGCGTCCCGTCGTCTTCCGTCCCGTCGTTTCCTGCTACGTCGTCTCCCGTTCCCGCTCCGCTTCCGCTTCCGCTTCCGCTTCCGCCTCCGTCGCACGTCGTTCGACCAGCGCCTCCAAGCCGTCGAGGATGCGCTGGAGCCCGAACTCGAAGTGGTTGAATTCGGGGCCGAACGCCTCCACGGACAGCGAGGCCATGACCGGATACACCCCACTGTTCATGGCGTTCGACAGAACGGGCTCCTGAATCCGCCAGAACTCCTCGTCGGTGATGCCCGACTTCTTCTCCGCCTCGATGGCGTGGACTTGTGTACGGGCGATCCCGGTCACATAGCTCTCGATCATGATGATCACCGAGACCAGCTCCGGGTCGCTCAGTCCCATTCCCTTGATGGCGGAGAGCGTCTTCTCCAGCCCGCCGACCGAGTTCGGGCCGAGGACCGGCCTGGCCTGGTTCACGGAGAGCAGCCAGGGATGGCGCTGGTGGAGCGCGAGCGCGGCGCGCGCCATCTCCTCGGTGGCGGACCGCCAGCCTGACGCGAAGCCGGGGCTTTCGGCCGGCATGGCCGTCTCGCCCTGTACCTGGTTCAGCATCAGATCGATCAGCTCGCTCTTGCCGGGCACGTACCGGTAGAGCGACATGGTGCCCGTACCCAGCTCGGTGGAGAGCCTGCGCATCGAGACGGCGTCCAGGCCCTCGGCGTCCGCGAGCGCGACGGCGGTCGTGACTATCCGGTCGAGCGTGAGGCCGGGTTTGGGGCCGCGGCTGGGGCGTTCGCCCGATCCCCAGAGGAGTTCGAGACTGCGCGTGACGTTGCCGCTGCCGGTCGATTCCGTCGATGTCATGGGCTCAGCGTAATCCCCTGGAAAGAAAATGGGTACGGTGTACTCTCATGTGGGTACGCTGTACTCAGTTGATCGATGGCTTGCCTGGGAGGGGCTGTGAACGAACACGCCGTGCTGGCGGAGGCGATCCAGAAGAGGTACGGGGAGAAGGGGACCAGCGAGAAGAAGGGGACCAGCAGGAAGAGGGGGAAGAGGGGCAAGGAGGGGGAGAGGGGAGGGACGTACGCACTCGACGGCTTCGACCTCGCCGTGCGCAGAGGCACCGTGCATGGGCTGCTCGGGCCCAATGGCGCGGGCAAGACCACCGCGGTCCGGGTGCTGGCGACCCTGCTGCGGTTCGACGGCGGGCGGGCGGAGGTGGCGGGCGTCGATGTGGCGCGCGATCCCCGGGGGGTGCGGAGCAGGATCGGTCTCGCCGGGCAGTACGCGGCGGTCGACGAGATCCTGACCGGCCGGCAGAACCTGGAGATGTTCGGCCGCCTCTTCCATCTCGGCTCACGGCGGGCCGCGCTGCGCGCGGGTGAGTTGTTGGAGCAGTTCGATCTGGTGGAGGCGGGCGACAAGGGCGTCGGTGAGTACAGCGGGGGGATGAGGCGGCGCCTGGATCTGGCCGCGTCGATGATCCTCGCCCCACAGGTCCTCTTCCTCGACGAGCCGACGACCGGTCTCGATCCGCGCGGGCGCGGTGAGGTCTGGGACGCGGTCCGGGCCCTGGTGGCGGGCGGCACGACCGTATTGCTCACCACGCAGTATCTGGACGAGGCGGACAAGCTCGCGTCGCGCATCACGGTCATCGACCAGGGGCGGGCGATCGCGGACGACAGCCCGGCCGAGCTGAAGAACACCGTGGGCGGCGACCGGATCGAGGTCGTGGTGGCGGAGCGTGCGGACATACCGGTGGCGGTCGAGGCGGTGGCCCGGGTGGCCGACGCGGTGGTGGAGACGGACGAGGCGGCCCGCCGGGTGCACGCGGCGGTGAGCGACCGGGTGGCCGCGCTGACCGAGGTGGCGCGCACGCTCCAGGACCGGGGGACGGCGGTGGAGGACATCGGGCTGCGCAGGCCGAGCCTCGACGATGTGTTCCTCCGGCTGACCGGGCGCCGTACGGGCGTCGACGCCGATATCGCCGCCGGCCAGGACAGGGGCCAGGAGGGGGGTCCGAACAGGGGCCAGGACGGGGGTCCGGGCGGGGGCATGTCCGGGGACATGAAGGAGGGGGTGGCGGCATGAGTGCCGTGCTGGATCTGGAGACCGGGAGCGACTACGGAAGCGGTCATGGCCGGGCGTACTGGGCGGTGTCCGACTGCTGGAATGTCGTACGGCGGGGGCTTACGCACTATCAGCGTCAACCGGTCTATATCGTCTGGCAGTTGGGCTTCCCGATCGTCTCCGTGCTGCTGTACGGGTATGTCTTCGGCAGCGCCATGATGGTGCCGGGGGGCGGCGACTACCGGGAGTTCCTGATGCCCGGGATGTTCGCGATGACGATGGCCTTCGGCTTTATGAACACGGCGACGGCGGTGGTCACCGACAGCGTCAAGGGGGTCATCGACCGGTTCCGGTCGATGCCGATGGCCCCGTCGGCGGTGGTCACGGGCCGAGGGGTCGGCGATCTGCTCACGGCGGTCGCGGAGCTGCTGATCCTGGCCGTGACGGCGTTCGTGATCGGCTGGCGGTGGGACAGCGGGTTCCTGGGCGCCCTCGGAGCCTTCGGACTGCTGCTGCTACTGCGCTTCTCGCTGATATGGGTGGGGGTATGGCTGGGCCTGCTGCTGCCCGGCCCGGAAGCGGCCGGGAACCTCTTCGTGGTCGCCTTCCCGCTCACGATGATCTCCAGCGTCTTTGTGGCGCCCTCGCTGATGCCGGACTGGCTGGGCACCGTGGCCGCGTGGAACCCGGTGTCCTCGACGGTGACGGCGACGCGCGAACTGTTCGGCAATCCGGTGGCGAGCGGCGGCACCTGGCCGGAGGACCACGCCTTGCTGCTGTCGGTGGCCTGGCCGCTGGCGCTGACGGCGGTGTTCGTTCCGCTGGCGGTACGGAGGTTTCAGCGGCTGAGCAGATGAGCGAGTAGCAGATGAGCGAGTAGCGGAGGGCGAGCTACGGGGGCGCATGCGACGGACCCCGGCGCGGTGTGAGTGCGCCGGGGCCCGGGAAGCAGCCAGCCGAACCACCGAGGTCCATGGGATCACTTCGAACCCTGCGGGATCCCTTCGAATCCTGTGGGAACCTGCGGAATCCTGCGGGCCCGTGGAATCCGGACGGTCAGAGGCGTTCGATCACGTAGTCGACGCACTCGGTCAGTGCTGTGATGTCCGCCGGGTCGATCGCCGGGAACATCGCCACGCGCAGCTGGTTGCGGCCCAGCTTGCGGTAGGGCTCGGTGTCGACGATGCCGTTGGCGCGCAGCGTCTTGGCCACGGCCGCCGCGTCGATCTCGTCCGCGAAGTCGATCGTGCCGATGACCTGCGAGCGCTTCGCCGGGTCGACCACGAACGGGGTCGCGTACTTGGACGCGTCGGCCCATCCGTAGAGCGCCCGGGCGGAGGTGGCGGTGCGGCGGACCGACCAGTCCAGGCCGCCCTGGGAGTTGAGCCAGGTGAGCTGCTCGTTGAGAAGGAAGAGCGTGGCCAGCGCGGGGGTGTTGTACGTCTGGTTCTTCAGCGAGTTGTCGATCGCCGTCGGCAGCGAGAAGAACTCGGGGACATGACGTCCGGAGGCGTGGACGCGAGCGGCGCGCTCCAGCGCGGCCGGCGAGAAGACACCGATCCACAGGCCGCCGTCGGAGGCGAAGGACTTCTGCGGGGCGAAGTAGTAGACGTCCGTCTCGGTGATGTCGACCGGCAGGCCGCCCGCGCCGGAGGTCGCGTCGACCAGGACGAGTGAACCCTCGTCGGCGCCCGCGACGCGCTTGATCGGGGCCGCGACACCCGTGGAGGTCTCGTTGTGGGTGAACGCGTAGACGTCGACGCCCGTCTCGGCTTTCGGGTCCGGGTGCGAGCCGGGGTCGGCGGAGATGACGGTCGGGTCGGCCAGCCACGGCGCGAGCTTCGCGGCCTTGGCGAACTTGGAGGAGAACTCACCGAAGGAGAGGTGCTGTGATTTGTTCTCGATCAGACCGTGCGTCGCGATGTCCCAGAAGGCGGTGGAGCCGCCGTTGCCCAGGATCACCTCGTAGCCCTCGGGGAGCTCGAAGAGGCTCCGTACGCCCTCGCGCACCGCGCCGACCAGGTTCTTGACCGGGGCCTGGCGGTGGGATGTGCCGAGGAGCGACGTACCGGTGGCGGCCAGCGCGTCCACCGCCTCCGTCCGCACCTTGGAGGGGCCTGCGCCGAAACGGCCGTCGGCGGGCTTGATGTCAGCGGGAATCTCGATATCGGCCACGGGCCGGAGCGTAGTCGCTCGCCCAGCACGCCCGATAACCGTGTCCGTCCGGTGAGACACGGTGAGACGCGGTGAGACGCGGTGAGACGCCCGCCCGGGCGGTGGGAAAGGGGGGAGCACAGGGAGCACAACGGCCGGGCTCGTGTCCCCGCCACCCCCGCCCCACCGTCAGAGCTTCACCCGTAGGGAGTACGACGGGCGTCAGGGAGTCGCCCCCGTGGCCGCCGCTCTCTTCTCGGACAGGGCGTGGAGGTACTCGATGAGCGTGATCAGTACGTACTTGCTGGACGAGCGGTCCCGCGCGTCGCACTCCACCAGCGGCACGTCCGGTGCCAGGACGAGCGCCGCGCGGATCTCCTCCTCGGTGTGGACCGGCCCGCCGAAGTCGTTGCAGGCCACGATGAAGGGAATGCCGTGGTGCTCCAGCCGGTCGATCGCGTACCAGGAGTCGGAGAGACGGCGGGTGTCGACGAGTACGACGGCGCCGAGCGTGCCGGTGAAGAGCCGGTCCCAGAGATACCAGAAACGTTCCTGCCCGGGGGCGCCGAAGAGATAGAGCACCGAGCGCGCGTCCAGGGAGATCCGGCCGAAGTCGAAGGCGACGGTGGTCGTGTTCTTCCGCTGGAGGCCGTCGAGCCCGGCGAGTCCGCTGATGTCCTGGCCCGTGCGTGTCATCGCCTCCTCGGTGTTGAGGGGACGGATCTCGCTGACGGAACGGACCATGGTCGTCTTGCCGACGGCGAAGCCGCCGACGATGACGATCTTCAGACCGTTGTCGGCGGTGCTGGGCAGGGCCTGCCGGTCCGTTGACGGGCCTGTGGACCGTTCGGAGGTTGCGGAGTCCAACGCGCACCTGCTCCAGGATGTGGGGATCGGGAAGGCGGTCGGCCGCCCGGGCCGTGCGGGGTGAGGGGCGCGGGCGCTGTTGGATATTGCTCAAACGGTGGCCACTATATGAGAATTGACGATCAATTTGGGAGCTTCATGTTTCCTTTCTTCGCTGTTCCGGGAGCGGCGAATCAGGAAGAACCGGGACGGTGAGTACGGCGGGGGCATGCTGGATTCATGGCTGAGCGCGATACGCGGGATACCCGCAACGCACGAGAAGCGACGGCAGGGGCAGCGGACGGGGCGTCGGCAATGGACGCGGCAACGGACGCGGCACCGGCCACGGAAGTGGCCGCGGCGCTGACGGCCGCCGTGCGCGGAGAGGTCGATTTCGGCGCGGCGGCCAGAGCGCTGACCACCATGGACGCGTCCAACTACCGGCGGGTGCCGGTCGGGGTCGTCGCCCCGCGCGACGCGGCGGATGTGGCGGCGGCGCTCGCGGTCTGCCGTGCCCACGGGGTGCCGGTGGTGCCGCGCGGCGCCGGGACCTCCATCGCCGGAAACGCCACGGGCCTGGGTGTGGTGCTCGACCTCACCCGCCATCTGCGGTCGATCGTGTCCGTGGATCCGGAGGCGCGCACGGCGGTCGTCCAGCCAGGCGTGGTCCTGGACGCGCTGCGCGAGGCCGTGCGGCCGTACGGGCTGACCTTCGGACCCGATCCGTCCACGCACAGCCGGTGCACGCTCGGCGGGATGATCGGCAACAACTCGTGCGGAGCGCACTCGGTGGCCTGGGGCACGACGGCCGACAATGTCCACGAGCTGTCGGTGATCACCTACGGCGGCGCCACATCCCGCCTCGCCAAGGGCTGGGACGGCGCCCCGGCCGGGGTGCGCGAGCTGGTCGAGTCCCATCTCGCGCCGCTGCGTACGGGCTTTCCCGCCGGGCTGCCCCGGCGGATCTCCGGATACGCGCTGGACGCGCTGCTGCCCGAGGCCGGCACCGATCTGGCCCGCGCCTTCTGCGGCAGCGAGGGCACGCTCGGAGTTGTCACCGAAGCGACGGTACGGCTCGTCGAGTCGCCCCCGGCCCGCGCCCTGGCCGTCCTCGGCTACCCGGACGAGAGCGCCGCCGCCGAAGCCGCGGCCGGGCTGCTCCCGTACGGTCCGCTGACCGTTGAGGGCATGTCCGAGGACCTGGTGCGGGTACGGGGCGACGGCGGGCACGGACTGCCGCGCGGCGGGGCCTGGCTGTTCGTGGAGACGGGCGGCGCGACGCCCGACGAGGCGCGGGCCGCCGCCACCGCGATCCTCCGGGCGGCCGACGCGCTGGACGGGACGGTCGTGGCCGACCCGGCAGGACAGCGGGCGCTGTGGCGCGTACGGGAGGACGCGGCCGGGACCGCGACCCGGATGCCCGACGACACGGAGGCGTGGCCCGGCTGGGAGGACTGCGCGGTGCCGCCCGCCCGGCTCGGCGCGTATCTGCGGGACTTCCGCGCGCTGCTCGCGGAACACGGCCTGCGCGGCACGCCCTACGGGCACTTCGGCGACGGCTGTATCCATGTCCGTATCGACTTCGATCTGCTGACCGACGACGGCGTACGGCGCTTCCGGCGGTTCTCGGAGGAGGTGGCGTCGCTGGTCGTCGCTCATGGCGGCTCGCTCTCGGGCGAGCACGGCGACGGACTGGCGCGCTCGGAGCTGCTGCCGAAGATGTACGGGGACGAACTGGTCGGACTCTTCGGCCGGTTCAAGGACCTGTGGGACCCGGCGGGCGGGATGAACCCTGGCGTGCTGGCCCGCCCGGCCCGCCTCGACGAGAATCTGCGCTTCGCGGTGCTGCCCCGCGAGCGTGTCGAGGTCACGTTCGGCTATCCGCACGACGGGCCGGGCGGAGGGGACTTCTCGGCGGCCGTACGCAGGTGCGTGGGGGTCGCCAAGTGCCGGGTGGGCGGGCCCGCTCCGGCTCCGGGTCCCGCTCCGGCTCCGGCTCCGAGTCCGGGAGCGGGTCCGGGAGCGGGGGCAGGAGCGGGGGCCGGGTCAGGGGCGAGTTCGGGGCCGGGGGTGATGTGTCCGTCGTTCCGCGCGACGGGCGAGGAACAGCACTCCACACGCGGGCGCGCCCGGCTGCTCCACGAAATGCTCGCGGGCGAGGTGGTGACGGACGGCTGGCGCTCGACGGAGGTACGGGACGCGCTGGACCTCTGTCTGTCCTGCAAGGGCTGCCGCAGCGACTGCCCGGTGGGCGTGGACATGGCCACATACAAGGCGGAGTTCCTGCACCACCACTACGCGGGCCGGATGCGGCCCGCCGCGCACTACGCCATGGGCATGCTACCGCGCTGGCTGCGGCTGACGGCGCCGTTCGCGCGGGTGCTGAACGCGGCGGCGCGGGTGCCCCCGCTGGCGTCGCTCGCCAAGCGGCTGGGGGGCATCGCCCCGGAGCGTACGATTCCGCGGCTGGCGCCCGAGCCCTTCGGACGGTGGCTGGGGCGGCATCTGAAGGCCCGTACGGAGGTCTTCGCGCGCGGCCGTTCCGCGGTGTTGTGGCCGGACACCTTCACCGAGTATCTGACGCCGTCGGTGGGCCGGGCGGCGGTACGGGTGTTCGAGGCGGCCGGGATCGGTGTCGTGGCGCCGCCGCGGACAGGCCGGATCTGCTGCGGGCTGACCTATGTCTCGACGGGCCAGCTCGACCGGGCGCGTACGGTCATGCGCCGGGCGCTGGACATGATGGAACCGCTGCTCGACGCGGGTCTGCCGGTCGTCGTCCTGGAACCGAGCTGCGCGGGCGCGCTCACCACGGACCTGCCGGAACTGCTCGGCGACGACCCGCGCGCGGCGCGGCTGGCCGCGTCCGTACGGACCTTCGCCCAGGCCTTGGAGGAATGCGCGCCGGGGTGGCGGCCACCCCGTCTGGACCGTCCGGTCACCGGTCAGACGCACTGTCACCAGCACGCGGTGCTGGGTGACGAGGCGGACCGGCGGCTGCGTGAACGCGCGGGCCTGCACGGTGAGCTGAGCGGCGGCTGCTGCGGTCTGGCGGGCAACTTCGGGTTCGAACGCGGCCATTACGACGTTTCGGTGGCCTGCGCGGAGGACCAGCTGCTGCCGTCGGTGCGGGCGGCCGGAAAGGGGGCGGAGATCCTGGCGGACGGCTTCTCGTGCCGTACCCAGCTGGCGCAGCTGGGCGGCCACCGGGCGCGGCACCTGGCGGAGGTGCTCGCGGAGGCGTTGAGGCGGGAATCGGAATCGGAAGGGGAGCCGGGGGGATCGACGCGGAGGCCGGCCGAGGGGCGGTGACGGGAGGCGCGGTGACGGTGGTGTCCGCGCTCTGGACCGCCTGGGCACCTCGGCCGGCCTCCGCCGTGCCGTGCCGTGTGATGAGCCTCGGCCGGCCGCTGTGCTCGCGCACTCACGCGTCAGCTCGACGTGGGCCGTCGCCTGCGCGTCGCGGAGACCAGGCTCGCCCCCGCGATGACGGCCGCGCCCGCGACTCCGGCGACGACCGACGGGTTGGGGCCCGTGGAGGCCAGGGTCTCGTCGGACTCTCCGCCCGCCGCCCGGGACCGGGCGGCGTCGAGGATCAGATCGGTGACGGCCCTGGGATCGGCCAGCATGGCGAGGTGCGGGGCGTTGATCTCGACCGTATGGGAGCGGGCCCGCTTGGCCTCGAAACGCTCCAGCTCGGGAGAGATGGTCTTGTCCTGGGTGGAGACGAGGGCCCAGGAGGGGATGGTCTTCCAGGCGGCGGGGCCGGCCGTGTCGGCGAACGCCTGGGCGGCGATGGGGCGTTGTGTGGCGGCCAGTACCGCGGTGGTGGCCTCGGGCAGCGAGGCGGCGAACACCGGCCTGAACCGCTCGGGCTTGATGTAGAGATCCGTGCCGGTGGATCCGTCGGGCCGGGTGAACGGTACGGAGTTGGTGGCCGTGCCGAGTTCGCTGCCCGGGAACTTGTCCGAGAGGACCGAGAGGACCTCGCCCCTGTCGGGCATCAGCGCGTTGATGTAGACAAGCGCCTTGACGTGCGGATTGCCGATGGCGGCGCCACTGATCACCGCGCCGGCGTAGGAGTGGGCGACCAGAACGATCGGGCCCTTGATGCTTCTGAGGAAGCTGGCTATGTACGCCGCGTCGCCGTGCAGGCCCCGCAGCGGATTGGCGGGTGCCATGACGAGGTAGCCGTCGTTTTGCAGGTTCGGGACGACCTCGCCCCAGCTCGACGCGTCGGCGAAGGCGCCGTGCACCAGCACGATCGTCGGTTTGGCGGCGGTGACGCCGCGGCTCGCGGAGTGGTTGGCGGCAGCGGCGGCGTCGGCGGCGGGGATGGCGTTGACGAGGGCCGTCGCGGTGAACATCGCGGCGAGGGCGCACGCGTGGTGCGAACGTATCCGAGGGCCGGAACGCGGACCTCTCCTCGGGCGGGGCCGCGAACGTATCCGCCGCCCGGGGGTGGATGGCATGGGCATGTCTCTCTCCTCTTTCGAGACGGGTGAGGGCGAGTCGACATCAGTGTGTTCGTCCCCTGTGGAGGGGGGCGCGCGGTGGCGGGCATGCGGGTGAACGGGGCGAGGTGGGGCGAAGTGGGGCGCGGTCGGATGTGGCCAGGTCCGGGTGTGGCGAGATCCGGGGTCGGCCGGGTGCGGTGGGGCGCGCGGTCAGGCGCCCGACGCCAGTTCGTGCGCGAGGGCCGCGAGATGGGGGATCGCCGGATGCATGGCGCCCTCACGCCAGACCAGGAAGACCTGGAGCGGCGGGGCATCGGGCAAGGGCCGGTAGGCGACCCCGGGGTGGGGGTGCACGGCGGCCGTCGAGGCACTCGTGACGCCGACGCCGCGCGCCGCGGCGATGGTCGTCAGCCAGTCGTCGGTGTTGGTGACCGTGACGGTGGCCGCCGGGCCCGCCCCCGGCGGCCACAGCGCCGGAGTCGTCGTGCCCGAGACCCGGTTGACGATCAGCGGATGGGGCACCAGATCCGCCAGCGTCAGGGAGGTGCGCGCGGCCAGCGGTCCGTCGGCCGGGACCGCCGCCATCCGGGCCTCGGTGAACAGCGGTTCCGTGACCAGACCGGGTGTCGCCACCGGGCCGCGCACCAGCGCCGCGTCGACCTCGCCCCGGGTCAGCCCGGCCGTACGGTCGTCGATCCGCAGCAGTTCGAGCGGGGTCTCCGGCCGCTCCCGCTCCCAGCGGCGCAGCAGCGGCGTGGTGTACGGGCCGAAGGCCGACCAGGCGTGGCCGAGCCGCAGCGGCCTGCGGCGCAGCCGCTCGGCGTCGAGGGCATCGTCGAACGCGGCGACGGCGGAGGCCGCCCGGTCGCGGAAGGCGCGCCCCTCGGCGGTGAGAGAGAGATGGTGGGTGGAGCGCTCCGCGAGCCGTACGCCGAGATGCTTCTCCAGCGCGGCGAGGGTGCGGGAGACGGCGGGCTGGGTGAGATGCAGCCGGGCCGCCGCCCTGGTCACGCTGGACTCCTCGGCGATGGCGAGGAAGCAGCGGAGATGGCGTAGCTCGATGCTCATGCGTCCGGAGCATAACGGCAGCCCAATAAGTATTTCACGGGGTATGGGCGGGGGTCGTAGCGTGACAGTGCGAGACGGTCGGATAAGTGCAGTATCTTGGACTGCGAGTCCATTGAAGCGAACTTAGGGAGGGATCCGGTGGAAGAGCCGCGTACCGCTGCCGCCACTGACGCTGGTGCCGCTGTCTCACTGCCGGAAGTCACCGGCGCCGTCGAGGCCACCGGCGCAGTCCAGGCCGGCGGCGCAGTCCAGGCCGGCGGCGCCGTCCGGGACGCGCGCCCCGGCGACTCCACCGGGCCCGGCAAGGCCGTCGGGGGCGGGCGGAACCTCGGGCCCGTCGCCCTGGTCGTCGCGGGTGGGCTCTCCGTACAGTTCGGTGCCGCGATCGCCGTCCTGCTGATGCCCAGGACCGGCGCCCTCGGTATCGTCTCGCTGCGGCTCGCCCTCGCCGCGATCGTGCTGCTCGCGGTCTGCCGGCCCGCCCTGCGCGGCCACTCGCGCGCCGACTGGGGCACGGTGATCGCCTTCGGCGCCGCCATGGCCGCGATGAACTGCCTCTTCTACCAGGCGGCCGACCGTATCCCGCTCGGCGCGGCCGTCACCCTGGAAGTCATCGGGCCGCTCGCGCTCTCCGTGATCGTCTCGCGGCGGCTGGTCAACCTCCTGTGGGCGGGGCTCGCGCTCGGCGGCGTGCTGCTGCTCAGCGGCGGTGGCTTCGACCGGCTCGACCCGTTGGGCGCGGCATTCGCGCTCGGGGCGGGCGCCATGTGGGCCACCTACATAGTCTTCAGCGCGCGCACCGGCCGGCGCTTTCCGCAGGCCGACGGGCTGGCGCTGGCGATGGCGGTCGGCGCGTTGCTCGCCCTGCCGCTCGGCATCGCGGAGTCCGGCTCGAAACTGCTGGTGCCCTCCACGCTCGGGCTCGCCCTCGCGGTCGCGCTGATGTCCTCCGTCCTCCCGTACACCCTCGAACTGCTCGCTCTGCGGCGGCTGCCCGCCCCCACCTTCGCCGTGCTGATGAGTCTGGAACCGGCCATAGCGGCGACCGCCGGATTCCTCGTTCTGCACCAGGCTCTCTCTGCCACCGACGCGCTGGCGATCGCGCTGGTCATCGTCGCGAGCATGGGCGCCGTACGGACCCAGATCGGGCGCGGGAACCCGAAGCCCGCCCGCACTTCGGCCCGGGACGAAGTCCGGTAACAGCAAAGCAAGCACGCTTGATTGTTTCTCCGGGCGCTGCCATGCTCCGGGGCACGCACACCGTCGTGCCCCGAGGGGAGCGCATTCGTGTCCGACTCCGGCTCTGCCGAAGTGTTCGGTGATCTGCACCGCGAGAGCGAGGAACTCGACCGGCTGGTCGCCCCGCTGGAGCCCGGGAGATGGCTTCTCGCGACCCCGTCACCCGGTTGGTCCATCGCCCAGCAGATCGCCCATCTGACCTGGACCGACTCCGCCGCCCTGGTCGCCCTCACGGACCCGGGGGCCTTCGCCTCGGAGTCCGCCAAGGCACGCGCCGCACCCGGCACCTTCGTCGACGAGGGCGCGGCGGCCGGCGCCGTACTCCCGCCCGCCGAACTGCTCGCCCGATGGCGCGACGGCCGCGCGCGGCTGCACCGGGCCCTGCGCGGGGCGCCGTCCGGCGCACGCTTTCCCTGGTACGGGCCGCCGATGGGCGCCACCTCGATGGCGACCGCACGGCTGATGGAGACCTGGGCGCACGGCCAGGACATCGCGGACGCGCTCGGCGTACGCCGCGAGCCGACCGCGCGGCTGCGCCATGTGGCGTGGATCGGCGTACGGGCCCGTGACTACGCCTACGTCGTACGGGGCGAGCAGCCGCCCGCAGACCCGTTCCGCGTCGAACTGACCGGCCCAGGCGGCGAGTTGTGGACATATGGCCCCGAGGGCGCCGCCCAGCGCGTGACCGGGCCCGCGCTCGACTTCTGTCTGCTGGTGACCCAGCGGGCACATCGCGCGGATCTCGCCGTACGGGCCGAGGGCCCCGACGCCGACGCCTGGCTGGACATCGCGCAGGCCTTCGCCGGACCGGCGGGCCCCGGCCGGGCGCCCAAGGGGGCCTGATGACAGCCGATTCCACCCCCGCTTCCCCGCCCGGCGTGCTGCGGATCGGGAACGCCTCCGGCTTCTACGGCGACCGCTTCGACGCGCTGCGCGAGATGCTCACGGGCGGCCCGCTCGATGTCCTCACCGGCGACTATCTCGCCGAGCTGACCATGCTCATCCTCGGCAGGGACCGGCGGAAGAACCCGGACGCGGGCTATGCGAAGACGTTCCTGCGGCAGTTGGAGGAGGGCCTTGGACTCGCCCATGAGCGAGGCGTCAGGATCGTCACCAACGCGGGCGGACTGAACCCGGCCGGACTCGCCGCCGCCGTACGCGCGCTGGCCGCGCGGGTGGGCGTGCCCGTACGGGTCGCCCATGTCGAGGGGGACGATCTCCTTGCCCGGGGCGGCTGGGGCGACGGCGTCCTCACCGCCAACGCCTACCTCGGCGGCGCCGGAATCGCCGCCTGTCTGCGGGCCGGTGCCGATGTCGTGGTCACCGGACGCGTGACGGACGCGGCGCTGGTGACCGGGCCCGCCGCCGCGCACTTCGGCTGGGACCTCGACGCCCCCGGCCACCCCGACCGCCCCGGTTGTCTCGACGCCCTCGCGGGCGCGGTCGTCGCCGGGCATGTGCTGGAGTGCGGTACGCAGGCGACCGGCGGGAACTACTCCTTCTTCGCGCGGCACGACACAGGCGGACGCGACACACGTGGGCACGACACACGTGGGCACGACACACGTGGGCACGACACACGCGGGCACGACATGCGCCGGCCCGGCTTCCCGCTCGCCGAGATCCACGCCGACGGCTCGGCGGTCATCACCAAGCACGACGGCACGGGCGGGATGGTCGACATCGGTACGGTCACCGCGCAACTGCTGTACGAGACCGGCGGCGCCCGGTACGCCGGGCCGGATGTCACCGCGCGCCTCGACACCGTACGGCTGGACCAGGACGGGCCCGACCGCGTCAGGATCTCCGGCGTACGGGGCGAGCCACCGCCCCCGGCCCTCAAGGTCGGCCTCAACCGGCTCGGGGGGCTGCGCAACGAGATCGTCTTCGTCCTCACCGGTCTCGACATCGACGCCAAGGCCCGGCTGGTGCACGGCCAGATGGAGGACGCTCTCGCCGGGCGGCGCCCCGCCGAGGTCCGCTGGGAGCTGGCCCGTACGGACCGGCCGGACGCCGACACCGAGGAGACCGCCAGCGCCCTGCTGCGCCTCGTCGTACGCGACAGCGATCCGGAGGTGGTGGGCCGGGCGGTCAGCGGGGCGGCGATCGAGCTGGCGCTCGGCAGCTACCCCGGGTTCCATGTGACCGCCCCGCCGGGCAACGGTGTGCCGTACGGGGTCTTCGAGTCGGCGTACGTGGACGCGTCCGAGGTCGCCCACACGGCCGTGCTCCCCGACGGGCGGCGCCTGACGGTGCCCGCTCCCTTACGTACCAAGGCACTTGAGCCGGTCGACGCGCCCCCGCTGCCGGAGCCCCTGCCCGCCGGCCTGCCCACCCGCCGCGCGCCCCTCGGGCTCGTCGTGGGCGCCCGCAGCGGCGACAAGGGCGGCGACGCCAACGTCGGTGTCTGGGCGAGGAGCGAGGACGGCTGGCGCTGGCTCGCCCATCAGCTGACGACCGACAGATTCCGGGAACTGATCCCGGAGAGCCGGGAGTTGACCGTCGTCCGGCATCTCCTGCCCCGGCTGCGCGCCGTCAACTTCACCGTCGAGGGGCTGCTCGGCGAGGGTGTCGCCGCGCAGGCCCGGTTCGATCCCCAGGCGAAGGCGCTCGGTGAGTGGCTGCGCGCCCGGTACGCCGATATCCCGGAGGTCCTGCTGTGACCATGCTCCCCTCGGCCCTCGACACCGCGTCCGCCGACTACGGCGCCCACCGCGCCGCCATGCTCGGCAAGCTCGACGAACTGGCCGCCGAACACGCCAAGGCCCTGGCGGGCGGCGGGGAGAAGTACATCGCCAGGCACCGGGGGCGCGGCAAGCTGCTCGCGCGCGAGCGGATCGAGCTGCTGCTCGACCCCGACACCCCCTTCCTCGAACTGTCCCCGCTCGCCGCCTGGGGCAGCGACCATCCCGTCGGCGCGTCCATGGTCACCGGCATCGGTGTGGTCGAGGGCGTCGAGTGTCTGATCACCGCCAACGATCCGACCGTACGCGGCGGTGCCTCCAACCCCTGGACGCTGAAGAAGGCCCTGCGTGCCAACGAGATCGCCTTCGCCAACCGGCTGCCCGTCATCAGCCTGGTCGAGTCCGGTGGCGCCGATCTCCCCTCCCAGAAGGAGATCTTCATCCCCGGCGGCGCGCTCTTCCGTGACCTCACCCGGCTCTCCGCCGCCGGTATCCCCACCGTCGCGGTCGTCTTCGGCAACTCCACGGCGGGCGGCGCGTATGTTCCCGGGATGTCCGACCACACCGTCATGATCAAGGAACGGTCGAAGGTCTTCCTCGGCGGCCCGCCCCTGGTGAAGATGGCCACCGGCGAGGAGAGCGACGACGAATCGCTCGGCGGCGCCGAGATGCACGCCCGTACGTCCGGGCTCGCGGACCACTACGCGCTGGACGAACAGGACGCGATCAGGCACGCGCGGCGGATCGTCGCCCGGCTCAACTGGCGCAAGGCGCACCCCGATCCCGGCCCTGCCGAGCCGCCGAAGTACGACGAGGACGAACTGCTCGGTATCGTCCCCGGCGATCTGAAGATCCCCTTCGATCCGCGCGAGGTCATCGCGAGGATCGTGGACGGCTCGGACTTCGACGAGTTCAAACCGCTGTACGGGCCGAGCCTGGTGACCGGCTGGGCGCGGCTGCACGGCTATCCGGTGGGGGTGCTCGCCAACGCGCGGGGCGTGCTGTTCTCCGCCGAGTCGCAGAAGGCCGCGCAGTTCATCCAGCTCGCCAATCAGCGCGACATCCCCCTCGTCTTCCTGCACAACACCACGGGCTACATGGTCGGCAGGGAGTACGAGCAGGGCGGCATCATCAAGCACGGCGCGATGATGATCAACGCGGTCTCGAACTCCCGCGTCCCCCATCTGTCCGTGCTGATGGGGGCGTCGTACGGCGCCGGGCACTACGGCATGTGCGGGCGCGCGTACGACCCCCGCTTCCTCTTCGCCTGGCCCGGCGCCAAGTCCGCGGTGATGGGCCCGCAGCAGCTCGCCGGGGTTCTGTCGATCGTGGCGCGGGCCTCGGCGGCGGCGAAGGGGCAGCCGTACGACGAGGAGGGCGACGCGGCGCTGCGCGCGATGGTGGAGCGGCAGATCGAGTCCGAGTCGCTGCCGATGTTCCTCTCCGGGCGGCTGTACGACGACGGGGTCATCGACCCGCGCGACACCCGTACCGTCCTCGGCCTGTGCCTGTCCGCCGTCCACACCGCCCCGGTCGAGGGTGTGCGGGGCGGCTTCGGCGTCTTCCGGATGTGAGGTCCCAGATGATCGAGTCCTTGCTCGTCGCCAACCGGGGCGAGATCGCCTGCCGGGTCTTCCGGACCTGCCGGGAGCGGGGGATCGCCACCGTCGCGGTCCACTCGGACGCCGACGCGGGCGCGCTGCACGTACGGGAGGCGGACGCGGCCGTACGACTGCCGGGGGCCGCGCCGGCCGACACCTATCTGCGCGGCGATCTGATCGTGAAGGCGGCGCTCGCGGCGGGCGCCGACGCGGTGCATCCGGGGTACGGGTTCCTCTCCGAGAACGCGGAGTTCGCGCGGGCGGTGCTGGACGCGGGCCTCGTCTGGGTCGGACCGCCGCCGGGCGCGATCGAGGCGATGGCGTCCAAGACCCGGGCGAAGGAGCTGATGGCGGCGGCGGGCGTACCGCTGATGGCGCCGGTGGATCCGGCCGCCGTCACCGCGGCCGACCTGCCGCTGCTGCTGAAGGCGGCGGCGGGCGGTGGTGGCCGAGGGATCCGGATCGTGCGTGAACTCTCCTCGCTGGACGGAGAGTTGACGGCCGCGTCGGCGGAGGCCGCAGCCGCGTTCGGGGACGGGGAGGTCTTCGCCGAGCCCTATGTGGAGCGCGGCAGACATGTGGAGGTGCAGATCCTGGCGGACGCGCACGGCACGGTGTGGGCGCTGGGCACCCGGGACTGCTCCCTGCAACGCAGACACCAGAAGGTGATCGAGGAGTGTCCGGCACCCGGTCTCCCGGACGGACTGGGTGCGGTACTGCGCGAGGCGGCCGTGGCCGCGGCCCGCGCGGTCGACTACCGGGGCGCGGGCACGGTCGAGTTCCTGATCTCGCCCGAGGGGCGGCCGTACTTCCTGGAGATGAACACCCGCCTCCAGGTCGAACACCCGGTGACGGAAGAGGTGTTCGGGCTGGATCTGGTGGCCCTGCAACTCGCCGTCGCGGAGGGCGCCGCGCTGCCCACGCGACCGCCGGCCGCCCAGGGGCACGCGGTGGAGGCGCGGCTCTACGCGGAGGACCCGGCGGCGCGGTGGGCCCCTCAGACGGGGCGGCTGCACGCGCTGGAGGTGCCCGGACAGGTGGCGGGCCGGGCGCCGGACCGGGCGCCGGGGCTTGCTCCGACGGCCCTCTCCGCCCCACGCCTGCGCGTCGACACCGGCTACACGCACGGCGACACCATCGGGACGCACTACGACGCCATGCTCGCGAAGGTCATCGTCTGGGCGCCCACGCGCGCCGAGGCGCTGCGCGGGCTCCGCCACGCGCTGCGCCGCGCCCGGGTGCACGGCCCTGGCACCAACCGGGACCTGCTCGTACGGTCGCTCGCCCACCCCGACGTCACCGAAGCCCGGTTCGACACCGGCTTCTACGAACGGCATCTCGACGTGCTCACCACCCCCGTCCCCGGCGAGCGGCACGCCGCCGTCGCCGCCGCGCTCGCCGACGCGGCGACCCGTACCCGTACCACCGGCGAGGCGCTGCCCGCGCGGCTCGGCGGCTGGCGCAATGTGGGCGCGCCCGCGCAGCGCAAGACATACGGGGACCACGAGGTGCGCTACCGGGCCACCCGGGACGGTTTTGTCGTGGAGGCCGACGAAGGCGACGACGTACAGGTCATCGCCGTCGCGCCGCACCGCGTCAGCCTCGACGTCGGCGGTGTCGTACGGCACTTCGACGTCCGCGCGTACGGCGACGAGGTCCATGTGGACAGCGCCACCGGCGCGTACCGGCTGATCGCCCGGCCGCGGTTCGAGGAGACCGGCCACCGCACCCCGCCCGGATCGCTGCTCGCGCCGATGCCCGGGACCGTCGTACGACTGGCCCCCGGGCTGGCCGAAGGCGCCCGGGTCACCGCCGGGCAGCCGCTCATCTGGCTGGAGGCCATGAAGATGGAGCACCGCGTCACCGCTCCCGCCTCCGGCACGCTCACCGCGCTCCACGCCGTCCCCGGCCGTCAGGTCGAGGTCGGCGCCCTGCTCGCTGTCGTCACCGATACCGACGTACAGGAGGAATCATCACCATGAGCCACAGCAGCCACAGCAGCCACAGCAGCCACAGTCCGAGCGGCAGCGGCATCATCGAGAGCGAAGAGCACACCGCGCTGCGCGCCGCCGTCGCCGCCCTCGGCCGCCGCCACGGACGCGGATACGACCGCGAGACCCTGTGGCGCGAGGCCGGCAAGCTCGGCTACCTCGGCGTGAACCTCCCCGAGGAGTATGGCGGGGGAGGCGGCGGGATCACCGAACTCTCCCTGGTGCTGGAAGAGTTGGGGGCCGCCGGCTGCCCGCTGCTGCTGATGGTCGTCTCGCCCGCCATCTGCGGCACCGTGATCTCCCGCTTCGGTACGGACGAACAGAAGCGGCGGTGGCTGCCCGGTCTCGCGGACGGCTCCCTCACCATGGCCTTCGGCATCACCGAACCCGACGCCGGCTCCAACTCGCACCGGATCACGACCACGGCGCGCAGGGACGGCGACGACTGGGTGCTGAACGGCCGCAAGGTCTTCATCTCCGGTGTCGACATCGCCGACGCGACCCTCGTCGTCGGCCGTACCGAGGACGCGCGGACCGGCAGCCTCAAGCCCTGCCTGTTCATCGTCCCCCGCGACACCGAGGGCTTCCACCGCTCCCCGATCGAGATGGAACTCCACGCCGTGGAGAAGCAGTTCGAACTGGTCCTCGATGACGTACGGCTGCCCGCCGACGCGCTCGTCGGCGACGAGGACGCCGGGCTGCTCCAGCTCTTCGCCGGGCTCAACCCCGAGCGGATCATGACCGCCGCGTTCGCCCTCGGCATGGGCCGCTACGCGCTGGACCGGGCCGTCGAGTACGCGAGGACCCGTCAGGTGTGGAAGGAGCCCATCGGCGCCCACCAGGCCATCGCGCACCCGCTCGCCCAGGCCCATATCGAACTCGAACTCGCGCGTCTCATGATGCGCAAGGCCGCCCACCTCTACGACGCGGGCGACGACACCGGCGCGGGCGAGGCCGCCAACATGGCCAAGTACGCCGCGGGAGAAGCCTGCGTCAGGGCCGTCGACCAGGCCGTACACACCCTCGGTGGCAACGGGCTCACCCGTGAATACGGGCTGGCGTCCCTCATCACGGCCGCCCGGGTGGCCCGGATCGCGCCCGTCAGCCGGGAAATGATCCTGAACTACGTATCCCATCAGTCCCTGGGTCTCCCCAAGTCCTACTGACACAGGGGATTCTGTCTCTCCCGGTATGTCCAGCGCGTCGGAGCGTCGGCGCGTCCGTACATCCGCACGTCCAGTAGGCCAGCACGCCGCACGTCCACCGCGTCGAAGGGTCGTCATGGTGTTCCACAGCGAGTACGCGGATGTCCCGGCCGTCGAACTGCCCATCCACGAGGCCGTGCTCGGCCGGGCGGCCACATTCGGCGACACCGTCGCCCTCGTCGACGGCGTGAGCGGCACGAGCATGACGTACGCCGAGCTCGACGCCCGCCACCGCCGGATCGCCGCCGCGTTCACCGACGCCGGGGTGCGCAAGGGAGACGTCCTCGCCCTGCACAGCCCGAACACCGTGGCGTACCCCGCCGTCTTCTACGCGGCCACGCGCGCCGGCGCCTCCGTCACCACCGTCCACCCCCTCGCCACGCCCGAAGAACTCGCCACCCAGCTGCGCGACTCCGCCGCCCGCTGGATCGTCACCGTCTCGCCGCTGCTCGACGCGGCCCGCAGATCGGCCGAACTCGTCGGCGGCATCGAGGAGATCTTCGTCTGCGACCGGGCGGAGGGGCACCGCTCGATCCTGGACCTGGCGCGGTCGACGGCCCCCGAACCCGAGATCGCCATCGACCCGGTCGAGGACATCGCGGCCCTGCCGTACTCCTCCGGCACCACCGGCGTCCCCAAGGGCGTCATGCTGACGCACCGCTCGATCGCCACCAATCTCGCGCAGCTCGAACCGGTCATGCCCATGAGGCCGGGCGACCGTATCCTCGCCGTTCTGCCGTTCTTCCACATCTACGGGCTGACCGCCCTGATGAACGCGCCGCTGCGGCACGGCGCGACGGTCGTCGTCCTGCCCCGCTTCGATCTCGACCAGTTCCTCGCGGCCATCGAGAAGCACCGCATCAACGGCCTGTACGTCGCCCCGCCCATAGTCCTCGCGCTGGCCAAGCACCCTGCCGTCGCGCGGTACGACCTGTCCTCGCTCGACTACGTCCTGAGCGCCGCGGCCCCGCTGGACGCCCGGCTCGCCGCCGCCTGTTCTGCCCGGCTCGGGCTCCCGCCCGTACGGCAGGCGTACGGCATGACGGAGCTGTCACCCGGCACGCATGTGGTGCCGCTGACCGCCGAGAACCCGCCGCCTGGCGCCGTCGGCAAGCTCCTGCCCAGTACGGAGCTGCGCGTCGTCGCGCTGGACGACCCGGACAAGGACCTCGACCCGGGCGCGGAGGGCGAGATCCTCATGCGCGGCCCGCAGGTCATGAAGGGATACCTCGGCCGCGCCGAGGCCACCGCCGAGCTGATCGACGACGCGGGCTGGGTGCACACCGGCGATGTGGGCCGGGTGGACGCCGACGGCTGGCTGTTCGTCGTCGACCGGGTCAAGGAGCTGATCAAGTACAAGGGATTCCAGGTCGCCCCCGCCGATCTGGAGGCGCTGCTGCTCACCCATGAGCGCATCGCGGACGCGGCGGTGATCGGGGTCCATGACGAGGACGGCAATGAGGTGCCCAAGGCATACATTGTCCGTCAGTCGGGTGCGGACGTGCTCACGGAGGAGGACGTCATGGCCTTCGTCGCCGAACGCGTCGCCCCGTACAAGAAGGTCCGCCGGGTCGAATTCGTCGGAGGCGTACCCCGCGCCGCCTCCGGAAAGATCCTCAGACGTGAACTGAGGGAGCGCGAACTGAGGGACCGGGAAGCGCGGGACCGCGAGAGGAAGAACACGTGACGCAGACGCAGCCACCGGCGTCCGGGCCCGCGCTGGTCACCACGGCGCACGAGCGGGGCATCACCACACTGACCCTGGACTCACCGGCGAACCGCAACGCCCTGTCGGCGCGGCTCGTCGACGCGCTCGGTGACGCCCTCACGGCCTGCGCCAAGGACCCGGCCGTACGGGCCGTGCTGCTCACCCACACCGGCACCACCTTCAGCGCGGGCGCCGATCTGAAGGAACCGGCCAACCCGTACACCTTCATCGCCCTGATGCGGCAGATCGTCGAGCTGCCGAAGCCGGTCGTCGCGCGTGTCAGCGGCCATGTCCGGGCCGGTGGCATCGGGCTGCTCGGCGCGTGCGACATCGCCGTCGCCGACCGTGCGTCCGACTTCGCCTTCACGGAGGTACGGATCGGGGTCGCCCCGGCCGTGATCTCGCTGCCGCTGCTGCCCCGCGTGGAACCGCGCGCGGCGGCCCGCTACTACCTCACCGGCGAGCGCTTCGACGCCGAGCGCGCCGCTTCCGCCGGGGTGATCACCGAGGCCGCGGACGATGTGGACGCCGCGCTCGCGCCCGTACTCGACGGACTGCGCAGGGCCTCGCCGCAAGGGCTGGCCGAGTCCAAGAAGCTGCTCACGGTCGGTGTGCTGAACGCCTTCGAGCGATACGCCGAGGATCTTGTCCAGCGCTCCGCCTCGCTCTTCGTGACGGCGGAGGCGCGCGAGGGCATCACGGCGTTCCTCGAACGGCGGGACGCCTCGTGGGTGCGATAGGTCCTGTCCGGGCCGCGCCGAAACAGGACCGTAGCCGCGCCACCCGGCGCGGACTGCTGGAGGCGGCCGTGGCCTGCCTCGCCGAGTACGGCTGGGCGGGATCCACGGTCGCCGTCGTCGCCGAGCGCGCGGGTGTCTCGCGCGGGGCGGCGCAGCACCACTTCCCGACCCGGGAGGACCTGTTCACCGCGGCCGTCGAGTATGTGGCGGAGGAACGGTCCGCCGCGCTGCGCGCCCTGGTCCCGGCCGGGCCAGGGCACCGCCACGCGGCGGTCGAGGGCATCGTCGCGCTCTATACGGGCCCGCTGTTCCGCGCGGCGCTGCACCTGTGGGTCGCGGCCTCCGACGAGGACCAGCTGCGGCCCCGCGTCACCGAACTGGAGGCCCGGGTCGGCCGCGAGTCCCATCGGATCGCGGTCGAACTGCTGGGCGCCGACGAGTCCGTGCCCGGCGTACGCGAGACCGTGCAGGGGCTGCTCGACATGGCGCGCGGCCTGGGTCTGGCGACGCTCCTGACGGACGACGCGCGGCGGCGGGAGCGGGTCGTGGCGCAGTGGGCGCGGATCCTGGACGGCGTGCTCGGCTGACGGGACCGGCCGTCCGGCTGACGGGACCGGCCTCCGGCCTGCCCCGTCGGATGGTCCGACGGGGCAGGAAGTCCGTTGGTCCGACGGGGACCGGAGTCCGTCCGGCGCCGGTCGCCCGGCGCTCAGCGCGCGATCGCGTCGTACCCCTCGATCTCACGCGGGCTCCGCGTCCCGGGCCCCACATAGCGCGCCGAAGGACGCACCAGCCGGCCCGTGCGCTTCTGCTCCAGGATGTGCGCCGACCAGCCGGCCGTACGGGCACAGGTGAACATCGAGGTGAACATGTGCGCCGGGACCTCCGCGAAGTCCAGCACGATCGCCGCCCAGAACTCGACGTTCGTCGCGAGCACCCGGTCGGGCCTGCGCGCGTGCAGCTCGTCCAGCGCGGCCCTCTCCAGCGCCTCCGCCACCTCGAACCGCGGCGCGGCCAGCTCCCGAGCCGTACGCCGCAGCACCCGCGCCCGCGGGTCCTCGGCCCGGTAGACCCGGTGCCCGAAGCCCATCAGCCGCTCGCCCTTGTCCAGGGCGTGCTTGACGTACGCCGTCGCGTCGCCGGTGCGCTCGATCTCCTCGATCATGCCGAGGACCCGCGAGGGCGCGCCGCCGTGCAGCGGCCCCGACATGGCGCCGACCGCACCCGACAGGGCCGCGGCCACATCGGCGCCGGTGGACGCGATGACCCGGGCGGTGAATGTGGAGGCGTTCATTCCGTGCTCGGCGGCCGAGGTCCAGTAGGCGTCGACGGCCCGCACATGCCGGGGGTCGGGCTCTCCGCGCCAGCGGATCATGAAGCGTTCGACGACGGACTCGGCCTTGTCGATCTCGCTCTGCGGCACCATCGGCACCCCCTGACCGCGGGCCGACTGGGCGACGTACGAGAGCGCCATCACCGCGGCACGCGCCAGATCCTCACGCGCCGTCCGCTCATCGATGTCGAGGAGCGGTTTCAGCCCCCACACGGGCGCGAGCATCGCCAGCGCGGACTGGACGTCGACCCGGATGTCACCGGAGTGGATCGGGATGGGGAACGGCTCGGCGGGCGGCAGACCGGGCGCGAACGCCCCGTCGACCAGCAGCCCCCACACATTGCCGAAGGACACCTGGCCGACGAGATCCTCGATGTCGACGCCCCGGTAGCGGAGCGAGCCGCCCGCCTTGTCCGGTTCGGCGATCTCCGTCTCGAACGCGACGACTCCTTCGAGTCCGGGGACGAACGAGTTGTCCAAGGAGGTGTCGGAAGCGGACATCAGGCGGCTCCTCTGAGGTGGGGGCGGACTTCGGCGGGTCGGTCACCCCCGGTGGATGCCCCCTGCGGCAGCCGTCCGGGAGTCGGGTACGTCCGGGAGGCAGGAACGATAGCTCTTGGTGTACGAAGGCCACAGTGGCCCGCCCCAAGATTTTGGCGGGTTCCTCCGATGCGGGGAAGCGTGATAACCGGCACACTGCCAGACTTCCGCCCCCGGGGATTAGCGGCACCCGGTGCCGGGAAAACTGAGCCTGCGGCAGGATGGCCGCGTGCCTTACGAGACTCCGGATCCCGTCGATCCCGCCGATGCCGCCGATCCCGCGGACCCCGCCGCGATGCGCGAGCAGTACCGCACCACCCCGCTCCTGGAGCAGGACCTCGCGCCCGCGCCGATGGACCAGTTCGCCCGCTGGTTCAAGGACGCGGTGAGCGCGGGCTTCCACGAGCCGAACGCGATGGTCGTCGCGACGGCCACCCCCGATGGCCGGCCTTCCTCGCGCATGGTGCTGCTGAAGGCGTACGACGACCGGGGCTTCGTCTTCTTCACGAACTACACGTCCCGCAAGAGCGGCGAGATCGAGTCGAACCCGTCCGTCTCGCTGCTCTTTCCCTGGCACCCCCTGGCCCGCCAGATCACCATCACGGGCACCGCCGAGCGCACCGGCCGCGACGAGACCGCCGCGTACTTCCGCACCCGCCCGCACGGCTCCCAGCTCGGTGCCTGGGCCAGTGACCAGTCCAGCCCGATCGCCTCCCGCGAGGAACTGCTTCAGCGCTACGACGCGCTGGCATCCCGCTACCGGGAGGACGAGCAGGTGCCGGTGCCCCCGCAGTGGGGCGGCTACCGCGTCACACCGGTGACCGTCGAGTTCTGGCAGGGGCATGAGAACCGGCTCCACGACCGGCTGCGCTACGTACGCGGAGGCGACGGCGAGGGCGCCGGCTGGCGGGTGGAGCGGCTCTGCCCGTAGACGGACGTCCGCGGATGCCCGTGGAAAAAGCAGTACCCCGCGGGCTCGGGTTCCTCCGAAGAGGAGCCGGCCGGACGTACCGGCGAGCCCGCGGGGCGGTGACTGCTGTGGATTGGGCCGGCGGTTACCGGCTCCGCACTGAGTGCGACAACGGGCCGTCAGCCCGCAGCCACCTCACGAGTCCGGAAAGAAATCACTTCCGAATCACCTCCTTTCAGTGTGAGTCACACCTTAGGAGGGGCCCTGGGGACCTTCAAGCGAATTTATGAAGGAGTCCGGCGCTGCCGCCCGTCGTGCCTGGTACGACGGGCATGCGCTCAAAGGATGCCGGGTACGCTCGTATGCGTGTTCCTCATCGAAACCCTGATCGATTCCCCATGGCGTGTGGTAGCCGGTGTGCGGGACGGCTTTTGGGGTGCGACGATTTCGGGGAACCTTGTGTGTGCTGAGTCACGTTCGAGTTGAATGATCGGGCGTGCGTCAGCACAGGCGGAGACGCCCTGCAGGGGGTGCCAGGATGAGTGCTTCTCGGAGTGAGACCACCGATCCGCGCGGGCCGGACGAGCCGGATCCCGATCCCGAGTCGGAGAGCGGTGCCGGAGCCGGTGCGGGTGGCGGCGGCGGGGCGGAGCGGGACGAGGCCGGATCCGATCTGCTCGCGGCGTTGCTCGACGGTATGGACGCGGCCCTGTGCGCCTTTGACGCGGACGGCGTGATCACCCACTGGAACCGCGAGGCCGAGCGGATACTCGGCTGGTCCGCCGAGGAGGCCGTCGGGCGGCAGGGCTTCGCCGGATGGGCGGCGCGTACCGCCGACGCGGACGAGGTGCGGGCGCGGCTGATGGCCGTGATGGATACGCCCGGGCGGCAGGTGGACGAGTTCGCGCTGCTGCGCAAGGACGGCGGCCGGGTGCTGATACGGACCCAGTCGTCCGGGATGCGCGGGGCCGACGGCAAGCCCGCCGGGGTCTACAGCGCCTTCAGCGAGGTCCATGAGCAGATCGATCTGGAGCGGTCCATCGCGCTGAGCGAGGCGCTTTTCGACGACGCGTCCTGGGGTGTCGTGCTCGTGGACGTCGATCTGCGGCCGACCGTCGTCAATGGATACGCGGCGCGCGCGTTCGGTCCCGGGCGCGGCTCGCTGCTCGGCCGGCCGTTGGGCGAGCTCGTCGTGCGGGGCGTCGAGGAGGTGGAGGCCGCGCTCCACCATGTGCTCGCGGAAGGAGCGCCGAAGTCGCCCGCCGAGCTGTGGGTGTCGGTGCCCGTGGCGGACGGGGAGCGGCGGCGCTGCTGGCGCAGCGGATTCCTGCGGCTGGCGTCTCCGCTGGCGGAGGAGCCGGTGCCGCTGGGCGTGGGATGGATGTTCCAGGATGTGACGGAGTCGAAGCTGGCGGCGCAGGAGGCGGACCGGCTGCGGTTCCGTTCCAGCCAGCTGTACCGGGCGGGGCGTGCGGCGGCGGAGTGCGAGGATCCGTTGGAGGCGGCGACGGTCTATCTGGACTTCGCGCTGGCGGGATTCGCGGATCACGCGCTGATCGATCTGGTGGCGGGGGAGCGGCCGGACGGGTCGGCGGCCCCCGTAAGGCTGGTGCGGGTGGCGGAGACGCCGTCCGGTGGCGGGTCGGGGCAGGGCATGCCCGTCGAGACGGGCGGGATACCGGTGCGGTATGTGACCGGGCATCCGGCGCTTCAGGCGATGGACCGCAATGGCTCGGTACGCGCGAGCGCCCCTGGCGCGTCGGCCGGTTCGGCCGCCTCCGCGCCGGCGCCTGGCGCGGTCCCCTCCCCGGCCTGGGCGACCTCGCGGCAGTGGCCACCGGACTCGGTGCACGCCCTGTGTACGGTGCTGCGCAGCCGGGGCCGGTCGCTGGGGGTGGTGACGTTTCTGCGGGGAGCGAGCCGGGCCACCTTCGAACGACCGGACGCGGTGTACGCGGAGGATGTCACGATCCGCGTGGCGGCGGCCCTGGATCTCTTCGACGTCCTGTCCGACTGAGGTGAGGTCCTGCGGGTCCTGAGACGGTGACCTGGAACGGTGACCTGAGACGGCATCGCCACGGACATGGCGACGGACGGCACGGGCGGCGTCGTCATGCCTGCGCCGCCGCGCGTGCCGTCCGGTACTTCCCGTACTGACGTACCGTCAGGACGCGCCCGTTCTGGGGCCCGCCGCCGGGCCGCCCTCCCGGAGGGACGCCGTCTCCGGAGGCAGCATCCTGACCGGTTCCGTCTCCGCGTCGTTGTGCCGCAGCGCCCAGTTCTCCAGAGCGATGCGGCACGCGTGGTCGACATGGCGCAGGCCGGACAGATCCAGCTCGATGGGACGGTCCTTCGGCAGCGCCTCCAACTGCTCCATGATGCGCGGCAGCCGCAGGAAGGTCGCGTTGCCGGTGACCGACACCACCATCCGGCCGCCCGTGAGTTCATGGACGTCGACATGGAGGTGGGAGATCTCCCAGGCGGTCTTGACGACCGCGAGCAGCAGCCCGAGGACCACGCCCTCGAAGAGGTTCGTGACCAGGATCGCCAGCGCCGTGATGGTGAGGATCACCACCTCGCCGCGGTGCTCCCGCCACAGCGGGCGCAGATCCTTGAACGGTACGAGCTTGCAGCCCGCGTGCACCAGGACACCGGCGAGCGCCGCGAGCGGGATGATGCCGATGGCCGCCGGCAGCAGCGCGGCGAACAGCAGCAGCCACAGGCCGTGCAGGATCCGGGAGAGTGAAGTCCGCGCGCCTGCCTGGACGTTGGCGGAGCTGCGTACGATCACCGCGGTCATCGGCAGCGCGCCGAGCGCTCCGCAGACCGTGTTCCCCACGCCCTGCGCCATGAGTTCCTTGTTGTAGTCCGTGCGCGGGCCGTCATGCATACGGTCCACCGCCGCGGCGCTGAACAGGCTCTCCGCCGAGGCGATCAGGGTGAACGCGAGGACGGTGCCGATGGCGGCCACGCTCGCGAGCTGCCCGAACTCGTCGAGCCCGGGCGGTTGTATGGACTCCAGCAGCCCCTGTACCTCGACCTTGGCGACCGACAGATCCAGCAGGAAGACCGCGGCGGTGGCCAGCGCCACGGCGGCCAGCGGACCCGGGATCATCCGGGCGCCGGCCGGGAGGCGGGGCCAGAGGACCAGTACGGCGATGGTCCCGGCTCCGATGAGGAACGCGGTCAGCGTCGTACCGTCGGTGATGATGTCGCCGGCGAGTCCGGGCAGCCCGGCGATTTTGTCGAGCCCGCCGGACGGCTGTGGGGTGTCGGCCATGGCGTACACCTGGCCGAGCACGAGAACGAGGCCGATGCCGGCCAGCATCCCCTGGACGACGGCGACCGAGATGGCCCGGAACCAGCGGCCGAAGCCGAAGGCCCCGAGGGCCAGTTGCAGCAGTCCGGCCACCAGGACGATGGCGCCGAGTGTGCCGACACCGAACTCCTTGACGGCTTCGTATACGAGGACCGTGAGACCGGCCGCGGGGCCGCTCACCTGAAGTGAGCTTCCGGGCAGGAAGCCCACGACGAGTCCGCCGACGATGCCGGTGACCAGGCCGAGTTCGGCGGGGACACCGGAGGCGACCGCCACCCCCACACAGAGCGGCAGGGCGACGAGGAAGACGACGAGGGACGCGAGTATCTCGCGCCGAAGGACACGCTGGTCCTTCAGAAGTGGGAGGGAGAGCATGACGGGTTGTCCTAGCTGTGCGGTCCGCGAGCGGACAGGAGGTGGGGAGAGATCGATGCCGAGGCCGCCGTCACAGCGGTCTGAACTCCCCACCCAGCTCGGGCCGGTGGACGCTGATCGCGCCCGTATCCACTTCGTAGTACCAGGCGTGCAGGGAGAGCCGGCCCTCCGCGAGGCGTTCGCGCACGGCGGGGTAGCTCCTGAGGGTGTCGAGCTGGGCCGCCGCGTGGTGCTGCACGGCATGGGCGAGGCCATGCGCCGACGGCAGCTCGGAGGCACCGAGGCCGAGCCAGCCGCGCACGGCGGGAACGGCCGACAGGTCCTCGCCGCGGACCATGGCGCCCACGGCGCCGCAGTGCGAGTGACCGCAGACGACGAGGTCACGGACGTCGAGCACGCGCAGCGCGTACTCGATGGTGGCGGTCTCACCGCCGGGGCGCTCCGCGTCGTAGCGGGGAACGATGTTGCCCGCTGTGCGCAGCTCGAACAGCTCGCCGGGGCGGGCGCCGGTGATGAGGGAGGGGATGACACGGGAGTCCGAGCAGGTGATGAAGAGGGCTTGCGGCGTCTGCCCCGCCGCGAGATCTCGGAATTCGTCGGGGCGTTCAGCCACCTGCACGGAGAAGGTACGGGCGTTGTCGATGAGGGATTTCATGATGGCCTGCCTCCTGCGGCCGCGGGCTCGCCGGGGCGCGGTGTGGTCGGGTCAGTGGGGGGTGAAACGGATGTGCGAGAACTGCGGGTTGAACGTGAGGGTTGAGGTACGAGGGTGGGGGAGTGAGGGGTGAGGTGTGAGGGGGCGTCGCGCCCTGCCGGATCGCGGCAGTTGGGAGGCCGGCGTCGCGGCTGCCGTGCGGTGGTCCGGGCGACCGGTCAGGAAGCCGTCGTCCCGCGTCTGACGGTGGACTCGCGGTCCCGTCGGATTCTCACAGCTCGCCCTTTCCGTCCTTCGGTCTTTCTGTGGTGCCGTGCGGGCGCGGCAGTACGCGCCGACGCGTCCGACACATCGTCAACTCCGATGATGCCGCACCGGAGTCTCCTCTACTTTGCCTGAACATTACTTCTCTGTGAAAGATCAAAATTCCGCCAAGTGCCCCCGTGGTGACGCAAAGTTGCGGTTCCTGAACCCGGGGGGAGGCTGGGGCCTGCGGGAATGTCCCCCGCGGGCCCCAGATGTCACACTGACGTCACTCTCGGTTTCCGCTGTTGCGTGTGTCGCATTTCTTTCTGCACACGCCTCTCTTTACCGTAAGAACGTTCTAGTGGCGGTAGAAGATGCGGTCGCCGTACTCGGTCATGACCCTGCCATTCCACTCGGTCCCGCCGTCGACATTCCCCGAGCGCAGAAGCGGGGGTTCGATTCCGCGTTCGACCAATTCCCCGGCCGCCGCGGCCATCATCGCCTGCATCAGGGCGCTGGTGACGACGGTCGAGGCCGGGGCGAACGGAGCCTCGATGCCCTCGGCCGTCAGCTCCGCGTCGCCGACCGCGATCTTGCTGTCCAGCACGATGTCGCAGTGGTCCTTGAGATAGGTCCCGGTCAGATGCCGGGACTTGGTCTCCGTCGCGTACGCCACGGACGTCACGCCGATGACCGTCAGCCCCAGCGCCCGCGCGTTCATCGCCATCTCGACGGGCAGCGCGTTGCGTCCGGAGAGGGAGATGATCACCAGCAGGTCCCCGGCACGGGCGGGGCTGGAGTCGAGCGCGGCGCTCGCCAGCCCGTCGACCCGCTCCAGCGCGGAGCCGAGGGTGGCCGGCATGACATCGACGCCGACCACGCCGGGCACCGTGAGCAGATTCATCACGGCGAAGCCGCCGGCCCGGTAGACGACATCCTGCGCGGCGAGCGAGGAGTGCCCGGCGCCGAAGGCGAAGAGCCGGCCCCCGGCGGCGACGGTGTCGGCGACGGCGGTACCGGCGGCGGCGATACCGGCGGACTCCTCGTCGCGTACCCGCTGGAGCAGACCGATCGCCGCATCGAAGAACTGACCGGCCAGGTTGCTCTCGCTCATCGAGGAGGCCCTTCCAGGGTGGGGTTTCAAGGGCGGAACAGGAGGGTGGCGCAGAGGGTGGAGCAGGGGGTGGAGCACGGGTGGACCGGGTGCCGGCGCTGGCGGCGGGACGGGGTCGGAGCAGGGCGGGACGGGGGCGGGACGGGGGACCGGGCGGGGGCGGGGAATGTCTGTGCCGCGGATCACGTTGAGGTCTGGACCATTGCTCTGTCAATACGGCGACTCGACATGGCTGTCCCGCCGCATCGGGATCCCGCACCTTCCGCTCACCACGGCACGGCACGGTTGTCGGTGGTATGCGTCAGAATTGGGTCAGGGCCAGCGCACGATTTATCGAGGGGCATGTATGTCCGGACTGATCGACACGACGGAGATGTACCTCCGCACCATCCTTGAGCTGGAAGAGGAAGGTGTGGTCCCAATGCGCGCCCGGATCGCGGAGCGGCTCGACCAGAGCGGGCCGACGGTCAGCCAGACCGTGGCCCGTATGGAGCGCGACGGACTGGTGCAGGTCGCGGGTGACCGGCATCTGGAGCTGACCGAGGAAGGACGCCGGCTGGCGACGCGCGTCATGCGCAAGCACAGGCTCGCCGAATGTCTCCTGGTCGATGTGATCGGCCTGGAGTGGGAGCAGGTGCACGCGGAGGCGTGCCGCTGGGAGCATGTGATGAGCGAGGCGGTGGAGCGGCGCGTGCTCGAACTGCTCCGCCACCCGACGGAGTCGCCGTACGGCAACCCGATCCCGGGCCTGGAGGAGCTGGGCGAGAAGACCGAGGCCGACCCGTTCCTGGACGCGGGGCTGGTGAGCCTCGCCGAGCTGGATCCGGGCGCCGAGGGCAAGACGGTCGTGGTGCGGCGGATCGGCGAGCCCATCCAGACCGATGCCCAGCTGATGTACACGCTGCGGCGCGCGGGCGTACAGCCCGGGTCCGTGGTGAGTGTGACGGAGTCTCCCGTTGGGGTATTGGTCGGGAGCAGCGGGGAGGCGGCGGAGCTTCAGTCCGAGGTGGCGTCGCACGTCTTCGTCGCCAAGCGCTGAGGCGCGCCGGGTCCCGTCGTCGAAGGAGCGCCGTCCGCCGACCGCACATGGCGGCGGGCGGGGCTCCGCGGCGGGCGGGGCTCCGGTGTGAGGGGGCGTGGATCGCGCGCGGATGTGTGTACTCGGATGTGCGTGCGGGTGTGCGTACCCGAGGTGTGTGTACGGGGGTGTGCGGAGACTTCCGGCCAAAGGAGTGACTCAGGGGAGCCGCTCGGTGGCCGGAGGGTATGCGCTTTCCGGCCGGAGGGGGCGACGGCTGGGCGTTCGCGTGCCAGTCTGTGGCAGAGGCATATGACCTGAGGTGCCGGCCGGGGGTGCGGCTCCGGGGCGGCCCGCGGCCGGGAGGGAGCAGGGTGATGCGCCTGTGCGGGGGTGTGCACTGTGTGTCGCGTCTGCGGTACGGCGCGTATGACCTGCGGCGGTTGCGTGTTCCGCGCACTCCGCGCGAGCCCGGTGGTAGGAGCCGTGGTACGAGCCGGGGTGTTGCGCGAAGGGGCGGCTCCGGCGCCTTTCGGCACCGGAGCCTGTCCTCCCCTGCGCTGACCCGGAGCCCCGAGCTCCCAGGGTCATTCCCCTCGGACCGTCATCCCCGAGCGGCCCGCCTCCCGGTGAAGATCTCCCCAGGGCCGCGTCCGGCAATCCTGGAGCGTGGTCACTCGAACGAGCGGTGTTGCGCGTGGGATTCATATTTTCGAATGAGAGTTCGATAGTCTGGCGCGGCTGGACGCATCGGAACGGGGCCATAGCGGAATCCGACTCGACCACTCAGGACCGAAGGGGGTGCCGGGACGCATGGTGCGGCGCATCGATGTGACCGGAGCGGACGGCGTACGTCTCGCTGCCTGGGAGTTTGCCGACCCGCCCAAGCGACGCGAGGAGACGGAGCGGTCCTCCGGCGTCTTGCTGCTGCACGGCCTCATGGGCCGCGCCTCGCACTGGGCCGCCACGGCGCGCTGGCTCTCGGAGCGGCACCGTGCGATCGCGCTCGATCAGCGCGGCCACGGCCGCAGCGACAAGCCGTCCGAGGGGCCGTTCACGCGCGAGGCGTACGTGGCCGACGCCGAGGCCGCGATCGAACAGCTCGGGCTGGCGCCCGTCACGCTCGTCGGCCACTCGATGGGCGCGCTCACCGCCTGGCAGCTCGCCGCCAAGCGCCCCGATCTGGTCCGGGCCCTGATCATCTGTGACATGCGGGCCTCGGCGCTGGGGGCGGCCTCCCAGCGGGAGTGGGCGGACTGGTTCCGGGCCTGGCCCGTCCCGTTCGCGACGCTCGCCGACGTACGGAAGTGGTTCGGCGAGGACGACCCCTGGGTGGAGCGTCCCACGCCGGCGCGTGGTGAGTTCTTCGCCGAGGTGATGAAGGAGTGCGCGGACGGCTGGCGCCCGGTCTTCGCGCGCCGCCAGATGCTGACGTCCCGGGAGACCTGGGTCCATGACGCGCACTGGGAGGAACTGGCGCAGGTCCAGTGCCCCACCCTGGTGGTCCGCGGTCCGGAGGGCGAGCTGGGCCGCGCGGAGGCGCAGGAGATGGTGCGGGTGCTGCCGCGTGGCCAGTACGCGGAGGTGGCGGACGCGGGCCATCTCGCCCATTACGACCAGCCGGAGGCGTGGCGGGCAGCGATCGAACCGTTCCTGGACGGCGTGCTGACGCCCTGAGGCGAGGGGGCGCCCTGACGCGAGCGAGTCGCCCTGACGCGACGGCCGCGTCGCGTCAGGGCGGGGCGGGGGAGGGGAGGGCGGCTCGGGCGCCGTCACCCCTTGCTGACCGCCGCGAGGATCTCCGGCAGCCGCGCCGCTGTCCGCGGGGCCGCCAGCCGGAGGCCGCCCACCACGGCCAGGGCCCCGTACGCCGTACCGGCCGGGAGCAGCAGCCAGGACCATTCGTCCGCGCCGGAGACATGGATCCAGATCGCCGGCGCCAGCACCGGCGCGCACAGCAGCCCCGCGCCGAGCATGCCGCCGAGGATCGAGATCCAGGCGAGCCCGCCCTGGCCAGGAGCGACGTTCTTGTAGCCACTGTCCTGCGGTATCGAGTACGGAAAGCGCGCCGAGGCGATCGCGCCCGTCGCCAGCATCGCGCCGAGCAGCGCGAAGGACAGCCCGAGCGCCTCGGGCAGGGCATGCCAGTTGCCCAGCAGCGCCGCCGTGGCCACGGTCACCAGTGCCGAGTACGGCAGGGTGATCACCAGCAGCGCCAGCGCACGCGCACGCAGTTCGAGATAGGCGTCCCGCGTCGAGGAGATCGTCAGCGCCACCATCCAGAAGGCCGAGGTGTCCTGGCCGAACTGGTTGTACATCTGGATGCCGAGCATCCCGGCCGCGAAGCACGCGAAGTAGATCGTGCCCGTGCCCTGGAGCGCGTTGAACAGCGGCACGATCAGACCGATGGCCAGCGAGGTCACCCAGGCCGCCTTGGTCTTCGGGTCGCGCCAGACATAGCGCAGACTGCGCAGCATCACCGTACCCGTACGCCCCTCGGGCAGCAGCCGCCCCGGCTGCCACACGGACTCCTTGCGGGCCGGTTCCGCCGCCGCGAGCGTCGAGCCGTCCGGGGCGGTCATCAGCTTCACCAGCGACCGTCGCCACGCGTACAGCAGGGCCGCCAGCGCGGCCACCGTCAGCAGCAGCTGGGCCACGGCCCGCCCGTACGCGCCGTCGCTCACCGACTCCACCGCGCCCATCGCGGACGCGGGCGGGAGCCACCGTACGACCCGCGCCGCCGGATCGAGCGCGGCGAGCCCGCCCGCGTCGCCGAGCCGCTGGGCGCCGAAGTTGACGACCTGGATGCCCACCGCGATCACCAGACCGCTCAGGACGGCCAGATCGCGGCCCTTGCGCGAGGTCAGCAGCCGGATATTGGCCGTGGCGACGGCGCGCGCCAGCGCGACACACACGAGCAGGACCAGCGCCACGGCCGGCACCGAGACGGCCGCGGACACCGCGCCGTGCGCCGTCGCCGTCGCCGAGCCGACCGCCAGACCGAGCGTGAACAGCGGTCCGATCCCCACCAGCGAGGCCGCGAGCAGCGCCCCGACCAGCGGTCGCGGACGCAGCGGGAGCATCACCAGCCGGGTCGGGTCGAGCGTCTCGTCGCCGCCGGGGAAGAAGAGCGGCATCACGGCCCAGCCCAGCGCCAGCAGGGCGGTCAGCAGCACGACCAACGTGCCCGCGTGCTCGTTTCCGCGCAGCAGGAGGAGGCCGAGGAACTGCGCCGCGGCGAGGAGCAGCGCGAGGACCGCCGACGCGATGTACGCGACCGCCCGGCCCGACGACTGGCGCAGCCCGTTGCGCAGGAGGGAGAGCTTCAGCCGTACGAAGACGGGCGTGAGCGGAACGGACGCGGCCGGTACGACGGACGCCGACGGAACCGGCCCGGGCGGGAGGGTCCCGTGCTGGACGGGCGTCGTGGGGACCGTCCCGGCCGGGGCGGGCGCCGGATTGTTCTCGGCCATGTTCATCGCGCGCCGCCCAGCCAGTCCAGCGACTCCCCGGCGCCGCTTCCCCGCACGCCCACCAGCTCCAGGAAGGCGTTCTGGAGGGAGGGCGCGTCACCCCGTACCTCTTCGAGGGTGCCCTGCGCGCGGATACGGCCCGCCACCATCACGGCGACCCAGTCGCACAGCGACTCGACCAGCTCCATCACATGGCTGGAGAAGACGACGGTCGCTCCCGAGTCCGTATAGCGCTCCAGGACGCCCCGGATCGTCTGTGCGGAGACCGGGTCGACGCCTTCGAACGGCTCGTCCAGGAAAAGCACCTGGGGATTGTGGAGCAGCGCTGCCGCGAGGCCGATTTTCTTTCGCATACCTGTCGAGTAGTCGACAACGAGTTTGTGTTGCGCGCCCGCCAGGTCCAATACATCGAGAAGCTGAGTGGCCCGTTTGTCGACTTCTTCGCCCGGCAGCCCCCGCAGTCGCCCGGTGTAGCCGAGGAGTTCCCGCCCGGAGAGCCGCTCGAAGAGCCTCAGTCCCTCCGGCAGGACCCCGATCCGCGCCTTGACCTCGACGGGATCCCGCCAGACATCGTGTCCGGCGACCCGTACCCGCCCCTGGTCGGGCCGGAGGAGGCCGGTGACCATGGACAGGGTCGTGGTCTTGCCCGCGCCGTTCGGTCCGACCAGGCCGATGAACTGGCCCGCGGGCAGTTCGAGGTCGATGCCGGCGACGGCGATGTGCTCACCGAAGCGCTTCCACAGCCCTTCGACCTGAACGGCCGGCTCGGCGCGGGCGGCCCCTTCGGCCCCCAAGGACCCTTCAGCCCCCAAGGCCCCCTCGGCTCCCAAGATCCCCTCGGCCCCCTCGGCCGGTGTCCGATCCCGTGCCTGGTCCCGTGCCTGGTCCGGCATCGCGCACCGCCTTTCGATGTCTCGTACAGATGTCCCCGCAAAGCTACGGGGACCACCTTAAGTACGAGCGCGATGGAGCGGCACCGCCTATGCGCGGCGGGCCCGCCGCGCGGCGGCCTCCCGTCCGCACGCGTACGCGAGCGGGCTCATCAGCTCCTCGACGTCCGGCAGCCAGCGGTTGGCGTGCGTCGGCCGACGCGCCCACTGCACCGCGGCGCTGCCGCCGACCCGCGTCGGCGGGGCCGCCACGTACTCCCCCTCGCCCCGCGTGACCAGGTCGATCGCCTCGGGCGTCCAGCCCAGCCTCCGTACGAGATCGTCCACCTTGAGCACCGCCCCGGGCAGTACGAAGAACAGCATCCGCCGGTCCGGGGTGCGGGTCACCGGCCCGAGCGTCAGCTCCATACGCTCCATCCGGGCCAGAGCCAGGAAGCCGGCGGACTCGGGTACGTCCAGCGCGTCGAAGGTGCGTCCCGTCGGCAGCAGGACCGACGCCCCGGGCTGCTTCGACCAGAGTCTGCGCGCCGCGACCGCGCTGCCCGTCGCCTGGGCCGCCCAGTCGGGACCGGTCGCGTGCGCCCCCGGCGCAGGGCAGTCGGGCCGCTCGCAGGAGCACGTCTCCCGGCCGTCCGCCGCCTCCAGCCAGGTACCGGGGAACACGTCCCAGTGCCGCTCTTCCGCGTACCGCACCGCGCTGTCCAGCAGCAGGTCGCCCCGCTGTTGAGGGATGTGCCCGGTGCCCGTCACTCCGATGGTCTCTTCCACGAACAGCACAACTACCGCCGCCACCACGGGTTACGGGGTGCCCGTTGCCACGCCGGGGAACATCCGCCCTGCATGCGGGGCGCATGGATGCATGGGCGGGGGCGCGCGGGAAGGGGTGGGCCGGTAAGGGGGTAGCCACCCTCGGGGGTCCGACAACATATGGGCAACGCGGGCGGCACACGGGCGAGTCCCATCGTGTTTACCGAAGCTTTCTTAAATTCCTCGAATTTTTCCGTTATCACCGAACATGTGCATTCTTTGCATATGTGACGGGCAGTGTTCAGTGAGCTGATCACTGCGGCCACAGGGGGTATCCATTGGCAGCCAGACCACTCGTCGCGCGCCAGCCGAACGAACGGCTCCAGGCGCTCATTCAGGAGGCGGGGTGTTCCAACGCCGGTCTCGCCCGGCGCGTCAACATGGTGGGCGCGGAGCGCGGGTTGGACTTGCGCTACGACAAGACCTCGGTGGCGCGCTGGTTACGGGGTCAGCAGCCGCGTGGCCGGGCCCCGGGCGTCATCGCCGAGGCGCTGGGCCGGAAGCTGGGCCGTACGGTCACGATCGACGAGATCGGGATGGCGAACGGCAAGAATCTGGCCTCGGGGGTCGGCCTTCAGTTCTCGCCCACCGTCATGGGCGCGATCGAACAGGCCTGTGAGCTGTGGCGCAGCGATGTGGGCCGCCGTGACTTCCTCTCCGGCTCGGCAGTGGCGTCCTCGGCGCTCGTCGAGCCGAGCAGGGACTGGCTGATCACGGGCGCGGACCCGGCCGTCGCGCGCAACACCGGTGCGCGGGTGGGGGATTCGGACGTCGAGGCGGTACGGGCCATGACCGTGGCCCTCATCGATCTGGACCACCGTTTCGGCAGCGGCCATGTACGTCCGGTCGTCGTCCACTATCTGAACAGCGTGGTCTCGGGCCTGCTCTCCGGTTCGTACCGGGAGTCGGTCGGCCGACGGCTCTTCGCGGCGGTCTCCCGACTGACCGAGCTGGCCGGCTATATGGCGATCGACACCGGTCAGCCGGGTCTCGCCCAGCGCTACTACATCCAGGCGCTGCGGCTGGCCCAGGCGTCCGGGGACCGCGGCTACGGCGGCTATGTGCTGGCCGCGTCGATGAGTCATCTGGCGGCGCAGCTCGGGAATCCGCGCGAGATCGCGCAGTTGGCGCGGGCGGCGCAGGAAGGGGCGCGTGGTCAAGTGGCGCCGCGGGCGCAGGCCATGTTCTACGCGGCCGAGGCCCGGGGGCACGCGCTGATGGGCGACGCCCGCACCTGCGAGGCGGTCGTCGGCCGGGCGATCACCGCACTGGAGCGCTCGGGCGACGCCTCGGGCGACGACCCGGACTGGATCACGCATTTCGATCACGCCTATCTCGCCGACGAGTTGGCGCACTGCTACCGCGATCTGGGCCGGCCGGAGGCGGCGGCCCGGCATGCCGAGGACTCGCTCGCGGGCCATCCCGAGTCCCGGGCCAGACGGCGGGCGATCGGGCTCGTCCTGCTGGCCACCTCCCAGGTCCAGCAGCGGGAGGTCGAGGAGGCGTGCCGGACCGGCACACGCGCGGTGGAGCTGCTGGGCACGCTGCGCTCCAGCCGGGGCGCGGAGTATCTCGACGATCTCCAGCAGCGGCTGGAGCCGTATGCCAACGAGCCCGCGGTGCGGGAGTTCGGGGCGCGGCTGGAGATCCACGCGGCGTGATGGCGCCAGGTCCTGCCCGGTCGGTCTTCGTGGCGCACGAGGACCGACCGGACAGGACCTGGCGGGGCCCTGGGCGGGTGACGCCGTGTGGGCGCCGTGGGAGGTGCGTGGGGGGCGTGGGGTTGGCGTGAGAGTGATCAAGTCCGGGGCGGGGTGGGTGAATTCGGACCCGTAATCAGCGTCTTGAGAGGATGAGTTGTTACAGGGCCGACGCGCGTGGCAGTGGCCGCGATTCACCCGGTAGCGTGAGCCGACGATTCGGTAGGTCTACACGTTCCACACGTAGGAGTCCTGGTGACGCACAGCGGACAAGGGGATGAGCCGCAGCACCCCGCCGCTCGCCCCGCGCACGAAGGCGTAGTGCTGCCCAGCGACGGCAGCGGGCCCTGGATTCCCGGCTCGGCCGCGGACCAGGACCGGGTCGTGCCGACCGGGGGGCAGCCGTGGGGAGGGCCCTGGGGCCCCCAGGACGGCGGCCAGGAGCAGCCCGGGTACGGCGGCGCCGCGCCGTCGGCCCCGGGGGCCGTACCGCAGTCGTATGGAGGGACCTACGGGCAGTCGTACGGACAGCCGTACGAGCCGCAGCAGGGGCAGCAGGGCGACCGGTCGTACGGCGCTCCGCTCCCGCCGGCCCAGGGGCAGCTGGCCGCCGGTCAGCAGGCCCCGGGACAGCAGCCTCCGGGACAGCTGTACGCGCCGTACCAGCAGTATCCGCAGGGGCAGCGGCTTCCGCAGGAACAGCAGCTTCCGCTGCCCCAGGAACAGCAGCTTCCGCTTGCGCCGGGGCAGCAGCTTCCGCCCGCGCAGTCGGTGCCGCTGCCACAGCCGCTTCCCCCGGCGCAGCCCCACTCGCAGCCGTTGCCGCCGCCCGTGCCCGGCAGCGCGGACGCGACGCAGTATCTGCCGCCGGTGCCCGCGATGGGGGACTCGGACGCCACGCAGTTCATCGCGCCGGTCCCGCCGGGCCCGCCGGGCCCCGGCATGCTGCCGCCGGAGAGCGCCGCGGAGGCCACGCAGTATCTGCCGTCCGCCGCGCCGCCCCCGCATGGCTCGGACGCGGACGCCACGCAGTTCATCGCGCCCGTCCCGGCGCAGGACATCCCGGCCGCGCCTCCCGGCGCCCCGTACGGCATCCGGCCCGGCGCTCCCGGCGACCGCCAGCCGCCCGCGGAGTTCGACAACCTCTTCCGTACGGATGGGCCCGGCGCGGGGCAGGGCGCGGAGTCGACGCAGCAGATGCCCCAGTTCGACGCGGGCCGTGGCGCGCACCCACCGCGGCAGCGCCGGTCGTACGGCTACCCGCAGCCGCCGGTCCAGCACCAGCCACCGCAGGGGTCGCCCCAGGGGTCCCCTCAGGGACCGCCCCAGGCCCGGGGCGCCGGCCGCCGCAAGTCCTCCCGCGCGCCCATGATCGCGGCCGTCGTCGTCGGCTGCGCCGCCCTCGGCCTGGGCGCGGGCGCGCTGATGAGCGGCGGCGGCGACTCGCCCCAGGGAGACGACAGCAAGACGGTCGCGTCGGCGAGTTCGCCCAGCACGGAACCCTCCACCCAGGCCGCCCCGGACCCGGTGAAGCAACAGGCCGAGGCGCTCGACAAGCTCCTCGCGGACAGCAACAGCAGCCGCTCGACGGTCATCAGCGCGGTCGAGGACATCAAGTCCTGCGACAACCTGGACCAGGCGGCCACCGACCTGCATGGGGCGGCCGAGCAGCGCAGGGGACTGGTGACCAAGCTGGAGGCGCTGACGCTCGACAAGCTGCCGAACCACACCGAGCTGACGACCTCCCTCACCGACGCCTGGCAGGCCTCCGCCTCGGCGGACGACCACTACGCGGCATGGGCCAAGCAGACCGAGGGCAAGAAGGGCTGCAAGGACGGCCACGCACGCAACACCTCGCAAGCGGCCAAGGGAAACCAGGCGAGCGGCGAGGCCACGGCGGCGAAGCAGAAGGCGTCGGGCCTGTGGAACAGCATCGCGAAGCAGTACGGCCTGACGGAGCGCGCCCCGACACAGCTGTAGCCCAGGGCGGCACGCGGGCGGTCGCCGGGGGCCGCTCCGAGACGGCGCCTCACCACCACCCGCCGACGCCGTCCGGGCCGCCAGGGTGGTCCGGGTCGCCCGGGCCGCCAGCGTGGTTCGGGTCGGCGGTCACCGACCCGGTTCCCGGCGGGCAGTCGCCGGGAAGGCCATTCCCCGCGATCGGATCCCCGCGCCACAGCAGGGTCACCCCGTGCTCGTGGCAGTAGGCGCCGGTCTCGTCCTCGTACGGGAAGTCATGGCCCCCCTTGACGCACCCCGTCACCGTGCCGACTCCGCACCGGTGAGGTCGGAGGCATGGCGCTCCAGAAGCCACTGACAGTCGAGCGCGAGCAGCCGTACCTGAACGTGTGCCGCCAGAACCCCGTCGCCGAGTTCTTCCCCCGCGTGGCGCTGGATGCTGTCCAGGCGGGCGGTCAGCCGGTACCAGTCGGTGCCCCCGCGCCAGAGCCGGTCGGCTCCGGAGCGTGCGACGGGGAGCAGTTCACCGATGTGCGCACGGAGGGTCGCGGCCAACTCGGCCAACTCGTCGCGCGTGCGCGTCCCGGAGCCGACCTGCCGGGCGCGGTCGATGGTTCGCTGCCACCGGGCGATGGCTCGCCCCTCTCCCTCCGGGACGGTTCCTGGCTCAGGAGTGGTGCGTGGCAACGGTGTTGCGCCGGTCCCGGCCATGGTCATGGCTCCTCGTCATCATGGTGTCGCTCGATCGGTGCTCGATCAGCGTGGCTGGGCCTGCCACACCAGACGAGGCCTCCTGGAGGACTTGGCGGCGGCGGTTAGAGGACCTTTTTTGCACCTTCGGGTGATGAGGCGACACGAAGCGGGCCTGGTGCGAGACTGCAAGTCCCGTCTCACCGACGCTGGAGGTAGAGCGTGTCCCGACCCACAGGCAATATCAGGCTCAAGTCCGCCCGAGTGGCGGCCGGCTACACCTCGCAGCAGGCGTTGGCCGATGCCCTGACGGAGGCCGCCGAGGGGCTGGGAATCCAAGGCCTGGCGATCGGGGTGCGGCAGGTCCGCCGCTGGGAATCGGCGAATCCCCCCTGGCCGCAGCCGGATTGTCAGCGCGTGCTCACGCGCATGCTGGGCCAGGACATGGAATCCCTGGGATTCGTCGCACCCTGGGAAACCACCGGCGCGAGCCCGGATCGGCTGCGCCGGAATCTGATCACGACCACCGTGGCCGCCGTCGGTCTCGCGGCCGTCCCGACGCGGACGGCCTCGGCTGTGCAACCCGCCAGCGTGGCGGCCGATTTCACGGCGGTGACCCACTCGCACCGGCGCTTGTACTGGTCGGTGGCGCCCACCACGCTGTATCCGGCGGCGGCCGCGCATGCCTCCCTGGGGTGCGCGTTGCTTCCCGAGACCGCGGGGCAGACGCGAAAGCTGATCGCTGCCGCGTTGTCCGAGACATGGTTGCTCGTCGGCCGCATCGAGTTCTTCGACTTGCGTGAACCGGATCGGGCGAGCGACACGCTGCTGCGGGCGTTGCAGGCGGCGGGGGAGGCCGATGATCCGTTGCTCGGGGCCGCCGTCCTCGCGCACACCGCGTTCATCCCGGGGTGGGAGGGGCGGCGCGATGATGCGCTGGAGCGCATGGTGGCGGCACGTACCTACGCCCGACGCGGCCCGGCGTCGGCAGAGTTCGAAGCGTGGTTGGACGCGGTCGAGGCCGAGTGTGAAACGCGCTGCGGAAACAGCAGGACGGCGCTCAATCTGATCCGGCATGGCGAGGACGCCATCGCCGCGGGGTCGCGTCATCCCAATCCGGAATGGATGGACTGGTTCGGCCCGGCCCGCCTCGCGGCGTTCAAAGGCAACACCCAGCTCAAGGCCGGCCATGTGCCGCAGGCCCGCGCCACTCTTCTCGCTGTGCTGGACGAGTTGCCGCCCGGGGAGGCCAAACAGGCCACGGTCGTCCTCGGAGACCTGGCCGCCGTCGAGGCGGCGGCGGGGAATCCCGGCGAATCCTGCCGGTACGCGATCCGCGCCCTCGACCAGTTGGCCATGACGTGGTACGCCACCGGAATGGAGCGGGTGCGTGAGGTACGGAAGTCGCTCGCGCCGTGGCAGTACGAGCCCTGTGTCCGGGAGCTCGACGACCGGCTGTACAGCTGGTCGACGACGGTCAGTGCCCTTGCGCGCTGAGCTTGGCGATCTGCTCGGGAAGTTCGACGAGGCTGTCGATCCGCAGGGTCGGCAGCCTCTTCGCGTCCTCGGTCCTCCACTGGACGGTGGCCCATGGCCCGCGTCGGATCAGCGCCGTGCGCATACCCGCCGTGAGGGCAGGGCGGATGTCATTGTCGAGGCGGTCACCGACGTAGAGGATTTCGTCCGCCCCGAAGGGCACGGCGTCGGCGACACGAACGAAGAACTCCGGGTCGGGCTTGCTCGCGCCCCAGTCGTCGGAGGTGCCGATCAGGTCGACATCGTCCGCGAACAACTCGCGGAGGATGCCACCGGCCCGAACGGTCTGATTGCCCGCGATACCGAGCCACTGCCCGCTCGCCCGCAGTTGGGCGAGGGCGGGGCGGACGTCGGGGTACAGGTCGCTCTCGTCGAAGTACTCGGGCCGGCCGGCCCTGGCGCGCGCCTCACGCTGCTCGTACAGTTCGAATCCGGGCCGGAATTCCTGGAAGACGTCGCGGTAGTCGCGGCCCTGGGCGATCACGGCGCCGAACATCGCGGCGAAGGTGTGACGGGGGACCCCCAGCCAATCGGCCCAGGTGCCGTACTCCCGGGTCTCGTCCACCAGGCATTCACCGACGTCGAAGACCACCGCGCGAATCATGGTCGCGAGTGTATGGCCCGGTGCCCTTGGGCGCGCTCACTCCGCCGAGGTGGGTGGGCCCGGGGGCGCCCCCCCCGGCCGGACAGGACCTAGTGCGAGCCGTTCAGCGTCTGGCCCACGTTCACGAAGCCCTTCTTCTCCGCCACCAGCCTGCCGTCGCGCACCACTTGGAACGTCACGTTCCCGTTCACGATCCGCGGGAAGCCCGGTGTGCCCAGCATGTCCTCGTAGCGCCAGCGCAGCGGCGGGGTCAGGCCGCCCGTGTCGACGCGTACGCCGCGGTCCAAGGTGTCCGCGATCTTGCCCGCGGTGATCGTCTCGCTGTTGATCGTCTCGACCACCGCCTTGAGGGCGGTGTACGCGATCCAGGTGGTCTGGGCGCCCGGGTCGGCCGGGTCGATATCGTTGTCGCTGAAGGCGAACTTGTCGATCACGTCGCGCATCGGCTGCCACGCCGGGTCGCTCGTCACCGGGTACCAGCCGGTGAGGTAGGCCCCCTCGAAGGGGCCGTTCTTGCCGCCCGTGCGGTTGATCAGTGGCTGGCCGACGCTGCCGAGGACCGAGGAGACGCGGATGTCGAGGCCGTCCTCGGGGAGGCGGCGGTAGGAGTCGAAGAAGGTCTCCGTACGGTCGCCGAGCACCGCGGTGACACAGCCCTCGTCCTCGGCGCTCTCGCGGGCGCGGGCGGCCTGGCTGGTGTAGTCGGTGGCGTCCTCCGCCGCGCGGATGTCGGTGACCGGGCCGCGCTTGCCCCTGGCCAGGCCCGAGTTGAGCAGGTCGGGCAGATCGTCGCCCGAGATCGTGTCGGGCCGTACCAGCACGGTCTTCTCGCAGTTACGGGCCAACTGGAGGCCGCTGCCCGCGAGGAGCGCGGCCTGGCCGCCGTTGACGGGGTAGGAGAGGAAGCTCGTGAACTCCTCCTCCGTGACGCCGTATCCGCCGATGTACGGGATCGACGCGGCCTCCAGTGGCGCCATGAACTCGCGCCCGTGCTGGCTGTACGAGCCGACGACGGCGACGGCCTTCTCCTTCACCGCCCGGCGCGCGCATTCGGCGGCGCCCGCGCTGTCGTTGCGCTCGTTGCAGGTCAGCACGCGCAGTTCGTGGCCGTCGATGCCGCCGGAGGCGTTGACCCAGCGGGCGTACGCCTTGGCCATGGCGGGCATACCGGGCAGATTCGTGGCATTCGTGCCGACCGGCGCCCAGGTCATGACGGTGACGGGCTCCCTGGAGCCCCCCGAGCCGCCGGGGAGAACGCCACAGCCGGTCAGGAGGGGCAGGAGCGCCGCCCCGGCCACCGTCATACAGAAGGCGCGGACCACGCCGGACTGGAAGGGGCGGAGGGAGGAAGAGCGTCGCCAACCGGTCATACTCATGCACACTTCCGCCCTCCGAGTAACGCCGGAGTGAGCGTGGTTCAACGTTCGGTGTCCTGGAGGTGAATTGCGGGGGCCCGGACGAACGCTCCCGTGCGGAACGTAAAGTCGTGGACTGTGCAGCAAGGTTCCGAGAACTCTTCCCGTCGTGCCCGTCGCTCCCCCACCATGGGCGGCATGCCGCTCAATGACATGCCGTGGTGGCGCTGGCGCAGCAATGTGCGCTCGGCGCTGCACATGCTTTCCGATCCCGTCTTCCACCAGGAGTACTGGCTGGCCGGCCTGGAGGGGTACGGCGACGTCACCGACGCCGTCTACCGGCTGGTCGAGGACACCTGGCTGGACAACTGGTCCGCCGAGAAATACGTCGGCACGATCTTCCGCGACTCGGGCGAGGCCGCCCTCGTCGATCTCGCCGTGCTCCGGGTGCTGCGCATCATGCACCAGGTCGGGGCGGACGCGCCCGTCTCCGCCTATCTGGAGCACCATGGCTGGCCGGAGGCGGTACGGGCGGCCCGCGAGGCGCACGTACGGCTGGCGACGAGCGACGGGGACGATCCGGACGTCCTCCCGACCTCGCTGGATGTGCTGCGGATCATGACGCGGTCCGCCTGACCCCGCCATGACATGGTGACCTCACCCGGTGTCACCCACGGGTCACCGACGGCACAGGCGCAATGTCCACGTACTGGCCGAATCCGGGGCGCGCGGGACAGATGTGGGATCCTCTGGGGTCATGACCATCGAGACGCCGCCACCCGTCGCCCCGCCGTCCGACCAGTACGTGCTCACGCTCTCCTGCCCGGACAAACAGGGCATCGTGCACGCCGTGTCGAGCTATCTCTTCATGACCGGCTGCAACATCGAGGACAGTCAGCAGTTCGGGGACCACGACACCGGTCTCTTCTTCATGCGGGTGCACTTCTCGGCGGACGCCCCGGTGACCGTGGAGAAGCTACGGGCGAGCTTCGCCGCCATCGGCGACTCGTTCCGGATGGAGTGGGCGATCCACCGGGCGGACGAGCGGATGCGGATCATCCTCATGGTCAGCAAGTTCGGCCACTGCCTGAACGATCTGCTCTTCCGGGCGAGTATCGGCGCGCTGCCGGTGGACATCGCTGCGGTCGTCTCGAACCATACGGACTTCGCCGATCTGGCCGCCTCGTACGACATTCCGTTCCATCACATCCCGGTGACCAGGGACACCAAGGCGGCGGCCGAGGCCGAGCTGCTGGAGCTGGTCCGCGCGGAGCGGGTGGAGCTGGTGGTGCTCGCCCGCTACATGCAGGTCATCTCGGACGATCTGTGCAAGCAGCTGAACGGCCGGATCATCAATATCCACCACTCCTTCCTCCCGAGCTTCAAGGGCGCCAAGCCGTACCACCAGGCGCACGCGCGCGGAGTGAAGCTGATCGGCGCGACGGCGCACTACGTGACCGCCGATCTCGACGAGGGCCCGATCATCGAGCAGGAGGTCGAGCGGGTCGGCCACCAGGTCACGCCCGCGCAACTGGTCGCGATCGGCCGGGACGTGGAGTGCCAGGCGCTGGCGCGCGCGGTGAAGTGGCACGCGGAGCACCGCATCCTGCTCAACGGGCATCGCACCGTCGTCTTCGACTAGGTCCTGTCCGACCGGACAGGACCTAGCGGTCGGCTCCGACAGCGGTCGGCTCCGACCGTGGGGTCTCAGAGACGGCTCATCGTGGCCGCCGCGCACAGCACATCCCTGATCGCCTCACGGTCACCCTCCTGACCCGCCGCCGCGTCCTCCGGCGAGACCCGTCCGGCCACCAGCTGGCAGAACTCGACGCCGTCCAGCGCGACGTGCGCCACGGAGCGCTCGCGCGAGCCCACCGCCGCCGGTGAGTCAAGCGCGATGAACCAGTCGCCGCCACCCGCGCCCTCGATCTCCAGTCGCAGCGAGCGGCCGGGCGACCCCGCCGTCACCAGCTCACGGGCCGGTCCCGCGAGACCGCTCCGGCGGCGGATGGCGAGCGCGGCGGGCAGCAGCCGGGTCGCCAGATCGATCATCTCGCGCAGATGGCCGCCGCTGGGCGGCTTGTACGGGTAGTCCACCGCGTCCGCGATGTCCGCGCCGTGCACCCAGCACTCGAAGGCGCGGTCGAGCAGCGCGTCACGCAGGGGCAGCGCGAAGAACCCGTACGACACGGAGAGTTCGGCGACCCCGCGGCCGGCGAAGGACACCGTTCTGATGAGGGTGTGGCTCTGCTCGCGCCAGGGCTCGTGGATGATGCGGGTCGGCGGCGGCTTCGCGGCCCGCCAGAAGCTCTCCGTGCGCTCGGTCGGGTGGACGGGCGCGTCGGAGCCGAGCGGATCGTCGAGACCGAGGGAGGCGGCGACCAGGCCGTCGACGGTCATCAGATGGCCGATCACCCCGGCGACGGTCGTCCGGCGGGAGACGGCTCCCTCGTCCTCGTACCACTTGAGCCGTACGGGCGCGTGCCACTCGGCGTCGCCGATGTCCCGCAGGAGCGCGTCGAGCCGCGCGGTCTCGGCGTCGTAGGCGGCGGCCCAGCCGGGCACCGGGACACGGGCGGGCCGGCGGCCGAGGGCGTTCTCAAGGACGCGGGAGCGCAGCAGCGGGTCGAGGTCGAGGTTTCCGTCGGCGTGCAGCAGACCCACGGCGTCGCGCAGCCGAAGCGCCTCGTCCGCGCAGGGGGCGCATTCGGTGAGATGCGCCTCGACGAGCGCGGTCTCCTCGGCGGAGCAGGCGCTCAGCGCCCAGGCCCCGAGCAGCGACATGAGCACTTTGTGCGACAGCGGCTCGGCGGCGGCTGTCACGCGGTCAGGTTCTGTCACGCGGTCCGGTTCTGTCACGCTGCCCGGTTCTGTCAGGTGGTCCGGTTCCGTCACTCTGCCCGGTTCCGTCACGTCGTCCGGTGCCGTCCTCGGTGCCGGGATACGGAGGAAGGCCGTTGGCTCGTCCGGCTCGCGACCTTCAGGGGAGCCGCCGTCCAGAGGGCCGGTCACAAGGAACGTCCGTTTCCCGGTGGCGACGAGCCGCTCCGGGCTTGGGTGTTGGCCGTGGAGAGCAGTTGCAGCCCGAGCCGCAGCCGGCGCCGCGCCTCGTCCTCCGTGACACCGAGGTCCGCCGCGGTCTGGCGGTAGTCCCTGCGCTGGAAGTACGCCAGCTCCAGCGCGTCCCGCAGGGGCGCCGGCATCGACCTGACTATGTAGTCCGCCCGCGCGGCCGCCGAGACCTGGCTTATCCTCTGCTCCAGCTCCTCCGCCGAACCCTCGCCGCGCGCCTCGTACGCCTCCGCTTCCGTACGTCGGAGCCGCTGCACGGCCAGCCGCTGTGTGACTTTCGCCACCCATGAACGTATGGAGCCCTGTTTCGGGTCGTATGTGTCCGGGTTCTCCCAGACATGACCGAAGACCTCACGGGTGATCCGGTTCGCCGCGTCGTCGTCGTCGAGCACCCGGTGGGCCAGGCCGTGCACCAGCGACGCGTACCGGTCGTACAGCTCACCGAGAGCCGCCGCCTCGCCCCGGGACAACCGCTGGTGCATCCTGCGGTCCCACCGGGGCGGTGTGTCCTTCGCCATGCGCCCCCCAGCCCTGTTCCTCCGTGCGCCTGCCCGTGCCTGTCTCCGTGCCCCTGTCCCTGCCTCTGCCTCTGTCTCTGTCCACCATCATGTCGAAGCCTGTTGGTGGCCACCATTGGCCATCGTTCCTTCGAATGTAATGGGCGCCGCCGACAACGCACTCCCCTTTGCCCAAGTGCGCCCCCGAGGCGCTCCTGCGGGCCTGGCGCGGGGGCGTTGGGGGGCGAAGTGAGGTTTCACAACGTTTCGCGATGGCGCTGAGGGGCAGTCGCGGGATAAGGAACCGCAACTTCCGGATCAGCCCAGGAACCCGACGAAAGGTCCAGGCGCGTGACGCTCAAGATGGAGGAGTCCGAGCAGGGCCGGTGGACTGTGCTGCACATCACCGGCGAGCTGGATATCGTGACATCACCCGAGGTCCGCCAGCGGGTCCACGACGCGGTGGCCGCCGGGCGCCACGCGCTCGTGCTCGATCTCTCCCAGGTGTTCTTCTGTGACTCCAGCGGGGTCGGCGTACTGATCGCCTCGCGCAGACTGCTCCACTCCTGCGGGGGCAGGCTCCATGTCATCCTGCCCGCCCGCGGCGCCGAGGCGGGTTCGCATGTCAACCGGGTGCTGGCCGCGCTGGGCGTACGCCGTCTCTTCGAGGTCTACCCGGACGTGCCCGCGGCCGTCGACGACGCGGTCCAGCCGCTCTCCGCATAGCGGCTCCGCGCGTAACGGGGCACATCGCGCCCCCCGGCCGTCGTACGCTCCGGGGATGGACAGCGCAGAGTACGAGGCCAAGATCGCCTCACGGTTCGCAGCCTTCGATCAGGACGGCAGCGGGTACATCGACCGCGAAGACTTCAGCGGAGCGGCGGCGGCGCTGCTCGCCGAGTTCGGTACGACGGCACGCTCCGACAAGGGACAGGCGCTCTACAGCGGGGCCGAGGCGTTCTGGCAGGGCATGGCCGGGATCGCGGATGTGGACGGCGACCAGCGAGTCAGCAGGCAGGAGTTCGTCACCGGCGCGGTGAAGCGGCTGCGGGACAACCCGGAGCGGTTCGCGGAGATCGCCCGCCCGTTCCTGCGTGCCGCGATCGCCGTGGCCGACGAGGACGGCGGCGGGGTGACCCGCGCGTCGGCCGAGCGCGCGCTACGGGTGCTCGGTGTCGAGCAGGAGGCGGCGGCGCAGGTGGCGGCGGAGCTCGACGTGGACCACGACGGCAGGATCCATGAAGGAGAGATCCTGTCGGGCTTCGCGGCGTACTACGTGACGCCGGAACCCTGATGAGCGTCCGGGGCCGGTGCGCCGGCCCCGGGTGCGGTGCACTCACCACGCGTGAACTCCGCACTCGTGGAAGGGGAAAGCCCTGGTCCCAGCGGTCTGAACGCGTCACCGTCCGTGGCCGGAACCCGGCGCCCGAGGTCGATACCGGGTTGTGTCCTGGCGGCGGGCCGTCACAGGCCGGAGTCGTGTCCGCCCTCCGGTACGCTCCGTGGGGTGCGAGAGGTTGCGAGGCGCGACGGTCGCGGTGCCGCCGGTACGGCGGCTCCGGGAACGCGAATGTGCGCCGCTCGCGCGGTACGAAGGCGCCGTGTGCGCCCGTGTTCGACTCCCCGCGACGGGCGTCGCACAGTATGCACTACGCGTACTCCTTCGCGCTGGAATATGCCCGAAGCGCTTGTTGCGGTGACTGTACGTCAACCATGCTGTCTCGCAGGGAAAATCACGTTCCGTGACTCTTGAGACTCTTGTGACTCTGTTGAGGACCTTGTCGAGGCGCGAGGCGATGTGTCCGCCGGTTCGGATGGTGTGAGCGGTGCAGGTGCTTCAGGTTCAGTTGGAGGTCGGGCCGGATCCCGCGGAGGTGGGACGGGCCCGCAGATGGGCCCGTTCCAGGCTGGCCGGTTCCGGCATAGAGGACGACGAGCCGGTCGCCGAGACGCTGATCCTGCTCATCTCGGAGCTCGTCACCAACGCCGTGGTGCACACCGGCTGTCCGGCCGTGCTGCGGATGCTCTTCGGGGCGGGAGCGGCCGAGGCGGGGACGGTACGGGTGGAGGTCGCCGATACCAGCGCCTGCCCGCCGCGCCCGCGCCACGCGGACGGCGAGGACACCAACGGCCGCGGGCTGGAGCTGGTCGACGGTCTCGCCGACCGGTGGGGCTGGCAGCCGGAAGGCGCGGGCAAGCGCATCTGGTGCGAGGTCGACAGAAGCGCGCCGGGGGTGGCGGCCGAGGCATGCGCCCCTGCCGCGTACGAGCTCCCGTGCGCCGTCCCGCGGCCCGCGTGACGCCGGATCCGCCGGTTCCCGGGGCCCGTATACCGGGGTGAGCCGGATGGAGACGAGGCCCTAGGTCCTGTCCGGTCGATCTTCGCGGATAAGCCCGCGGCGTCTGGTGTCGTGCATCGCAAGGCGGAGGATCGCCCATGTACTGGACGTACTTGGGCGACTCCGACAACGCGGCGAGGTGCGGTGCCAGGCGTCGCGGGCCCGCGAAGATCGACCGGACAGGACCTAGCGGCCCGATCCGGCTCCCGCGCGGAACGTACGCCGGTAGACCGTCGGCGGGACCCCCAGCGCCGACTGGAGATGCTGGCGCATCGACTGCGCCGTGCCGAACCCCGCGTCCCGCGCCACCTGATCGACCGACAGGTCCGTCGACTCCAGCAGTTGTCTGGCCCGTTCGACCCGTTGCAGCACCAGCCACTGCCCGGGGCTGATCCCGGCCTCCTCGCGGAAGCGGCGGGTGAACGTCCGTACGGACATCGACTCCTGTTCCGCCATGTCGCGCAGTTGTATCGGCTGGTGAAGGCGCGCGAGGGCCCAGTCGCGGGCGGTCGCGGTGGTCGCCAGCTGCGGTTCCGGGACCGGGCGTTGGATGTACTGCGCCTGGCCGCCGTCCCGGTACGGCGGGACGACCGTACGCCGCGCGACGTCGTTGGCGACGGCGGTGCCATGATCGCGCCGGACGATATGCAGACAGAGATCGATGCCGGCGGCGACCCCGGCGGACGTCAGCACATCACCGTCGTCGATGAACAGAACGTCCGCGTCCACCTTGACCCGTGGGAACAGCCGCTGGAAGTGGGCGGCGGAGGACCAGTGGGTGGTGGCCGGACGGTCGTCCAGGACCCCGGCGGCGGCCAGCACATAACTGCCGGTGCAGATCGAGACCATACGGGTGCCCGGCCGCAGCCGGGCGAGGGCGGCGTGGAGTTCGTCGGTGAGCCTGCCCTCGTCGAAGACCGGACCCAGTTCGTAGGACGCCGGTATGATCACGGTGTCGGCGGTGGCGAGCGTCTCGGGGCCGTTCTCGACGAGGATCGCGAAGTCGGCGTCGGTCCGTACCGGCCCCGGTTCCCGGACCGAGCAGGTCACGATCTCGTAGAGCGGCTCGTGGGAGGAGTCGCGTGCGCGGCCGAAGATCCGCTGCGGGATGCCCAGTTCGAAGGGGATCGCCCCGTCGAGGGCGAGGACGGCGACCCGGTGCGGGCGGCGGTCCTGCATGGTGTGCTCTCCTCTCCCGCGGACTTCGCGGTCCGTTCCCCGGAATACCTCTGGTGGTCCAGACCTTTACTTGATATCAGTCGCGTCTGTGACTGAAAAGCGCACGGTGGCTCCGGGCATTCCCGAACCGACCGCACCTTCGCACGAATCCCCGGCCGGATCAGCCCGGGAAGAGGCCGTCCGTACCCTCTGGAACCCTGACTTCCGGCTGTTCTTCCTCGCCCGTACCGTGGCGCGCTTCGGGGACGGCATGGTGCCGGTGGCCCTCGCCGCCGGTCTGCTCGACGCCGGGTACGGCGCCTCGTCCGTCAGCTTCGCGCTCGGCTCCTGGATGGCGTGCTTCGCGGGATTCGTGATCGTCGGCGGGGTGCTGGCCGACCGGTTCACCCCGCGCCGGATGATGGTGCTGGCGGACGGCGCACGGCTGGTGGGTACGGCGGTGCTGGCCTTCGCCTTCGCCGCCGGAGCGCCCGCGCTCTGGCTTGTGTACGCGCTCAGCGCGCTCAACGGGCTGGGCGCCGCCGTCTTCCAGCCGGGGGTGGCCAGCATGCTCCCGAGGCTGGCTCCGGATGTGCAGCGCGGCAACGCGGTGCTCCGGGTCGCGGAGTCGCTGATGACGATGGCAGGTCCGGCGGTCGCGGGCGCGCTGGCCGGCTTCGGCGGGCCCGGTCTGATCTTCGGTGTGAACGCGGCCACCTTCGGGATCAGCGGGATCTGTCTCTTCCTGATCCGGATGGAGTCGGTCGCGCCGGTGGTGACCGGTGAGTCGATGCTCTCCGAACTGATGGGCGGCTGGCGCGAGTTCCGGGCCCGGTCCTGGCTGTGGGGGGTGATCGCCGTCTGGTCGGTGTACGGCATCACCGTGCTGGGCCCGATCACACCGCTGGAGGCGGTCGTCGTCACCGAGCGGCACAGCTCGGCGGTGTTCGGTCTGATGATGACGGTCCAGGGCGCGGGCAATGTGGCGGGCGGGCTGCTGGCGATGCGGCTGCGACCGGCCAGGCCCCTGTTCGCGGGCGCGCTCGCGCTGTTCGGGGTGATCGCGAACGTACTGGTCCTGGCGTACGACGTGCCGGTGCCGGTGCTGGCCGCCGGCTTCTTCGTCGGGGGTGTGTCGCTGGCGTTCTGGCTGGTGATGTGGTCGACGACGGTCCAGACACAGGTCCCCGACGCGGCGCTCAACCGGCTGCACGCGTATGACGTGGCGGGCTCGCTGATCATGCTGGCGGTGGGGCGGGCGCTGGCCGGGCCGGTCGCGGAGGCGGTGGGGGTACGGGAAGTGCTGGTGGCCGGGGCGGTGATCAATGTGGGGGTGTGCGCGGTGCTGCTGGCGGTACCGGCGATCCGGGGCCTGAAGCGTGTGGAGTGAGGGGGAGTGAGGGCGGGCGGTGGGCCCGACGGCGGGCGGTACGAGGGGGTGGCCCGATCCGTGGCCCGATCCATCGCCCGTCTCCATGGCCGGATCCATGGCCCGCCTCCCTGGCCCGCCTGCTTGGCCGGATCCGTGGCCCGCCTCCTTGGCCGGATCCATGGCCCGATCCTGATGAATGCTGACCGTCGGGCCACTCGTTCCCGGCGCGGCCCCCCTGGATGCTGTCTGACGTGACCCAGACAACCGACCTCGCCGCCGCACAGCCCGATCTGCCCGAGACCTCCACACCGTCCGAGACCCCCGAGTCCGCGGTGTCCGAATCCCCCGCGCCCCGCACGCCGGGGCGCGTCCACCGGGCGTGGTTCGTCGCCGTCGTCACCTTCGTGACGATCATCGGCGCGGCGGCCTTCGCCTCGCTGCCCGGTCTGCTGATCGAACCGCTGCACACGGAGTTCGACTGGTCGCGCGGCACGATCGGCTTCGCCGTCTCGGTCAATCTCGCCCTGTACGGACTGACCGCGCCGTTCGCCGCGGCGCTGATGGACCGCTTCGGCATCCGCCGGGTCGTCGCCGTCGCGCTCACCATCATCTCGGCCGGTTCCGTGCTGACCGTATGGATGACCGCCGCCTGGCAACTGGTGCTGTACTGGGGCGTTCTGGTCGGTCTCGGCAGCGGTTCGATGGCGCTGGCCTTCGCCGCTACGGTGACCAACCGCTGGTTCGTGGCGCGACGCGGTCTGGTCACCGGCATTCTCACCGCGGCGGGCGCCTCGGGGCAGCTGGTGTTCCTGCCGCTGCTCTCCTGGCTGGTGGAGCACCACGGCTGGCGCCCGGCCGCCGTCACGGTCGCGCTGGCCGCGCTCGCCGTGGTCCCGTTCGTCTGGCTGCTGCTGCGGGACCATCCGGCGGATGTCGGGCTGCCCGCGTACGGCGCGAAGACGTTCGTACCCAAGCCCGCGCCGGTGACCGGTGCCGCGCGGCGTGCGGTCTCGGTGCTGTTCTCGGCGGCGCGCACCGGACCGTTCTGGCTGCTCGCCGGGACCTTCGCGATCTGTGGCGCCTCGACGAACGGCCTGGTGAAGACCCACTTCGTACCGGCAGCGCATGACCACGGCATGCCGATCACGGCCGCCGCCTCGCTGCTCGCGGTGATAGGCGTCTTCGATGTGGTCGGCACGATCGCCTCCGGCTGGTTCACCGACCGCTTCGAGGCGCGCAGGCTGCTGGCGGTCTACTACGCGCTGCGCGGTGTCTCGCTGCTCTTCCTGCCCATGCTGCTGGCGCCTTCCGTCCATCCGCCGATGCTCTTCTTCATCGTCTTTTACGGCCTGGACTGGGTCGCCACCGTTCCCCCGACCATCGCCCTGTGCCGTGAGCACTACGGCGAGGACAGCGCGATCGTCTTCGGCTGGGTCCTCGCCTCCCACCAGGTCGGTGCGGCGGCGGTCGCCTTCGCGGGCGGTCTGGCGCGGGACGTCTTCGGCTCGTACGACGTGGTCTGGTACGCCTCGGGGGCGCTGTGCGCGGCGGCGGCGCTGATGGCGCTGGTGATCAGGCGCAGGCCGGCGGTGGCGACGGCCACGGTCTGACGGTGCGGCGGGGCCGACGGGAGGTGTGGGACGAGCGGGGGAGGCGTGGTCAGCGGGGCAGCAGGGAGCGTTGCGCCCGGCCGTACCGGCCGTACCGACCTGACCGGCTGGACCGACCTGACCGACCTGACCGGCCGGACCCGCGGTCGGACGTGGCCCCTTTGGCCAGGACCTTCGCTATCTTGCGCGCGTCGATCGCCATCTCACGGAGGTTGCCGCTGATCGGGTTGGTGAAGCCGACGAAGTAGAGACCCCGCGCCCGCTCCGGGGTGCGGCCGCCGTGGGTCACCGGCCGCCCCCGCTCGTCCAGTACGTCCAGATGCCCCAGCAGGTCCTCCAGGGCCCGGCGGTAGCCGGTCGCCGCGATGACCACCTCGGGGGTGATCCGCGAGCCGTCCGCCAGCACGACCGTGTCGTCCTCGAAGGACTCGACCGCCGCCACCGGTTCGACCCGGCCCGTGCGTACCGCCTTGATCAGACCCACGTCCTGTACGGGGATCGCCCCCTCGCGCACGCGCGAGTACAGGCCCGTATCCGGGCGCGGCAGGCCCTTCGCCGACAGGTCGGGCAGCGAGATCCGGGCCAGCGTCCGGGCCGCCCGGTCGACCAGACGGACCGGCACCCGGCGGACCAGTATGGCCGTCGCCTGCGCCGGCCAGCCCAGCGTGGAGCGGCGCACGATGTGCGGGGCGGTACGGACGGCCAGGCGCACCCGCGCCGCGCCGCCCTCGACGAGATCCACGGCGATCTCCGCGCCCGTATTGCCCACGCCGACGACCAGGACGTCCTTGCCCGCGTACGGCCGGGCGTCGCGGTACTCGCCCGCGTGCAGCAGCTCGCCGCCGTACGACGCGCGGCCCGGCCAGGACGGCAGCCGGGGGGTGTGGTTGTAGCCGGTGGCCACGACGACGGCGCGGCCGGTCAGCTCCCGGCCGCCGGTCGCCCGCAGCAGCCAGCCGGTCCCGTCGGGGGAGGGCTCGACCCGGGTGACCTCCACGCGGGTGACGATGTCCAGGCCGTGGAACTCCGCGTACTTCTCCAGATAGCGCACCAGCCGCGCGCGGGGCACCCACCGCCCGAAGGAACGTGGGATCGGCAGCCCAGGCAGCGCCGACATCCGGCGGGTGGTGTGCAGCCGCAGCCGCTCGTAGTGGCGGCGCCAGGAGGCGCCGACGGCGTCAGACTTCTCCAGTACGACGGCCCGTACGCCCTGTTCACGCAGTGCGGCGGCGACGGCGAGCCCACCGGGTCCCGCGCCGATGACGTACACGGGAAGGCTGTTGGCGCGGCCGGAATCGTCGGACATGAGAGCTGAGCGTAACCGGATCCTCACTTGTTGGGTATCGGTCAAGGCGGAAAAGAGTTGCGAATCGATCACACCCGCCGTCCCGTCGCCCCGCCTCACGGCCAGAGCAACTCCCTTACCCACAGGCCCCCTTCGCGCCGGTAGCGCAGCCGCACATGCTGTCGGCGCGCGTCGCCCTGGAAGAACTCCGCCTCGTCCGGCACGAGCGTGTACGCGGTCCAGGACGGCGCCCGCGCGTCCGGCTCGCGCCGTGCCCGCTCCCACGCCGCCGCGCTCGCCTCCGCCAACTCCGCGGCCGAACACAGGACTTCGCTCTGCCGGCCGACCAGCGCCGAGGCTAGCGCTCCCGTCGAACGGACCCGCAGATCCGCGCCGCTCTCCTCGGCGCCTGCCGTGCGTACCTCACCTCGCAGGCGTACGGCACGTCCCTGCGTCGCCCAGTAGAAGCCGAGCGCGGCCTCGGGGCGCGCGGCCAGTTGGCGGCCCTTGCGGCTGGTCGCGTGCGAGGCGAAGTGCCAGCCCCGCGCGTCCGCGTCATGCAGCATCAGGGTCCGTACATCGGGCCGGCCCTGTTCGTCGGCGGTCGCCAGCGTCATCGTGTGCGGCTCGGGCTGGCCGGACGCGACCGCCTCGGCGAACCAGCGGTGGAAGAGCGGCAGTGGCTCGTCGGGCGCGCCCGCCGGATCGAACGCGGGCAGTTCGGTGTCCCAGACGGGCTGGGCGCGCAGCAGGGCGCGGAAGGTCTCTTGCCGCCGGTCGTCGTCCACGCGGGCCATTCAACCTCGTCCGTGCCGCCGCCCATATCACCGCGCTCGGAGTGGTTCGAGGCGTGGAGTGGTACGGGACTCGGAGTGGTTCGAGGCGTGGAGTGGTACGAGACTCGGAGTGGTTCGACCGGCTGGGGTGGAGCGGCTGACGCCTTCTGGGGTGTTCCCCGCGGAGGAGGCGGGTGCGCTGACCGGAGCGCTGGTTAAACGGCTGCTGCCGCCGGCATGACAGAACGGGGGAGGGGCACGCGGTACGCACGTACCGTGGCCGCAGGCCCGGGCGCCGGCCCGCTTCGGCGGGTTGCCTCAGTTGGAGCGCGCTACTTCTGGAGCGGGTTACATCTGGGGAGCGTTACTGCTGCGGAGCGTTACTTCGTGGGCTTCTTGCCGGTGACGCTCAGATGGACCAACTGGGCGAGCGTAGGCCGCAGTTCCGCCTGCTTCACACCCCAGCTCTGGAAGCCCTTCTGGTGCGAGGCGACCGAGGCGAGCAGCACGACCAGCGAGCCGGCCAGCGCCGCCGGACTGATGTCCTTGTCGACCCTGCCCTTGGACTGAAGCTCCTTCACGGAATCCGTGAGGGAGCCGGTCACGGAGTTCAGGATCTTCATGCGGATCTTGTTGAATCGCTTGTCGCCCTCCGCCGCGCCCAGATCGACCACCCGGAGGATGGCGTCGTGTTTGCGCCAGAAGTCGAGGAAGCCGTCGACGAGTTCCTCGGACGTCTGCCAGCCGGCCTTGCCGGCCCAGGAGCGGCCGGAGACCAGCTCGGTCAACCCGGTGCCCTCCTTGGCCATTTCCTCGGCGATCTCAAGGACAGCGCCCTCGACGTCCGGGAAATACTGGTAGAAGGTCGCGGGTGACGTGCCCGCTTTGCGGGCGACATCGATGACTTTGACGTCCCGGTACGGCGAGGAGCTGAGCATCTCGCCGAGGCAGTCGAGCAGCTTCTGCCGCGTCGCCTGCCCGCGTCGACCAGCCACGCGGCCGTCGACGGTGCGCACTTGTCCTGTCATGCAGTCAGCTTACCGAGGGGTGATCCGAGCGCGATTTGGCCGAGTGCAAATGGGGAATCGGCCATCGCGGACCGGGAGCGGACCGGGAGCGGACCGGGAGCGGACCGGGAGCGGACCGGGAGTGGACCGGGACCGGACCGGGACCGGGTCGGCGGTGGACCGGGAGTGGACCCGGGGGCCGGGCCGGCCGTGGGTGGGGGCTCGCGGGGTGATCCGGGAGGCGGGCGGCGCGGGCGCGGGCTTGAATAGTGTTATCAACAGCCTGTGGACAACTTCGGTGGATAACTCGGGGTGGCGGCGAGTTCACGCTGCGATAGTGAAGCAACTGTTCTCTTTATCCATACGGAAGGAGTCCGGGACATGGACGCATTCGCGGAAGGCACGCCGTGCTGGGTGGATGTGTCACTCCCCGATCTGGAAGCGGGCAAGCGCTTCTACGGGGAGTTGTTCGGCTGGACCTTCGGCAGGGCCAGGGGCATGGAAGACGGGCACTACACCCTGGCATTCAGCGGCGGGAGGCGCGTCGCGGGCCTTGTCGCCAAGCGGGACGGCCGGATGCCGACCGTATGGACCATCTATTTCGCCACCCCGGACGCCGACGTGCTCAGCGCGAGGATCAGGGAGGCGGGCGGCCAGCTGGTGCGGGAGCCGATGGCCGTCGGACGGTTCGGTGTGATGGCGCTGGCGGCGGATCCGGCCGGTGCGGTCTTCGGGTTCTGGCAGGCGGGCGAGGACCTGGGCTTCGAGAAGACGGGCCTGCCCGGATCCTTCTGCTGGACGGAGGTCTATACGAGGGACAAGGAGCGCGTCGACCCGTTCTACGAGAGGGTCTTCGGCTTCCGGGGCAAGGATCTGCCGGGATCCGGCATCGACTTCCGGCTGTGGTCCCCGGCCGGTTCCGCGCCGGGCACGGAGAGTGCGATCGGCGGACGCAGCGTGATAACGGACGCGTTCCCGGCGGAGCTGCCCGGCCATTTCCTCAGCTATTTCTCGGTCCACGACTGCGACGAGACGGCGGCGACGGTCGTCCGGCTCGGCGGCAGGATCACCGCACCACCGTTCGACATCGACCACGGACGGATGGCGGGGCTGCTGGACAACCAGGGCGCGTACTTCGCCGTGCTGGCCGAGCCGAAGCGTGAGCGGGAGCGCGCGCCGGAGCAGACGGCGGCGAAGGCGGCGGCCTCCCCGGCGGGGGCGGCGGCCGAGGAGGCTGAGGGTGCGACAGCCGGGTCGGCGGCGGGCGAGCCGGCGGGCGCGACATCGGGGGCGACATCGGGCGCGGAGCCCGCGCCGGAGCGGGAAGGGGAGCAGGAGAGCACATGAGTGTCCGGATCGAGGTGAGACACCCCGATCCGCCCCCGGGTTCGCAACCGGCGCCTCCGACAGGAAGAATCAGGGGGCACGGGGCCGTACCTTTGTGGCCCGTACGGGGAGGTGGCAGGCAAGTGGAGCAGCTGACGCAGCACGACCCGAGGCGCATCGGCCCTTTCGAGGTGCTCGGGCGGCTCGGAGCCGGCGGCATGGGGCTGGTCTATCTCGCGCGCTCGGCGTCCGGCCGCCGGGTGGCGATCAAGACGGTACGTACCGAGCTTGCCGAGGACCAGTTGTTCCGGGTCCGCTTCACGCGAGAGGTGGAGGCCGCGCGCGCCGTCAGCGGGTTCTACACCGCCGCCGTCGTGGACGCCGATCCCCGGGCCGCCGTGCCCTGGCTGGCGACGGCGTATGTGCCCGCCCCCTCGCTGGAAGAGATAGTGAGTGAGTGCGGTCCGATGCCGGCGCAGGCGGTGCGCTGGCTGGCGGCGGGGATCGCGGAGGCCCTCCAGTCGATCCATGGCGCCAATCTCGTGCACCGCGACATGAAGCCGTCGAATGTGCTGGTGGTGGAGGACGGGCCGCGGGTCATCGACTTCGGTATCGCCTCCGGCGTCTCCAACACCCGGCTGACCATGACCAATGTCGCCGTGGGTACGCCCGCGTACATGTCGCCCGAGCAGGCCCGCGACTCGCGCAGTGTGACAGGGGCCAGCGATGTCTTCTCGCTCGGCTCGACCCTCGTCTTCGCCGCCACCGGACACGCGCCGTTCCATGGCGCCAACCCCGTCGAGACGGTCTTCATGCTGTTGCGCGAGGGCCCGGACCTGACGGGGCTGCCGGAGGAGCTGAGGCCGCTCATCGAGGCGTGCATGAAGATGGACGCCTCGCAGCGGCCCTCGCCCGCCGATCTCCAGGCCCAGCTGGCTCCCCATCTCTTCGCCTCGGGCGGTGACGACAGCGGCACGGCGTCGGCATGGCTGCCGGATCTCGCCACCGCGATGATCGAGCGCCGCAGGGCCGGCGGCCGGGGGCCCGCACCCGCCGTACGGCACGCCGGTGCCGGTGCGGGGCCGGGGGTCGGTCCCGGCGCGGTCGCCGCCGTACCGCCGAGGCCCGCGCACGAGCCGCCGGTGCCCGCGCAGGCGGCCCCCGACTGGGACGCCGCGTGGCGGCCCGGCACGGCGCGACAGGGCGGTGGCGGCGGGAACGAGAGCCAGCACGCGGGCCGGTCCGACGAAGCGGCCGCGATGTCGCCGCCGGCGCTGCCGCACGCGCCCCGCTCCGCGCCGCCGGAGGGCCCGCTCAGGCTGGCGGGGTCGCCCGTGCCGATCGGTCCGGGACCTCGGGTCGCGGACACGCGCGTCGGCGTCGGCGGCGCCGACGCGGGCCCCGCCACGGGCTGGATCCGGCCGCCCGCCGGGCTGAACGGTACGGATGCGCTCACCGGCGTCGCGCCCCCCGCCGCACCACCGGTGCCCGCGCCCGCCGCGCCTCCTGAAGGCGCTCCCGGCCGCTGGCGGCCCTGGCGGTTCCGGATGTCCAATGACGTCTGGGGCACACCGGTCGTCGACGGCGATCTGCTCTATGTCACGTCCTTCGAGGTGCACGCGCTGGATGTGGCCAGCGGACGCCGCCAGTTCAAGACCAGGGACGTGGCGTGGGCGATGGCTGTCGCCGGTGGCCGGATCCACGCCTCGGACGGGCCGACGCTGTACGCGCTCGACGCCGCGGACGGCGCCGAGCGCTGGCGGCTCCAGACCGACGCCTGGGTGTACTCCCTGAAGGTCGACCGGGGCACGGTCGTCACGGGTACGCGCGGCGGCGGCGTCCAGGCGTGGGAGGCGTCGAACGGCGACAAGCTGTGGGAGACCGCCGGGGCCCAGACGGACTTCGAGACACCGGAGGCCGGGCCCGCGATCCACGACGGCACGGTGTACGTGTGGAAGGACGCCCGGCTGCTGGCGCTGGACGCGCGCACCGGCACCGAGCTGTGGTCGTACCCCATCGGTGACGCCGCCTCCTGCGGGGGCGTGCCCGTGCGGGTACGGCCCGCCGCCGACGGCCAGTTGTATGTCTCGGCCGGTACGCGCGTGCTCTCCATCGATCTGGTCAGCGGGCATGTGCGCTGGCACTTCGAGGCGCCCGCGGTCTTCCTCTCCCCGCCCGCCTTCGCCCCTGGGCCGGCCGTGACGGGCGGCGGTGTCTATCTCGCGGACTATCTCGGCACGGTGTACGCGCTGGACGCCACCACCGGCAAGGACCGCTGGCGCATCGCGACGGAATCCCGGCAGTCGATCGAACCGGTGCTGGTCGCGGACGGCAATGTCCATGTCGGCAGCGGCAGCGCGCTGTACACGCTGGACGCGGTGACGGGCACGCCCAAGTGGCGCTTCGCGGCGGGCGGCGAGGTCATCGGCGCGCCGGTCGTCGCCGACGGCCGGCTGCACTTCGGCTCGGCCGACCATGTCCTCTACACGCTGGACGCGAGCGGTGGCCAGCTGCGCTGGAAGCTGGCGACGGGCGGCGAGATCACGGGCTCGCCCGTGGCCCAGCGGGGCGTGGTGTACGCGTGCAGCAAGGACCGCTGTGTCTACGCGCTGGACTCGGTGAAGGGGACGGCCACGGGGCGCGGGTCCCGCTGAGGCGGCGCCGCGGGTCCCGCTGAGGCGGCGGTCGCCCTGAGGCGGCGGTCAGCGCGCCCGTGGGGTGTCGGGCGGATCCTCGGGCGGCGGTCCGGTCGGCGGTGTGGAGCTCGGGCTCCACTGCTCGTCGGTGACCCGGGGGAGCGACTGGGTGTCGCCGTCGTGCGGCGACCACTCCTCCGGGGGTGAGGACGGCGGCGGCTGGGGCTCGTATCCGTAGGGCTGGTACGCGTACTGGTCGTATCGCCCCGAGGGCCCGGACGGCTGCTGGTACTGCGGCCGCTGGTACTGCGCTTGCTGGTACTGCGCGTGTTCGTACGGCGCGTGCTCGTACGGCTGTTCGTGCGGCGCGTGCTCGTAGGCGGGCTGGTGCGGCTGCGGGGGCTGATACCGCTGCGGGTACGGGGCCTCGTAGTCGTACGGGGGCTCCTGACTCCGCCACAGGGCGCGGCGCCGGCGGCCGCTCATCACCAGCGCGGCCAGCAGCAGGAGCATCCCGCCGCCGGCGGCGTACGCGACGCCGGTGCCCAGGCCAGAACCGCCGGCGGTGACGTCGAGGCCGTCCGCCGACTGGCCCTGGCGCACCATCCACAGGACCGTGGCACCGAGCACGACAAGACCGGCCAGCGCCACCAGCGCGCGCGAGCGCAGCACCACGCCGCACAGCGTGACCAGGGCGGCGAAGAGGAAGGGCCCCGCGAGCGAGACAAAGACGCTGGAGCCGTTGCCGGAGATGCCGTTGAACAGGTCGGTGACGGGGAAGTCGCTCCCCTCCCGGCCGTCATACCAGGGACGGAAGGGACTGAGGACGGCGGCGGCCGCTCCGATGAGAGCGAGCAGCGAGCCGAGGATGTTACGGACCATCGCCGGCCCTCCTTCGCGGTGCGTGATCGTGCTCCGTCAGCGACGCTACGCCGCGTATCCGGCCCTCGCCACGCGACGGCGGGCGCCCACCGCGCCGCCGGGGGCGCCCGCGCCCCAACTGCGGGCGCGGCGCGCGTGTTTGACAGGTCCACGAGTGCGTCGCACCCTGAGCCATCGGTGAAAGTGCGTACATACGGGGGGTGTGTCGATCGTGATACGTCGACGTCTGAAAGTCGCGGTCGTACTGGTCGCGGTGGTGCTGGCCCTGACGGGGTTCTCGTCCTCCACGGGCGGTAAGAGCGGCAGAAGCGGCAAGAGCAAGGGATCGAGCGGCGGCGGGGGTGGCTGCTCCAACTCGAAGAAAAGCAACGGTTCGTACTCCGACTCGGACTACGACTCCGATGACGACTACGGCTCGTCCGGCAGCTCGTACGACCCGACGCCCACGGCGACGGCGGGCGCCGAGGCGCGGATCGTCAGCTGCGTCAGCAAGGCGAAGGGCAAGCGGAAGGCCGTCACCTACGCGACCGTGCGCGTGTCGGCGGGACCCGGTCCGACGGACACCTACGAGGTCGACGTGACCTTCGAGGACGCGGCGGGCTCGGTCGTCGACTTCGGCGACACGACGGTGGAGCTGGACGGCGGGGAGACGACGACGGTCAGGGTCCCGATGGACAGCCCGAAGCAGGTCGCGCGGGTACGCGAGTGCGAGCCGACGATTAAGAGCTAGAGCGTGCCCCACGACACGAGAAGGGGGCCCGGGCGAGATCGCCCGGACCCCTCTCCATGCGCGGTGCGCCTCAGGTGGCGTGAACGTCGCTGGTCGTGGCGTCGCCGCCGGTGGCGTGCGCGTCCTGGACGGAGACACCACTTCCCATGGTGGTGGCGTGCGCGTCCGCCATGGCCGGGGAGGCCGTAGCCGCCGCGGCGGCGAGCGCGACAGCCGCTGCAACGAAGAACTTCTTCGTACGCGTCACTTCAACTCCTGAAAGTGGGCTCGTCGGTCGTTCTCGACCCTCAGTACCCTAAGTATTAGGGCACGCGTGTTCGGTCGATATGGCGGTTTACGCCCATCGAATGGCGTGAATGCGAGGTCGTCGGACATGCGGCGGCCGCGGCGGCTCCCCCTCCGCGCCGCCGCGGCCACCTCCCCCGCGAGGGTTAGGTCCCTAGGTGCTCAGGCGCCCGGCTTGAACGGCTCGGACGTGGCGTGCTGGTCCAGCGTGCCGATGCCGCCACCCGTGGCGTGCTGGTCCTGAGTCGTGGCCGTGCCTTCTTCTTCCGTACCCGTCGCGTGCTGGTCCTGCGGCTTGACCGCCGTGTCCTTCTTCTTGATGTCGTCCATGATCGCTATCTCCCGTTAGCTGCTCTGCGTGGCGGATCGGCCGTACCCGCCCGGCGGTTCCCCCGGGGACCGCCGGGCGGGCACACAAGGCCGCATACGTTAGCGCCGCGGCCCCTCGCCGATCCGTGCGCCCCCCGATTCGGCGGACCGACAGGAGAGACGATGCCGTGGCGCGATAAACGAACGATGAACGGCCTGACGCGGGACCTACGCGGCCGCCATGGGCCTCAGTAACGCGCGGACCTCGCTCGCCTCGGGCGACCCCAGAGCCTCGTATATCGAGAGCGCCTCTTGCCAGCAGACCTGGGCGCGGCCCGTCTGCCCTATGCCGCTGAGCGCGCGGCCGAGCACGGTCAGTACATTGCCGCGGCGCCACTCGCCTCCGATGTCGCGGAGTACGGTCAGCGCCATTTCCGCGTTCGACGCCGCCTGCGCCATCTTGCGGGCGGAGATGTCGATCTCGGCCAGCCGGAAGAGCGCCATGCCCTCCCACAGCCTCTGACGGCTGTCCCGGAAGACGGCGAGGGCTTCGTCGAGCCGTTCCGCCGCGTCGGACAACTGTCCGCCCTGGGCGAGCGCCAGCCCCAGGGCATAGCGGCCGTTCGCGCCGCGGAACGTGTGCCCCAGGGCGTCGTAGATGTCGATGCCCTGCCGGGCCAGGGCGATCGCGCTGTCCGTGCGCCCCGCGGCCAAGCGGATGCGCGAGAGATTGCACAGCGCGCTCGCTTCGCCGGGAAGGTCCCCGTCGCCGCGGAAGTTGTCGATGGCCATGGTGAGATGCCGCTCGCCGTCGGCGTGCCGGTGCTGATAGAGCGCGATGATTCCCCGGACGTTGGGCGCCCAGCAACCGGGGGGCACGTCGCCGGTCGTGGCGGCGCGCCGCATGGCCGCCGCCGCCTCTTCCTCGGCCTGGTCGAAGCGGCCCGCCACACTGTGCACGTTGGCCAGCGTCATCAGGGCGCGCCCCTCGGCCCACGCGTCGCCGCGGACACGCGCGGCTTCCAGGACGACTCTCGCCGATGCCTCGTAGTCCTTCGAGTTGGCGCCCGACTCGCCGAGGTCCAGCGCCGCCCACAGAAGGTCCACCGCCCGCCGCAGCGTCGGTGTGTCCGCGCACTGGCGTACGAACGCCAGCAGGCAGTTGGCCTCCGCGTACAGCCAGTCCTGCGCGTCGTGCCGGTCGGTGAAGGACAGGCCCGGGTACGTCGTCGGCTCCAGATGGTCCACCAGACGGTCACCCGGGCGCTCCAGGGCGAATACGCTCGCGGCCGTCGCCAGGTAGAAGTCCAGCAGCCGCGAGAGCGCCGCCTCCCGTTCCGAGGGCGGCTGTTCGTCGCGTTCCGCGCACGCACGCGCGTACAGGCGGACCAGGTCGTGGTAGCGGTAGCGGCCCGGGGCCGCGGATTCCAGCAGCGAGGTGTCGACCAGTGATTCCAGCAGGTCCTCGGCGTCGTGCAGCGGCAGGTCGAGTATGGCCGCCGCCGCGGCCAGCGAGAGGTCGGGGCCGTCGGCCAGGCCGAGCAGGCGGAAGGCGCGGGCCTGGGCCGGGTCCAGGGCGCCGTAGCCGAGTTCGAAGGTCGCCTTGACCGCGAGATCGCCCGCCTGGAGTTCGTCCAGCCGGCGCCGCTCGTCGGCGAGCTTCGCCGCGAGGACCGAGACCGTCCAGGTGCGGCGGGCCGCCAGCCGGGACGCCGCGATCCGGATGGCCAGGGGGAGGAAACCGCACGCCGCGACGACATCCAGCGCCGCCTCGCGCTCGGCGGTGACACGCTCCTCGCCGACGATCCGGGTGAAGAGCTGAAGCGCCTCCTCCGGCGACATCACATCGAGGTCGACCAGATGCGCGCCCGCCAGATCGACCATTCTGACCCGGCTGGTCACCAGCGCCGCGCAGCCCTCCGTACCCGGCAGCAGCGGGCGGACCTGCGCGGCGTCCCGGGCGTTGTCCAGCAGGACCAGGATGCGCCGGCCGTCGAGCGTCGAGCGGTAGAGCGCGGAGCGGTCGTCGAGGGAGTCGGGGATCGCGGTGTCGGGCGTGCCGAGCGCCCGCAGGAACGAGCCGAGGACGTTCTCCGGCTCGGCGGCCCGGGTGCCCGCGCCCTGAAGGTCCACGTACAGCTGACCGTCGGGGAAGTACGTCCGTGCCGCGTGCGCGACATGCACGGCCAGGGTCGTCTTGCCGACGCCGCCGATCCCCGCGAGCGCCGAGACCGCCATCACGGACCCCTCGACCGTGGAGAGCCGCTTGCCCAGCTCCCGTACGAAGGAGACGCGACCGGTGAAGTCGGGCACGGTCGCCGGGAGCTGCGCGGGTCGCGTGAAGGTCGCGGGCGGCGCGGGCTGCTCGACGGGGCGGGCCAGTTCGGCGTCCGCCTGGAGGATGCGCCGCTGGAGCCGGGCGAGTTCGGGACGCGGGTCGACGCCCAGCTCCTCGGCGAGCAGCCGGCGCGTGTCCGCGTAGACGGCGAGCGCCTCCGCCTGCCGGCCGCTGCGGTAGAGCGCGAGCATCAGCAGCTCGCGCAGCCGCTCCCGCAGCGGGTGAGCGGCGGTCAGGACGGTCATCTCGGAGACGGCCTCCGCGTGGCAGCCGACCTCCAGGTCCAGATCGAGCCGGGTCTCGGTGAGCTGGAGGCGCCACTCCTCCAGCCGGGCGCGCTGCGTCTCGGCGTACGGGCCGGGTACGGAGGCCAGCGTCTCGCCCTCCCACAGGTCCAGCGACTTGTTCAGCAGCTCACGGGCCTGGTTGCGGTCCCCGGCTGCGCGGGCCTTCTCCGCTTCCCTGGCCAGTTCCTGAGCCACGTTCAGATCCAGCAGATCCGGCCGGTTCCGCACCGCGTAGCCGCCGGCCTCGGTGACGAGCACGCCGGAGGAGAGCATCTTGCGCAGGCGCGAGGCATAGGTCCGCACGGCGGCCAGCGCCTGCGAGGGCGGGTCGTCGCCCCAGAGCGCGTCGATGAGTTCACCGGCCGTGGCGGTATGGCCGTCACGCAGCAACAGGGCCGCGAGCAGGGCGCGTTGCTGCGGCGACCCGGGCGGCACCGGCTCGCCGCCGCGCCAGGCGCGTACCGGTCCGAGCACGCTGAAGCGCAGCTCGCCGAAGTCACCCGGCACGGCCGGAGCCCGCTGCTCCGGTACGCGCGGCCCGCCGTCACGTTCCATAGCTCCCCCTGCCTGCCACTGCCGGTATCGCCCTCGACAGTCTGCCTTGTCGATGGCTGTGCGTCAGCAGTGAGTGGGGGTCTGCACAAGCCCTCGACAGGTCGGGACCGCCGTCGACCCGGGTGAAGCGGAGCGCCGTACTTCGTTTGACCAGTGGGTATGGGTATGACGGTTACCAACGACGGTGACCAACGACGATGACCATCGCTGGTACGGACGACGAGGAGGCAGCGGCTATGACCGATGTGATCGTGGTGGGTGCCGGTCCGACCGGGTTGCTGCTCGCGGGGGATCTCGCGGCCGCCGGACACTCGGTGACCCTGGTCGAACGCCGCCCGGAAGCCGTCGGAAATCTCACGCGCGCTCTCGCCGTCCACGCCCGCACCCTGGAGCAACTGGACGCGCGCGGGCTCGCCGACGAGCTGGTGGCGCGCGGATTCCCGGTGCGGGAACTGCGGCTGCTCACGCGGGCGTCCATTGATCTGAGCCGGTTGCGCAGCCGCTTCCCGTACGTCCTGATCGTCGGACAGTACGAGGTGGAGCGACTGCTCGAACGGCGTGCCCGCGAGGCGGGTGTCACCTTCCTGTACGACAGCGAGGTGACGGGCGTACGGCAGGACGAGGACGGCGCGGCGGTGGAGGTGCGGGCGGGCGGGGCGCAGGCCGGGCCGGGGTCCGGGGCCGAGCCCGAGCCCGGGTCCGGGTCCGGGGCCGGGGCCGAGCCGGGGGCCCGGGTGCTCCGCGCCTCCTATGTCGTCGGCACGGACGGCGTCTCCAGTACCGTCCGCCGCTCCCTCGGACTGCCCTTCACCGGCCCGTCCGTCATCCGCTCCATGGTGCTGGCCGACGTCCGGCTGACCAGGACGCCCCCCGCCCCGCTGATGGCCAACGCCGAGGGCGACTTCTTCGCGCTGATCGGCTCGTTCGGCGACGGCTGGTACCGCGTCATGGGCTGGAACCGCGACCGGCAGCTCCCCGACACCGCGCCCGCCGATCTCGATGAGGTGCGGGAAGCCGCACAGCGCGCACTCGGCTCCGACTACGGCATGCACAGCCCGCGCTGGATCTCGCGCTTCCACAGCGACGAACGGCAGGCGCCGCACTACCGCGTGGGGCGCGTCTTCCTCGCGGGCGACGCCGCGCACGTCCATTCCCCGGCCGGGGGCATGGGGATGAACACCGGCCTTCAGGATGCCGCGAACCTCAGCTGGAAGCTGTCGGCCGTGCTCGACAGACGCGCGGGCGACGCGCTGCTCGACACGTACGAGGCGGAACGCCACCCGGTCGGCGCCATGGTGCTGCGTGCCAGCGGGCTCATCATCCGGTCCGCGCTGACCCGCTCCGCCCCACTGCGCGCCCTGCGCTCGATCGGCTCTCAACTGCTGGCCCGAGTACGTCCGTTCGCCGACAGGGGGATGCGGGTGGTCAGCGGCATCGGCATCGCGTACGCCTCCCCGCGCGGCGCCCACCCGCTGGTCGGCAGGCGCGCCCCCGACCTGGCGCTGTCGTCCGGACGGCTGTACGAGGCGCTGCGCGCGGGCCGGTTCGTGGCGGTGGGACCGCGTGGGGGCGCATCCGTACGGTCGGCGGTGCCGGACGACGGCCCGGCGCTGTACGCCGAGTTCGCGCACAGCGCCACGCGAACGCTGCTCATCCGGCCCGACGGCTATATCGCCTGGGCGGCCGACCACCCGGACCCGGCGGGCCTGCGCCACGCCCTCACGGAGTGGACCGGACAGCGGACCGGACGGCCGTAGCGCGGCGGGATCTGCACGCGCCAAACCGGATCGAGGTATCCACGACCCGGTGGACGAGGACCCGGCGGCCCGGGACGTAAAAAGCTCTCAAGAACCCGGGTAAGAACCCATCCCAACCGCCCCCTCTTCCCCAAGCGGTCCTCGTCACTCGCACGGGTGAAGATGGCAACATGTGGTCAAAGGTGGCGTGTTGGTGTGGTTACGCTCAGCGACGTACTCCAAAACCAATTCGGCCCCCGGCCGGGACTGGCATCCCGATCGAGGGCCTGACCACCCAGGAAGAAAACGGCTTCCCGATGGCTCTTCAGCAGCTTAACGCGCCCTCGCGCGCCCAGTCCGGCATTCCGGCGACCGTTCCCCCGTCCGGGGTCGCCCATCAACGGCACCGGCACACCGAGAAGTTCACCGTGATCGGCAACCACCTCGCCCAGCACGAGGGAATGTCGCTGGTCGCGCTGGGTCTCGGGGTGTATATCCAGTCGCTGCCCGATGGGGTGAACGTCGGCATCAAAAGCCTCGCCGCGCGGTTCGAGGAGGGCGAGGTGGCGATCGCCAAGGGGCTGCGGCAGCTGGAGGCGTACGGCTACCTCAGCCGTACGAGGGAACGCACCCCGCAAGGCCGCTGGGTGACGAGGACGGTGGCGTACGACATGCCGGGGGCCGTGATCCAGCAGCCGACGACGCCGAAGCCGATGCCGACGCGGAAGCCGACGCCGACTCCGAGCGCCGCCCCGGCTCCCCCCACCACCCCGGCCCCGGCTCCCGCCGCCACGGCCGCCCCGGCTCCCGCCACTGCCCCGGCTCCCGCCACCACCTCCGCCCTGGCCAACACCCGTCCCCCGGCCCGGACTCCGGCACCAGCCCCGCCCCTTCCCGAGCCCGGCTGCCCCGACCTCACCCGCCACCGCACCGCTGCCGAAATCCTCGCCGGACTCCGACGCCACGACCCGCGCCTGATGCTCTCCGAACGGGATGTCCGCCGCCTCGCGGGCGCCGTATCGGCCTGGCTGGAACGTGGCATCGAACCCGCCGCCGTGCAACGCACCCTGACCAGCCTGCTCCCGCAAGAGCCGATCCACTCCCCAGCGGCCCTCCTCGCCCACCGCCTCACCACCCTGCTGCCCCCGCCGCTCCCCACCGCACCGGCCCGACCACGCGTCGTCCCCCTCCAGAACTGCGACCGCTGCGACCACGCCTTCCGTGCACCGGCACCCGGCGACTGCCCCGGCTGCCAAGCAGCCTCACGGCCCGCCAGCTGAAAGGAAGTTCTGCCTATGGAGCTGAACAACGACGAAGACGGCAAGGCCACCCCGCGCACGCTGCTGGGCCGGAGGCTGCGACGGATGCGCGGCGACTCTGGGCTGTCGCTCCGTGCCCTCGCCGAGCAGGTGGGTTATCCGCACTCCTATCTCGGCAGGGTCGAGTTGGGAGACCAACTCCCGTCGGAAGCCCTGGCCATCGCGCTGGACACGCACTTCGGTACGAGCGGCCTCTTCGTAGATCTGCTGGAGCTCGCACAGGACACGTCGATTCCCGACTACGGTCGCGCGGTCGTCAGCAGCGAGGAACAGGCAACGCGCATCCAGGTATTCAACAGCAGCCTCATTCCTGGTCTGCTGCAAACCGAGGACTACGCTCACGCGCTCATTCGGGAAACGGGATCCCACGATTCGAAGGAGCAGTTGAGTGAGCTTGTCGAGACGCGTATGCGACGCAAGCGCGTCCTCAGTAAGGATAATTCACTACTTTTCTGGGCAATTATGGATGAAGCGTCGCTTAAACGCCCTGTCGGGGGCTCAAGGTGCATGGCCGAGCAAATTACCTCCATGTTTGAGGTGATGCGGATGCCTCATGTCACGGTTCAGGTGCTCCCGTTCACTCAGGGGGAGCATCCCCTGCTGGGTGGGAGTCTGAGTCTCCAAACGTTCCGGAACGGGGCTACCATCGGTTACGTCGAGAGCTTCGCGTCCGGGGAGTCGGTGGAGTCACCGAAGAGAATCCTCAGGCTTACGCAAATGCTGGACAAGGCTCGATCGAAAGCGTTGCCTGAGAAGGAATCTCTCACCCTGATGCGCACATACCTGGGAGAGTATGAGAATGCAGAAGATTCCTGACGCGTCTGCCCTTACCACGTGGCGCAAAAGCAGCTACAGCAATGGAGAGGGCGCCGAATGCGTGGAGGTCGCTGACGGCCTCATTGGCATCGTCCCCGTCCGTGACAGCAAGAATCCTCACGGCCCGGCGTTGGCTTTCTCCGCAGGTGAGTGGTCGTCGTTCGTATCCGCCGTCAAGCGCGGCGAGTTCCCTACCTGAGTCACCGACGCACGGTGGCGGGGTTAGGGACTGTCCGGGCGATCATACGCGGAGCCTTGTGCCGAGGGGTTGCGGTGTTGACGGCGCCTCTACCGACGATGCCGCGTTCGAGGCGTATCGGGCTATCGACGACGCGTGCCCTGGCTGGCGTCCTTCCGGGCGTTGGGCCCCGTGCCCGCCTCCTGGCCGCTCTGTCGAGCGGGGATGACATGACCAGAACCGGTTCCTTCGAAAGGGTGCTCGCGGAGGCGAAACGGCATGTTCACCGTTCCGCCGGGCAACCAGCAGAGGGCTTGGTCATCGCGAAGAGGAGAATGGTCATGGGACGCATGCGTACCGGTGAGTTCATGCTCGGTCACATGAACGTCAGCCACATCAACATGGTGCGGAATTCAGGAAGCTCACTGATCGTCGGCGATTCCGACGTCGGGTCCCGGCTCCGGGTGAAGGTCGTCGATGGCTGGGAGGAGGATGGGAACTGGGGCGGTTACCTCCAGATCACGCGAGGCGACTACAAGGGCTACTACCTCGACTCCAAGGACGGGTGGGTGCATCCCTACTCCAGCAAGTACGACCCGATCACCTTCGTCGACAAGGGCGACTGGTACGAGATCCGGCAGAAGCGGAACCTGAACGGAAGTGCACTCATCACCGAGGGCAAAACGCTACGGTTCCGGCCCGTTACGCCCGGGCGCTGGCACATCTTGGACAGCTAGGACTTGTCCGGCCGATCATGTGACTACTCCCTGCCCAGGTCGTTGATGTGGTCATGGGGCGGGGTGATCTGAGTGATGCCGAGTGGGAACGGCTGCGGCCGTTCCTGCCGGTCAGTAATAGGCGTTGTGGCAGGTGGAGGGATCATCGGCAGGTGGTCGACGGGATTCTGCACCGGGTTCGGACCGGTGTTCACTGGCGTGACCTGCCCGAACGGTTCGGGCCGTGGAAGACCGTCTACGAACGCCACCGTCTGTGGTCTGCTGACGGAACGTGGGAGCGTCTGCTCCAGCAGGTCCAGGCCGCAGCCGATGCGGCGGGTGAGATTGACTGGGACGTCTCAGTCGACTCCACCATCGTGCGGGCGCATCAGCACGCGGCGGGCGCCCGCACCGACCCACCACCGGTCCCCGCCTCAAAGGGGGACGAGTCAGAAGAACACCAGCACGAGAGACCGTGGCAGAGCCTCGGCGCCCGCCTGGTGGAGGTGGTGCTGGAGGTGAGGGCTTGGGGCGCTCGCGCGGTGGGTTCACCACCAAGCTCCACCTGAGCGCGGACGGGCGCTGCCGCCCACTGTCCCTGATCGTCACACCAGGTCAGCGGGCGGACTGCACGCAGTTCGAGCCGGTCCTGGAGAAGATCCGCGTCTCAAGACCCGGGCCGGGCAGGCCCCGCAAGAAGCCCGACAGCGTCGCTGCGGACAAGGCTTACAGCAATGGGCCGTGCCGCGACTACCTGCGGCACCGCGGCATCCGGCACACGATCCCGGAGAAGACCGACAGCCAGGCCGCCCGCCTGCGCAAGGGATCACGCGGCGGGCGGCCACCCGGATTCGACGAAGACCGCTACAAGAAGCGCAACACCGTCGAACGCGCGATCAACCGACTGAAACAGCACCGGGCGGTGGCCACTCGCTACGACAAACGCCGCTACGTCTACCTTGGCACCGCAACCGTGGCAGCCATCGCAGTCTGGCTCCGAACCTGACGGCACAACACACCTCAGTGTTCGCCCTCCGCCGGCCGCTGATGCCCACACGGGATCAGGTCGCCGTTCTTGTCGAAGACTTCGGCGTCGCTGCCCGAATTCACCCACACCGTGATGCCCTGATCATGCACAACCACGTTGAACGGCGAGTGTTCCGGGTCTGTCTCGGTCACGACGGTGAACTCTTCGCCCGGCCCCATCCAGTGATCAGTTCCCCACGGCTCAACCCACAGGCAGACCACGCTGCTGGTCTCGTTGCTCACGCTCGTCTTGGCCACGCTCGCACCCTAACCAGCAACATGATCGGCCGGACAAGTCCTAGCCCACCCGGCCACCGTGTGGACTGGCTGCTGGGGTATCGGACATCGACAACGACGGTACGCCGCGTGCCGGTTTGTCCGTCATGAACAGACCGCGTTTGTCTGAGGTGTGAGGCTCGTACCGGCGACGTCAACGAACGCGGCGAGCGCATCAACATTCAGTCGATGGGTTCTTCGCCCAGATCATCAGGCACGGTCTTCCGCTCGGATCACGGGCCGTAGAGAACCCCCTGATCTCGGAAGCGCGCGCCTGTCGCGTCCCCGGGCGCCACCGAGCTGACGGATGGTCACGAACAGTGCTCTACATGAGAACGCCGAAGCCTTGGGTTACAGCCTGGCCGCACCCGACGGCTCCAACGGCAAAGACTGGTCCGTCTACTTCAGCGGCTACAATCTCGCCCCCGCCCCGTCCATCAACCGACTGCGCGAACGCCTCGCCACTCACGAGGTCACCGATCAGCCCGCCGCTGGCACCAGTCTCCGGCCCGTGGCACCAGGCCGACACCGTCCTGTACAGACGGCGGTCACGACGCCTCCTCGGGCCGCTCAGGTGGACCACGAGAACACCGGCAGTGGTGAGCCCCGCCACCCGGCGCAGTCACGACGCCGCGCTTTCCCGCGCGCACGCTTCCTGGCCCGGGGCCGTTCAGGAAAGCAGGGCCGTGTCGAGGTAGTCCTGTACCGGCTCGAACAGTCCGTACGGTACGTACTGAGGGATCTCACTACGCGTGACCCAAGCGAGCTCGGCCAGCTCCTCGGTGTCCGCGATGTGCGCGATGCCGCCCACCACCTCGCAGGCCGTGTAGGACATCAGCCGGCTCGTCTTCGGGTGGACCCGTTCGCCGAGCAGCTTCACGGCGGCCACTTCCAGGCCGGTCTCCTCCTGGGTCTCCCGCACGGCGGCGTCCTCGCGGGCCTCGCCGGACTCGACCTCTCCAGCTGGGAACTGCCAGGAGAGCTGTCCCTCGCTGACCCTGCGGCGCACCATGAGCACGCGCCCTTCGCTGACGACGATGGCCGCAGCGATGCCGGGGCGATCCTCTGCGTTCGGCTGCGTCACGTCTGCTCCTCCAGAACGGCCAGGATGGGTGGGAAGATCGTATCGACGAGGATGAAGCGGGGAACCGAGTTTCTGGGGACCCACATGACGTCGATGTTCTCGACCGCGTCGGTGTTGCTGGCCTCGCCCGCCAGGTACTCGCAGAGGAAGTACTCGCACAGCACGCCTGTCACGGGGTGAAGCCGGTTGCCGAGGTGTTGCCGGACTACGCAGTGGACGCCCGTTTCGTCCAAGGTCTCTCGCACGGTGGTGGTCTCCGCCTTGCCTCCCGGCTTGATGACCCCGGCCGGGAACTGCCAGGTGGTCCCGGCGGCCTCGTCATCACGTCGGCATACCAGCAGGACATCGCCGTCGCGGATGACTACCGCGATGGCCACGCGGAGTGCCTGCGCGCCTGGTGGTGTCGAGATCGCCGGGGCCTGCTCCTTCGCCAGCATGAGCGCGAAGCGCTGTCGCGCCGCTGCGGGTGCCTGCTCGTGGGCCGTGTCGAGGAGTTGCTGCATCTCCCCGCGCGGAACGACAGGCGAGGAGTACGCCTGTCACTGCGGGCACGCCGGCCTGTTGCACGAGTGCATCGACGGAAGGGTGGGCCCCGGTAACGAGGGCTGGGGTTACATCCGCCGCTGGAGGCACATGCAGGATTGCGGTGAACGACAATCCGGCTCGGACGCTCCTCATAATCCTGCAGCCCCCCGGAGACGGCAGTCCGATGAGCTGAAGAGCTGCGCTATCGCGCCGGACAGGCATATTCCCGGCGCACCCGGTGCGGACTGCACGCAATCAGATTGACGGAGAGGAATCGGCCGCCGGTTACCCACCAGCCCCCCACGACATCGTCACCGGCCGCCAAGCGCCGTGCGATCTCATCGCGGTCGGCCGTCGGAGCGTACGTGCCCGCGAAGGTCTCGGTGTGCTGCTCCAATTGCTCGGCGTACCATTCCCCAGCTTTTTTCGGCTCGGTGAACGTCGCTTCGATCCGGGATGCGGATTTGAGCAGCCAGTCCGCGCTTTCGAGGGGCATCACCTGAGCGGACGGGAACTCCGGATGTCCCGAGCGACGATGGGCGTCGCCCGGCTTGACCAATACGTCTCCGTGACCGAGCCATACGTACGCGTGGTGGTGCGGCGCCACTTCTCTCCTTGACGTTCGGCAGGCGGCCCCGCTCGGTGTGCGGGGCCGCGCGGTTCAACGATGTGCCGTTACTTCCGGCCGCAGCCGTCGCCGTCGCCGCAGCCGCCGGAGGGGCTGCCGCCCTCGCCGTCGTCCTTGTCGGCGTCCTCTCCGCCGACCTTGACCGGCTCCATCAGGTGTCGCATGGTGACCTCCTGTGCTTTATCGGCCCCCGGTCCGTCCGGGCGTGCCGATTGGTGCAGTGCTGGGCCCTTGTGGCCCGACCCGTTCCGGTCGGCGATTCCTTCGCCGGGAGTCCGGCCGGAACGGGGGTGTAGGTACCGTTCGGAGACGGTGATGCGACCCTGACCCGATGCGGTCGCCATGGGTTGGGGGCGCCGGTACTCCCGGTGCGATCGCGCTCTCACTCCGGGGGGCCGTAATCGGGGCACAGAGAATGCCCGCATTCGCACGGGGGCCAGCGCAGTGCCGACCCCGGTACGAGGTCGGTGTTTCCCTCTCCGGGATCACACTTCGGGATGGCGAGGAGGCCGTCCGTCCCGAACTCCTCCGTCAGCTGGGCCAGGACCTTCCGCGCCTTGCTGTGTGTCATTCCGCCTCTCGCCTCAGTCCGTGGAGTACGCGCTCCAGGAGCGCCCGTGTCACCGGGTCGTACATCCGGGGGACGGATTCGGGCACGAGGCGCCAGCAGCCACCGCTGTGGACCGTGGCCTCAAGTTCGGCCCTACGGGCCGCCGTTCGAGGGGCTTGCTCGCACACGTTGGTGCTGTGCCTTCCGTCATCGCGTCGCCACCCTCTGTAGTGGTGGCTGTGCTTCAGTGAACGACTGGGCAAGCAGTGAGGGGAGGAAAAGCCGGAGCAGTGCGCGTCGGTGCCGACTGGAAATTTCGCAGTCGTCCGCTTCTGCACCAGCGGCGTGACTGACTACGGTGAAACGGTGGAGGGCAACCAGATGCTCATGAGCCGCATGGATGAAGCAGGTTTCACCCAGAACGAATTAGCCGAAGCGGTGAACGCCTATCTGCGTGCCCTCGGCCATGACGGGACCGTGAGCGACCGCACCGTGCGCAACTGGCTGACCGGAAAAACTCGCTGGCCCCATTCGCGGCAGAGGGAGGCGTTGGAGACAGTCTTCAACTGTCGGATCACTGAACTGGGATTCGCGCCTCGGGGAGAAAAAACTCCCCCGCCATCGGGACCAATGGAGGACCGTGTGCTTCGCCGCCACTTCATGAGCGCATCGGTCGGAATCCCTCTGGCTGCCGCCTCCGCCATCCCCGCCCATGGTTACACCGCGCAACGACGGGTGGGGGCCGGCGACGTGGAGCGTCTGTTGAGCAAGTTCACCTCACTCATCGTGAGCGACCATCGGTATGGCGGACAGCTCACTATCGAGAACCAAGCTTCCGACTGCGCCGGCGAAGCCCTGGCTCTGCAAAGGCGCGGCACCGCAAGCCAGCGGGTACGGGGTGCCCTGTATGCCTGCGCGGCTTCCTTCACCTCCAGCGCCATGTGGGCCGCCATCGACGGACGCCGCTTCGACGAGGCACAAAACCACTTCGACCGTGCTGCCAGCCTCGCCGCCATGTCCGGTGACAGCATGATCCAGTTCCGCATCTGGTCCCACGCGGGCAGCCTCTACCGGCACCTCGGGCGTCCTGCGGATGCCTTGGCGGCCAATGATGTGGCACGCGGCCTGCCCATCGCCCGCCGCGACCCGCTCTTCGCCTCCCTTGGGCACGCACGTCACGCGGCCATCCACGGGCTCACCGGCAGCGCCGACGCCGTCCGGCGTGGCCTTGCCCATGCCCAAGAGGCGCTTAACCGCGCCGATCCGAAGGAGTACCGGCCGGTATGGCTGAACGCCTTCTACGACCAAGCGGAGTTGGAGAGTCTCGCTCTTGCCGCGTACCTGAGTTTGGGTGACTTCGAGCAGGCCGAAGCCCATGCCCATAGAAGTCTGGCCTTGCTCAGGCCGCACATGCACCGCACGCGAGCCATCACCACGGCCCGGCTTGCGCACGCTCAACTCGGACAAGCGGATCTGGAACCCGCCATCGAAACCGCGATGTCCATTCCCACCGACGTCCTCACCAGTCACCCACGCGTTGCCAGAATGCTTGGCGACTTCGGTATCAAGCTGCACACCGCCGCGCCATCCAGTTCGCAAAGTCGCGCTTGGGACCAGTACACCCACGACTTCCGAAGGAACAACACGTGACCGTCAATGGCATCGCACTACGCCATGCATTCGAGGCGCAGCCCGTGTGGCACGAACTCATCGAGGTCTACGCCGAAGTACGCGCTGATCAGCTTCACCAGCCACACTACTCAGTGGAGCGGTATGGCGAGCGGCTGGCCCGGCATGCCTCCGAGCCTGGATGGGAGGCCGTCATCGCGTACCACGGCCGGGAGCCGGTGGGGTATGCGTACGGGAACACACTCCAGCCTGATGACCGCTGGTGGCGGCGTATGACCACCGCCCTGCCTGCGGGATGCACTGCCACGTCCACCCTGGCGCTGAAGGAGATCATGCTCCGTAAGCCCTGGCGAGGCACTGGCACCGCCCTGCGGATTCATGACGAACTGCTCGCGCACCGGCCGGAGGAGCAGGTCTCCCTTCTTGTGAACCCGCAGGCCGGGAACGGAAGAGTGAGGGCGCTGTATGAGTCGTGGGGCTACGAGACGATCAGCGAGCAACAGCCCACCGCCGATGGGCCCGTCCTCACCGCCATGCTGCGCGCCATCCAGAGGACCGCGCCCTCTTCAAGCGGTCCTCTGAAGTAGCCACACGCCGCTTACCTGTAGGGGTGCACCATGCGCGTGGGCATCACCGGACATCGCGGCCTGTCCAAGGCGATCGAGCGGCAAGTAAAAGCCATGCTCGCCGAACAGATCGCCACGCTCGACGTACGCGACCTCGTCGCGATCAGCTGTATCGCCGACGGCCCGGACACGTGGTGGGCTCAAGCGGTCCTCGACGCCGGTGGGCGCGTCGAGGTCGTCATCCCGGCGGCGTGGTATCGCCGGGACCTGCCCGACTGGCATCACGCCGAATACGACTCGTTGTTCTCCAGTGCCTCCGATATTCACGACACGGGAATGACCGAATCCACCTCGGCGGCACATCAGGCGGGAAGCGAGATCCTTGTCGGCCTCTCCGACGTCGTACTCGCCGTTTGGGACGGCCTGCCGGCCCGGGGATTCGGGGGCACCGCCGATGTCGTGGCGTACGCGGCACGCGTAGGTGTACCCGTCACCGTCCTGTGGCCCGACGGCGCGACCCGGTAAAGCCCTTTACCCCGGCAGGGGCCCGGCCGACACCTGTTCCTGGTGGGTGTCGGCCGGGCATCCCGTTCGGGCTGTCGTCACTCTCCGAGGAACACCGGGTTGGTGAACGCCGTGAGCGCGCCCGGGAGGCCCGGGGTCTTCGGGGCGTGGCGGACCTTCGGCCGCCCGCCGCGCCGAAGGTCAGGGAGACCGAGGAGGACTCGGCGATGTAGCTGTGGCCCGCGCGGATACCGGCGAGGATGGCGTCGCGGGTGAGGTCGTCGGCCAGGACGACGGTCTGCGGGGTGCCGATGAGGTCGGGGTCGCGGGCCCGCAGATGCGCGGTTCCCACGATCGCGAGCCAGATCTCGACGGCGCGGGTGAACGCCCCGCTCGGCATCGCGACAGCCTGCCTGTCCACCATCAAGCCCCGTGCGAGGTGGTCGGTGGTGAAGGTGATCAGCCAGTTCTGCGCATCGGCCAGATCGCGCCCCGCGGTGAGCCAGGCAGGCCCTGTGCTCGTACCGCTGTCCCGGTAGGCCGCGCGTGGGGCTCAGTGAAGCTCGGGTTTCGCTGAGCGTGACATGAGTTCCTTGATGGCCTGCTGTAGTGGCGTGCCGCCGTGGACGATGCCGACGACGGTCTCGGTCAGCGGCATGTCGACGCCGTGGCGTCGTGCGAGGTCGAGGACGGACCGGCAGGAGGTGACGCCTTCGGCCGTCTGCTTGGTGACCGCGGCGGTTTCGGCGAGGGTGAGGCCGCGGCCGAGGTTGGCGCCGAAGGTGTGGTTGCGGGACAGGGGTGAGGAGCAGGTGGCGACGAGGTCGCCCATTCCGGCGAGCCCGGCGAGGGTCTGCGGGCCGGCGCCCATTGCCTGGGCGAGGCGGGTGGTTTCGGCCAGGCCCCGGGTGATCAGTGCGGCCTGAGTGTTCTTGCCGAGGCCGTGGCCGTCGGCGATGCCTACGGCCAGGGCGATGACGTTCTTGACCGCGCCGCCGAGTTCGCAGCCGATGACGTCGGTGGTGGTGTACGGGCGGAAGTACGGGGTGTGACAGGCGGCTTGGAGCCTTTCGGCGACGTTCATGTCCGCGCATGCCACGACGCTGGCGGCGGGCTGTCGGCGGATGATCTCGCCTGCGAGGTTGGGGCCGGTGACGACCGCGATCCGCTCTGGCCCGGCGCCTGTGACGTCGGCGATGACTTCGCTCATCAGCGAGGCCGTGCTGAGCTCGACGCCTTTCATCAGGGAGACGAGGACGGTGTCGTGCGCGAGGAGGGGGGCCCAGGTCGTCAGGTTGGCCCGCAGGGTCTGCGCGGTGACGCTGAGGACAGCGAAGTCAGCGTTCTTGGCGGCCTGTGCCGCGTCGGCCGTCGCCGTGATCCCGCTCGGGAGGGTTACGCCGGGCAGATAGTCGGGATTGCTGCGGGTGCTGTTGATGGCGTCGACGAGTTCGGCACGCCGCCCCCACAGCGACACTTCACACCCGGCGTCGGCGAGAATCATGGAGAAAGCGGTGCCCCAGGATCCGGCCCCGTAGACGGCCACACGAGTCGGCATCGGCCGGTGTACCTACCTTTCGTTTCATGCCCCGGAACGGCTCTGTCGTGCCGTGGCGCTTGAGGCTGCGTCCTCAATACTGGGCCGCCTCAGCGTAACGGTGACGGAGCGTCGATTTCCGAGTGCCGGCGCATGTGTGCGGGCCTCGGTGAGCATGCTTTCGGCCTGCTGGTCGCCGAGGTCGCGGCGCAGGTCCGCTTCGTGTCCGGTCCACAGCTGGTAGAGGCGACGCCACATCGCCGGTTCGTCCGGTCGCTCTTCCTCCGACTCCAGCTCCAGGTCGGCCGCCGCGGCTCGCCGCGACCAGGGCGGTGCCGCGGGGTTTGCGTGGCGGCCACCGGAGGTGAGGACAGCCCGGCCGCCGGGGCGCAGCACCCGGCGCATCTCCCTGAGCGCGCCCATCCGGTCGGGGGCGAATCCCAGGGCGTCGATGCAGACGATGCCGTCGGCCCGCTCGTCGGGTAGGCCGGTGGCCTCTATGGTTGCTACGCGGAAGCTGGCCTGTCCGGGCGGTACGAATGCGGGAGTTCGTCGGGTGGCCAGGGTGATCGCCGTCGGTGAGATGTCGATGCCGACCAGGTGCACGGACAGTGCGCGGGCCAGCCACAGCCCTGCGCCCCCGGTGCCGCATCCCAGGTCGACGAGCCGTTGGCCGGGTTGCAGCCGCAGTCGGCTGATCGTGGTTCCGAGCAGGGGCCAGTCGCATGAGCTGGAGGCTTCCAGCTCATGGGGGTAAGCGTCGCCCATGGCTTCGGCATAGAGCCGTGCGACCAGGGTGGTCTTGGCTCTGGCCGCGTGGAAGGCGTCGTATACGGCTGCGAGCTGCTGCTCGGTCGGGGTCTGGTGGCTCCGGTGGCTCCGGCGGCTCTCACCCATGGTGGTTGCCTGGGCGGGGGATGGAGCGGATGATGCGCATTTCCAGCCCGGGGCTGATGACCTTCGCTCCGGCGTAGGCGTCGGACTGGTGCAGGGTGACGGCGATCGGCTCATGTCCGGTGACGGAGGCGATCTGGGCGGCCACTGACGCCGTTTCCCGGGCGAAGTCCGGCTCGGCCGCCGCGTAGTGGGTGACGAGGGTGTTCCAGTCGGTGGTGCCCGGCCAGGCCGGTTCCGGGGACGGAGGGCGGGCGGCGAAGGCGTTCTCGTGGGAGTCTAGGTCGTCGCGGGTGCCGGCGATGCAGGTCAGCCGGGACTGTGCGGCTTCGGTGAGGGCTCTGGAGAGCGCGATATGCGGATCGCGGTGGCATCCGGATCCGGCGAAGAGGATCGGATAGTCCTCCGACCAGACGTAGGCCGCGCACACGGGGATCTGGTGGTCACTGTCCACGAGTGCGATCTCCAGGAACATGCCGGCGGCCTGGAACCGGCTGATCAGATCCCGGCAGTACGGGTCGTCCACGCTCCGCAGGTCGACCAGGGTGCGGCGGCGTCCTCCGCTCGCGTAGTCGCGGTGCAGAACGTCCCGCTCGACGACCTCGAACAGCCCGTGCAGGATCGCTTCCTCCAGAGTGTTTCCACAGGCCAGACCGTTGCTCGTGACATGGAAGGGGTCCGGCTGCGATACATCGCGCCGTGTGCGGCGCCGGACCAGGCCGGCGGGGACCGGGATGTCCTGACCGCTGATCAGGCCTGTCCCCAGTACCCAGTGCAGTTCGATGTCCTTGAGGCTTTCGTGATCGAGCTTCACCGGCAGGAGAGCCATCGGGTAGGGCGGTTCGAGGGCGCGGTAGGAGCCGCGTACCGGTGTTGTCGCCGGGGGCTGCTCTGCGTGCCACAGTTCCGCGCTCTCCAGCACGGCCGAGATCTTGGCGAGCTCGTCGCTGGCGCCTTTGCCCTGGGAGGTGACGAGGGTATGCGCGTGCGGGCGGATCGCCGTCCATACCGGGATACCGAGGTGGTCGAGATCGGTGAGGCACGCCACGCGGGAGATACCGAGGCGTTCCAGCTCCGGTTCCAGAGCCCGCCACGTTTCCCCCGGGGTCATGGTGCGCACCGTGCCGTCGAGGACAATCCGGCTCACCGTCCGACCTCCTGATCGCGTAAAAACCCCAGTACGAAGACCTTGACCGCGTCGACCGCATCGCGGTTGCCCTGGAATCCACGGGCCCAGGACTCGACCTCCAGGGCGTCATCCGTCTGCGTGGACCAGAGTGAGGCGAGGATCCGGCGGGCCACGCTGTTCTTGATCGCGTCCGGGAAGAAGCCTTGGTGCGATCGGGCCGTCTCCTCGTTGAGCGCGACGTACCGGGCGACGGCGGCCCGGTCGGCCGATGTCTCGCGCGCCAGCAGCCGGGCCACCGTGTCCTGGTCCGTCAGGTCTGTCTCCGGACGGATCACCGCGCAGGCCAGAGAGCGGGGCAGACCCGCCGCGCCGGCCGCGGCCGTGCTGAGGTAGTCCCACCACAGCCCTTTGAACTGCGGGTCGAACAGCTGCTGATAGGTGATCCGGTGACGTGTCGCCAGGTGGACGCCCTCGACCGTCTGCACGGCGAACATGTTGGCCCACGCTCGGAAATGGCGGGTCCGCCAAACCAGCGTGGACGGCGGCGACGCGGGCGTGCCGGCGAGGGACAGTGCGGTCTTCAGCGCCCGCAGGGCATCGGCCCGTTTGAGATCGCCGAAGTGCCGGTCCTCAGCCAGGCGCGCGGTGAGCCACCGGGCGAACTCCTCGGCTCCGTGCCGTCGGCTGATGACCAGGACGGCCGTCAGTGACCGGTGCGGGTAGTAGACACCCCGCAGTTCCCCGAGAACCTGCGCGGACGCGTCCGCTGTGATGACTCCGGCTGCCGCTGCGAGTTTCAGCACGTGGCGGAGATTGACCAGGGGCCAGGTCACCGAGCGCATGTCGGCATTGGTCGACTGCCCGACGGCGACTTCATCGTCACCTTCGATCGTTCCGGCGGCGTAGGCGTCGTAGATCTCGCCGACACCGACCATTCCGCACGGAGCCAGCTCAGCCGCGCGCAGCGCGCCGATGCTCGCGGCGCCGACGACGCGTACGCCCCTGCCGAGAGCCCAGATGATCTCTTTGTGCCGGACGGCGGGCGTGTGGTGGTAGACGCCGTCGATGATGACCACGGTGTCCGCTGCGGCGATACCGGTGTCGAACAGGTCACCGTGCCGGATGGGGGGCCGTGGGGCGAACCGGGGATCGGACAGTACAGGGTCGTCCGGGCTGAGCGTCGGCCCGGTGTATACGTAGATCAACCGCACCCTCTCCTTTGGATCTGAGCACGAGGGGGTGCCCCGCGCCGATGGCTGCACAGCACCCCCTCGCCCCCCATCAGCGGGTCAGAACGTGTAGCACTCTTCCTGCTCGACGTCCTCGGACCGAACGACCGCGGATGGCTCGATCACCTCCATGACGTCCTTCTCGCCCTCCTGGGCGCTGCTCTGGGCAGCCGCCTGCGACTTCGAGATCTCCATCTCTCATCCCTCCTGAGGTGTAGCGGGCGCGAAAAACGCCCGGCGGGGCGCACGGCACTCGGCTCAGCGAACGGCACGGCTTGCCGTGCGTCACACATCGTCAGCCGGGGAGACGGGTCGGGGGAACGGCCTCCCGCCTGCCTCCGGTTGCGCCTGACTGCCTCCGACTGCCTTCTCGCGCAGGCACGTTGACCGGCGCCACGGGAGGGGCAGGACACTGGGAACAGCGGGTGCGCATCACGTAGCCCGCCCGCAATAAAGGGGGAGGACCGCGCGTGGCCGCAGCCGTGGACGACGGGGCCGGGGGCCTCCTCCAGTCGGTGTTCGATCAGGAACGCTGCGACGGCAACACGTTCGCCCGCCGCCTGGCGGCCCACCACCAGCGTCTCGGCCTCGGGACCATGGCGTGCCGCCCGGAGAAGATCTCCCGTTGGAAGAAGGGCCGTAGCCGACCGGACCGCCGCGCCACCATCGCCATGGCCGACATGCTCGGCGTCCCCCTCGACCAGGCCCACGCGCTGGGCTGGCCGCACTGGTTACGGCTCGCGCTCAGAGACGACCGTGCGCTGCTCGCCTCCCCATGGACACCATCCGGAACCGTCCAGGCACTGGAACTCGTAGGAGGGTCCGCCGACATGGAACGCAGGGAATTCGTGATCACCGGCGGCACACTGGCTGCCCTACTGGCGAACTGGGCCGCCGCCTCACCGGCGACCGCCGTTCTCACCTCCCACCGGCGCCCCCTGATCAACGACCACACCCCCCGCCTCATCGAGGACCGCCTCGCCACCCTCAGACACCTGGACGATCAGATCGGATCCGGCCAGACCTACGCCCTCGCCTGCGCCGAACGCCGGATGATCACCCACACCCTCCAGAACACCTCCTACAGCGCCACCACCGGCCGCCGCCTGTTCGCCGCCGCCGCCGAAGCATCACGTATCTCAGGCTGGTGCGCCGTCGACTCCGGCCACCCCGCACAGGCCCAACGCCACTACCTGGCCGCCCTGCGCTCCGCCGGGAGCGCGGCCGACCCCGTCATCACCGCCAACACCCTCGGCTTCTGGGCCATGCTCCGCTACAGCACAGGCGACCCCGAAGGCGCGCTCCAACTCGTGGACGCCGCCCACCGCCACGCTGCCCGAACCGACTCGCCCAGGATGACCGCCGTGCTCCACGCACGTGCCTCCCGCGCCCACGCGCGCGCCGGAAACATCCTGGCCAGCCAGCGGGCCGAACACGCCATGTTCGACACCTACGAACGCGCCGGCCCACCGGACGATGAACCCGCATGCGTGTACTGGATCAACCACGACGAACTCCACGGCTGGGCCGCCACCAACGCCCTCGACCTCCGCGACCCCCGCCGCGCCCTCACCCACCACGCCGCCATCACCAACGCCCACCAGACCGGCACACACGACCAGCCCCCGCCGCGCACAGCCGCTCTACGCCTCACCCGCGAAGCCGACGCGCATCTCGCGCTCGGAGACATCGACGCCGCCGTACACACCGCCGACCAGGCAGTACGGACCCTCGGTACCGTCGCCTCCGCTCGCGGAACCAGACTTCTCACGGGACTCAAAAATAAGCTCGCCGTGCATGAGACCCCCATCGTGCGGGGCTTCCTGGAAAGCTACGAAGCCTAAGGTGCCCTTCACCGTCGGCGCCTTCGCCAGCCCGGTCACCCGGCTGACGGCCGTCCCCGCCGATCCCCCTACCCCCACCAAGGCGGCGTCAGCCGAGTCGGCCGTCCCACAAGGACCGGCTCCTATTCCGTCGTGCCGAGGAACACCGGGTTCGTGAACGCCGCGAGTGCGCCCGGCAGGCCCGGGGTCTTCGGGGCGTGGCGTACCTCCGCGCGTACGTAGGTGGCGTACGTGGCGGTGGTGCGCCATTCCACCGTGCCGGTGCCGGATTCCGGGAGCGTGGTGGTGTGCAGGGTGCCCTGGTCGGTGACGAGGTGGGCGGTGCATCCGGGGGCGCCGGTGACCTCCAGGCGTACCGTCACCGGTTCGTCGTCGCGGACGCGCAGCCGGTCGCCGATGCCCGCGTGGCCGCCACGGCCGCCCGCCGCGCCGAAGGTCAGGGAGAGCGACGACGACTCGGCGATGTAGCTGTGGCCCGCGCGGATACCGGCGAGGATGGCGTCGCGGGTGAGGTCGTCGGCCAGGACGACGGTCTGCGGGGTGCCGATGGGGTCGGGGTCGCGGTGGGCGTCGCTGCTGCCCATCGCGGGGGTCCAGGGCTGTCCCGAACGGGCCGCGGAGACCAGGGTGCTGTCCCAGTCCGCGAGGGAGACCTCGTCGTCGACCGTGTAGGGGCCGTTCCACACCTCCACCGCGTCGGCGTCGGCGAAGCCGAACTTCCAGTTGCAGCCGATGCAGGTGGCGTGCGGGTGGGCGGGGACGACCAGGCCGCCGGCGCGGCGGACCTCGCGGGCGTAGTGGCCGAAGCGGTTGTCGCGGGCGCGGTAGCGCCAGTCGATGAACGTACCGCCGTCCATGCCCAGCGCCACGACGTGCCCGTTGCGCGTGGTGATCTCCTCGCCGGTGAGGATCAGCAGGTCGTCACCCCACAGGCCGTCCCAGGCGCTGTGCGCGGAATGCGTGTTGTGCTCGCTGGTGTTGATGAAGTCGAGGCCCGCGTTCCTGGCGAGCGCGGCGATCTCGGCGGGCGTCCGCCTGCCGTCGGAGTGGATGGAGTGGATGTGGCAGTCGCCGCGGTACCAGGCCCGGCCACGCCCCTTGGCGCGCTCCGGCGGGTACACGGGCTTCGGGGTCTCGCCCGGGGCGCCGAACCGCAGCGTGATCGTCACCTCGTACGCCAGGCCCTGCGGGGCGACGGTGTACGGGCCGAGCGCGATGTACCAGGTGCCCGCGTTCACCGGGCCCGGGAGGTAGCCGGGGGTGGCCGCGTCGGCGCGCAGGAAGAACTCGGTGCGGGCGCCGCCGGACCAGCCGCGGAAGCCCTTGCCGCCGAGCCGGGTGCCGCGCTCGTCGAAGATGCCGATGTCGAGGGCGTTGCCCTGGGTGCCGGCCGGCATGGCGGGGCGCTCGTAGGTGTAGGCGACGTGTATCTCGCGGACGCCGCGCGGTACTTCGACGGGCAGGTGGACGAAGTCGGGGGAGCCGGGCGGCAGCGTGCCGCGGACGGTTCTGGTCTGGTCGCCGGTCTGTCCGCCGCCGTTTTCGGCGGCCGACGCGGCGCTCGCGAAGCTCACGGTGCTCAACGTAAGCGCGGCGGCGGCTCCCGTCACCAGAAGGCCTCGTCGGGCGATCGCGCTGTCGTGGGTCTCTGCGTGGTCCTTACACATGCCGGCGGCTCCCAGGGTGCCGAGAGGGACAAGTGGTCACGGCGACCACCCGATTCGTGTGTTCGAACTCTGGTATTGAGCCGTGAACCAGGAGGCAAGGGAAGGGTGTCGGCAGGTGGCCGAAACACGGCCGGGACATGCGCGCGGCCTCTCACGACCGAAACGGGATCAGGCCCGCGCCTCGAAGACCTCGATCTCGCAGCGCGCCGCGCCGCTGCGCTCGATCCTGGCGTCGCTCGTGATCAGTGGTACTCCGAGGGCCTCGGCGAGGGCGACGTACTGGGCGTCGTACGCGGACTGGTTCGCCGACAGAGTTTTGACACGCTCCCAGAGGATCAAGGTCTCGTGCCGGTCGATCGGCAGCTCCCGGAACGTCGCCATGGCCTTGCGGAGTGGCCTTTCGCTCAGTTTGGGCGCTCCTCCGCGCCGACCGCGGGCCAGGCCGAGCAGGGCGGACATGACTTCGTAGTCGATCAGATGAGGTGCGGCGAGGCGGTCCTCCTCGACGACACGTTTCCGTACCCGGCGCCCGGTGGGGCCGTCGTCGGTCAGGAAGAAGACGAGCGCGGAGCAATCGACGACGATCACCGCGCCGCCCGCGCGTCGTCGATCGCTTCCCGTACGTCCGTGATGGTCAGCGTCGTACTCGCCTCCGCTTCGGCGCGGGCGGTGATCTCGGCGAGTGTGGGGCTGGCGGCCGTGGCGACGAGGAGGTCCAGTGTGTAGGCCTGGAGCGACTTTCCGGCTTGGGCGGCACGGATTTTCAGTATGGCGAGGGCGCTTTCCGGGACGTCCCGGATGGTGAGAGCAGTCATGACTGCAATGTAGCATCCGTGCAGGCAAAATGCAGGCATTCCTTGGGTGGCCCGGCCCGCCCGTTCGGCCCTCGCCCCGGGCTGCCACCCATGACCCGCGTCCCCCGTCCCCTGGTGGGGCGCCCGACCGAACGTATTCTCGGAGGATGACGATCCGCGTGCCTGAGGAATCCGGAACAGGACGACCGACGACCCCCCGACCCGCCGGAGAGCGGACCGTACGACCGGCACACCCCGGACAACCGGCACAGCCAGAGCAACCGGCACACCCCGGACAACCGGCCCCCACCGGAGGTGCGGTGGCCCCCACCGGAGGTGCGGTGGCCCCCACCGGAGGTGCGGTGGCACCCACCGGAGGGACGGTGGCCCCCACCGCCAACGCCATGCGGCGTGCGCTCAAGCGGGCGCGGGACGGGGTCGCGCTGGATGTCGCCGAGGCCGCCGTGCTGCTCCAGGCGCGCCGCGACGACCTCACCGATCTCGCCGCCTCCGCCGCGCGGGTGCGGGACGCGGGGCTGGCGGCGGCCGGCCGGTCGGGCGTCATCACGTACTCCCGCAAGGTTTTCATCCCGCTCACGCGGCTGTGCCGGGACAAGTGCCACTACTGCACCTTCGTCACCGTGCCCGGCAAGCTGCGCCGCGCCGGGCACGGCATGTTCCTCTCCCCGGACGAGGTCCTGGAGATCGCGCGTCAGGGCGCCGCGCTCGGCTGCAAGGAAGCGCTGTTCACGCTCGGCGACAAGCCGGAGGACCGGTGGCCCGAGGCCCGGGAGTGGCTGGCGGCCGAGGGGTACGACGACACCCTCGCGTATGTCCGCGCCATGGCGATCCGCGTCCTGGAGGAGACCGGGCTGCTGCCCCATCTCAACCCGGGCGTCCTGTCCTGGACCGATCTCCAGCGGCTCAAGCCCGTCGCGCCCAGCATGGGCATGATGCTGGAGACCACCGCCACCCGGCTGTGGTCCGAGCCCGGCGGCCCGCACCACGGCTCGCCCGACAAGGAGCCCGCCGTACGACTGCGCGTACTGGAGGACGCGGGCCGCTCCAACGTCCCGTTCACCACCGGCGTGCTGATCGGGATCGGGGAGTCGTACGAGGAGCGCGCCGACGCCCTCTTCGAGCTCCGGCGCGTCCAGCGGGCGTACCACGGCATCCAGGAAGTCATCGTCCAGAACTTCCGGGCCAAGCCGGACACCGCGATGCGCGGGATGCCGGACGCCGAGCTGGAGGAGCTGGCGGCGGCCATCGCCGTGACCCGGCATGTTCTCGGCCCCGCCGCCCGTATCCAGGCCCCGCCCAATCTCGTGGACGCTGAGTACGCGCTGCTCATCGGCGCGGGCATCGACGACTGGGGCGGCGTCTCGCCCCTCACCCCCGACCATGTCAACCCGGAACGCCCCTGGCCGCACATCGACGAACTGGCCGCGCGTACCGCCGAGTCCGGCTTCGCGCTGCGCGAGCGGCTCACCATCTACCCGGAGTTCGTGGCGCGCGGCGAGCCCTGGCTCGACCCGCGGCTGATGCCGCACGTACGGGCGCTGGCCGATCCGGAGACGGGCCTCGCCCGCGACGACACGCGGCCGGCCGGGCTGCCCTGGCAGGAGCCCGACGAGGGTTTCACCGCCACCGGCCGTACGGATCTGCACCGCACGATCGACACCGACGGCCGCACCACCGACCGGCGCGACGACTTCGACGAGGTGTACGGCGACTGGGAGGCGCTGCGCGAGGCCGCGGCCCCCGGCATGGTGCCCTCCCGTATCGACACGGACGTACGGTCGGCCCTGGCCCAGGCCGCCGACGACCCGGAGAAGCTCACCGACGACCAGGCGCTCGCGCTCCTCCACGCGGACGGCCCGGCGCTCGACGCGCTGACCCGCATCGCCGACGAGCTGCGCGCGGACGTGGTCGGCGACGATGTCACGTACATCGTCACGCGCAATATCAACTTCACCAATGTCTGCTACACCGGCTGCCGCTTCTGCGCCTTCGCGCAGCGCCGCACGGACGCCGACGCGTACACCCTCTCCCTGGACCAGGTCGCCGACCGCGCGCAGCAGGCGTGGGAGGTCGGGGCCACCGAGGTCTGCATGCAGGGCGGAATCCACCCGGACCTCCCCGGCACGGCGTACTTCGACATCGCGCGAGCCGTGAAGGAACGCGTCCCCGGTATGCACATCCACGCCTTCTCCCCGATGGAGGTCGTCAACGGCGCCTCGCGCACCGGCCTGTCGATCCGCGAGTGGCTGACGGCCGCGAAGGAGGCCGGGCTCGACTCGATCCCGGGCACGGCGGCGGAGATCCTGGACGACGAGGTGCGCTGGATCCTCACCAAGGGCAAGCTGCCGACGGCGACGTGGATCGAGGTCGTCAAGACCGCGCATGAACTGGGTATCCGGTCCAGTTCCACGATGATGTACGGCCATGTCGACCAGCCGCGCCACTGGCTCGGCCACTTCCGTACGCTCGCCCGGATCCAGCAGGAGACCGGCGGCTTCACGGAGTTCGTGACGCTCCCCTTCATCCACACCAACGCGCCGGTCTATCTGGCCGGTATCGCACGCCCCGGCCCGACGGACCGCGACAACCGGGCGGTCATGGCGATGGCCAGGCTCCTCCTGCACCCCCACATCACCAATATCCAGACGAGCTGGGTGAAGCTGGGCACGGAGGGCGCTGCGGAGATGCTCCGTTCCGGTGCGAACGATCTGGGCGGCACGCTGATGGAGGAGACCATCTCCCGGATGGCCGGGTCCAGTTACGGCTCGTACCGCTCGGTCAAGGACCTCATCGCCATCGCGGACGCGGCGGGCCGTCCGGCGAAGCCGCGTACGACGCTGTACGGCGAGGTCCCGGAGGAGCGGGTACGGACGGCGGCGGCGTCGGACGGGCAGCTGCCGGAGCTGCTGCCCCTGCTGCCCGTACGCGGCGAGGACGGCTGAGCGACGTACTTGTCGCCCTGCGGCGCCCGGCGGCGCCCTGCGTCTCCCTCGTCGAGCTTGTCGCCCTGCGTCGAGCTTGTCGCGGTCAACGCCCTTACCATGCCGAACCGCTGTCGCTCCTGCCAGACTGGGTGGCCGGGTCGTACGGGGCCCTTCGTCGGGGGACGTGGAGGGGCGCGTGGCGCGAGCACAGGTGTCGATGGCCGAGCTGATCAGGCGGCGTCGCAGGGCGCGGTTCGTCGGGCGCCGTGACGAGCTGGGCGCTTTCCGCGCCAACTTCGACGTCCCGCCGGACGACGACCGGCATCGCTTTCTCTTCCACATCCACGGCAACGCGGGGGTGGGAAAGACGTTCCTGGTACGGGAGCTGGAACAGACCGCGCGCGAACGCGGGGCCCTGACCTGCTACATCGACGAGTCCGTGAGCAGTGTCCCCGAGGCGATGGCCGTGCTCGGCGAACAGCTCGCCGGACAAGGGCAGCCACTGAAGCAGTTGGACCGGCTGCTCGCGACCTACCGGCAGCGGCGGCACGAGGCGGAGTCCTCGTCGGTCGCGCTCGTCGATCAGACGGAGCCGCAGTCGCCGCAGTCGCAGCAGTTCCCGCAGTTCCCGCAGTCCGTGGGACCGCGGCAGCCGCCCCAGCCGTCGGCCGCGAGCACGGCCGCGGTGACGGCGGGCGTCATCGGGCTCGGCATGGTGCCGGTCGTCGGGGCCTTCGCCGGAGCGCTCGACACCGCACAACTCGCGGCGGGGGCCGACCGGTTGCGGGCCACGCTGAGCGCGCGCTTCCGCGACCAGGAGGACGTACAGCTCGTGCTGGCGCCGGACCGGGTGCTCACCCCCGTACTCGTCACCGAGCTGGCCGAGGTCGCCCGACGCGTCCCCTGGATCGCGCTCTTCTTCGACACGTACGAACGCACCGCGCCCTTTCTGGACGCGTGGCTGCGCGACCTGATGACGACGGAACGGTACGGCGCGCTGCCCGCCCAGGTCATTGTCACCCTCGCGGGGCAGCGCCCGTTCGACGCCGCGCGCTGGGGCGGCTTCGCGGACTTCATGACCGACCAGCGGCTCGAACCCTTCACGGAGCACGAGGCGCGCCAACTGCTCACGGCCAAGGACGTCACGGACGAAACCGTGGTCGAGGAGGTGCTGCGGCTCTCCGGCGGTCTGCCCGTCCTGGTCTCCACCCTCGCCGAGAACCAGCCGGCCGACCGCGCCGACGTGGGTGACCCCAGCGCCACCGCCGTCGAACGCTTCCTCAAATGGGAGCAGGACCCGGTACGCAGAGCCGCGGCCCTCGCCTGTGCCCTGCCCCGCCGGCTGGACGAGGACATCTTCCGGGCGGCGGCGCCGGAGGACGCGGCGGGGCTCTACGACTGGCTGCGCGCCCTGCCCTTCGTCACCCGCAAGGACACGGGCGTCGCGTACCACGGGGTGGTCCGCGCCCCCATGCTGCGCTTGCAGCGCACCCGTTCGCCGCGCGGCTGGAGCGAGCGGCACGCGGCGCTCGCCGGATGTTTCGCCCGCTGGCGCGAGGAGACGGAAGCGGGTCTGCGCGCCGACGAGGTGTGGGAGAGCGCGCAGTGGCGCGCGCAGCGCTTCGAGGAGACGTACCACGCGCTGTGCGCCGGTCCGCGCGCCGCGCTCGCCGAGGCGCTGCGGGACGTGGTCGAGGGATGCCGGGAGAGCCAGGCGGCGGCCCGCCGCGCCGCACAGGTGCTGGCCGAGGCCGGCGAGGACACCGATGACGCGGTGGCCCGTGACTGGGGGCGGCGGCTGACGGCCGCGCTCGACGACGAGGAAGAGGGGATACGGGCGGCCCTCGGGCTGCTGCTCGACGGGAACGGTCTGGACACCCGGGGGCGCGCGGCGGCGCACACCGTACGGGGGCGGGAACTGCGGGGCGCGGGCGAGTACGCACAGGCACTGGCCGAATACGACCGGTCGCTCGCGCTCGATCCGGACGAGCCCACGACGCACTACGGCCGCGGTCAGGCCCATCAGTTGAACGGCGATCCGGTGAGGGCCCTGGCCGATCTGCGCCGGGCCGACGAACTGGCCCCGGACACCCCGTGGATCCTCGACGAGTACGGGGAGACGCTGCGACTGGCCGGCAGGCGCGAGGAAGCCGTCGAACTGCTGGACCGTGCCCTCGCGCTCGACCCGACCAACGCGTACGCCCTGGCCTGCCGGGGCGTCGCCCAGCACGGACTGGGACGGCACTCCGCCGCGCTGGCCGATCTCGACCGCGCCCTGGAGCTGGACGTCGAGTATCTGTGGGCGCTGGCCCGGCGGGCCCGCGTGCTGCGCGACATCGGGGAGTCCGACCGGTCCTTCGCGGATCTCGACCGAGCGGTCGAACTGGCGCCGGACAGCGCCTGGATCGCCTCCGAGCGCGGCGAGGCGTACCGGCTCACCGACCGGAACGAGGAGGCGGAACGGGAGCTGACCCGGGCCCTGGCCATCGACGCAGGTCATATCTCGGCCCGCGCGGGCCGAGGGGCCGTCCGCCATCTGCTGGGCGAGCAGACGCAGGCGCGCGCCGATCTGGACCGTGCGATCGCCTCGGACCCCGACTATGCCTGGGCGTTGGTGCACCGTGCCCGGCTGCGTCAGGAACTGGACGACGCCGCGGGCGGGCTGACCGACCTGGACCGTGCCGTCGAGGCCGAGCCGCGCCTGCGGTGGATCCGGCTGGAGCGGGGAGAGGCGCGGCGGCGCGCCGGACTGCACGAAGAGGCCATCGCCGATCTCACCGAGGTGCTGGCCGAAGGGCCCGACACCTGGGCGCTCGCGCTGCGCGGCAGGTCCCACCACGCCCGTCGCCGCTACGGGCACGCCCTCGCGGATCTGGACCGGGTCCTGGAGATCGATCCGGACTACGCGTGGGCGTACTACTGGCGAGCGGGGACGAGGTTGGCCGTGGGCCGTCCCGAGCAGGCGCTGGCCGATCTGGGAAGGTGCGTCGCCCTGGACGCCACCGCGGACCATGCCAGGCGCAAGGCGGTGAGCGTGAGCCTGAACCTCGGCAGACCCGAGGAAGCGCTCCGTCTGCTGGCCGAGTTGGCCGACGCCGACATCGAGGACCTGGCCGATCGCTGCGAGGCGCTGCGCAGGACCGGGCAGTGGGCCGCGGCACGTGCGGCGGCCGAGCGGTACAGCGTCGACGTGCCGCTGTACGGCGCCCTCCAGCGGGCCTTGACGGTGACTGGGAGCGAGGGCGCGGCCGCCGGCGACCCGGCGTGGCGGGAGCTGGCACGACGGCTGGCGGAGACCGCGGACCCCTCGTCCGAGATGCCCGCCTACGTGGCCATGCTGAGCGCGGCCGTACGCGGGGACTGGGAGGCGCTGGACGCCTCGCTCGCCGCGCTGCTCGCCATGGAAGCCGAATGGGACGACCTCGCGAACCTGGTCGGCCACCTCGAAGAACTGCTGCGCGCCCCCGGTGTCGACACCGCCCGCCTCCGCCCCCGCGTCGCCCGGGGGATCGCCGCGCGCGACGCGTTCGCCGCCCGCTGGGCGTGAGCCGGAGCGGAGCACGCTCCGTGAGAGACAGAAGGATCCCGGGGATCTACTTTGGTCGGATGCGGCGCCCCGGCGGCCGACCGTACCGTCGTACGGTATGACGCCACCGTCCCCCACCGATCCCCCCACCGAGGCCGCCGACACCGCCGCCGAGGCCGCCGACACCGCCGCCGTTCCGGGCAGGTCCGCGACCGCGCGGCTGGCGGATGTCGACGCGCTGCGCGGCTTCGCGCTCTTCGGCATCCTGATGGTCAACATCCCGTTCTTCGCCAGCGGTTACACCCTGCTGGACGTGCCCGATCCGGCCCGGCTCGCCTGGCACGACGATGTCGCCCAGAACGTCGTCCGGTTCGTCTTCGAGTCGAAGTTCTATCTCCTCTTCGCCTTTCTCTTCGGTTACAGCTTCACCCTCCAGATCAACTCCGCCGCCGCGCGCGGGCTCACCTTCCGCCCCCGCTTTCTGCGTCGGCTCGGGGGGCTGTTCCTGATAGGTGTCGCCAACGCGGTCCTGCTGTTCTACGGCGACATCCTCGTCACCTACGCCGTGCTCGGTCTGCTGCTCTTCCTGGTGCGCGGCATCTCGCCGCGCCGCGCGCTATGGGTGGCCGGGATCATCACCGGCACGATCGCGCTGCTGTTCCTGACCGTGGCCGTCCTCGTGATGGTCATCGACGGTGCCTCCGCGACCCCCACCGCCGCCGAACAGGCCAGGATGCTCGCCGACGGCAGGGCGGGCACCGAGGCGATGCGCGGCGGTCTCGGGTCGGTCATCGGCGAACGGATCTCCTCGCTGGGGACGTCGTTCCCGCTGATCCTGCTCTTCCAGGGGCCGCTGGCGTTCTCGGCCTTCCTGGTGGGGCTGGCCGCGGGCAAGCGACGCGTCCTCGCCGACCCCGCCGCCCAGGAGGGAAAACTGAGGCTCATCCAGCTCATCGGCTTCCCGGTCGGGCTGGCGGGATCGCTGTTCTACACCCTCGGCGGGCACGACAACCTCTTCGCCAACGCCGCGCACCTCGTGAGCGCGCCGTTCCTCACCGCCGCGTATGTCGCCACGCTCCTGCGCGTGTTCAGGACCGCGCGCGGCGCCCGGCTGGCCGAGGTGCTCGCCCGGCCGGGACGGATGGCGCTGACCAACTATCTGAGCCAGTCGCTGCTCTGCGTACTGATCTTCACGGGGATCGGCCTCGGGCTCATCGGCCGGGTGCCGTACGCGGTGGTCCTCGTCATCGCGGTCGCCATCTACTCCGTACAAGTGGGGTGGAGCGCCTGGTGGATGCGGCGGTTCCGGATGGGGCCGGTCGAATGGCTGCTGCGCGCCGCCACCCATCTGGAGTGGCCCGCCATGCGGCCCGCCATACGGCCGGGCGAGAGTCCGGGCCACGGCCCGGCGTCCGCATGACCCCGGCCTCCGGACAGCACCGCACGACGGGCGCCGCGTAACCGTCACGAAACCTTCGCACCCGTCCCGGCCGCCCAAAACCGACCTGCCGGGCGTCCGCCGCCCATACCGCCCCGCCCCGCGCCAGACAGCGCGAAGCGCGCCCTCAACCCGCTGTTCCCGGTCGATTACAGTGCTGCGCAGTTTGTGCGATCGCTCGGAGGCACAGGGGAGGGAGTGGCGCGTGAGCACACCGTCCGGAGCCATCTGGGGCCGTGCGGAGCAGCAGGATTTCCGCAGCCGGGTGCGGGGCTGTCTGCTCGGCGGTGCCATCGGGGACGCGCTCGGCACCGGGGTCTCCGCGCTCACCCTCGACGAGATCAGGGCCGCCCATGGGGAGGGCGCCGTGAACGACTTCGTGCCCGCCTTCGGCCGCCGCGGCGCGGTCGGCGCGGCGACGCAGCTGACCCTGTTCACCGTCGACGGGCTGATCCGCGCCCAGGTCCGCAGGGACACCGGCGCCTGGCATCCGCCGACCGATGTGCACCGCGCGCATCTGCGCTGGGCGGCGACCCAGCGGGACTGGGGGCCGGATCTGCGTCGTAAGGACGGCGGCTGGCTCGCCCAGGAGGAGTGGCTGTACGCGCGCCGCGACCCGACCATCTCCTGTCTCACCGGGCTCGGCGACACCATCATGGGCACACTGGACAAGCCCAAGAACACCATCGCGCGCGACTCGGGCGCCGTCGTACGGTCCGCGCCGTTCGGGCTGCTCGTGGGCTGGGAGCCGCAGTTGGTGTGCCAGCTCGCCGTGGAGTGCGCCGTACAGACGCACGGCTCCCCGGGGGCGTATCTGTCGGCGGGCGCCTTCGCGGTGATCGTGCACGCCCTGGCACGCGGCGAGACGCTGGACGCGGGCGTGCAGCGCGCCCTCGCCCAGCTCACCCCGCGCCCGGGGCACCAGCCGGTCGCGGACGCCCTTCAGCAGGCGCTCGGCGCCGTACGGCAGGGGATCCCGGGCCCGGAACGGATCGCCGCGCTCGGCGAGGGACGTACCGCGGAGTCGGCGCTCGCCGTCGCCGTCTACTGCGCTCTGGTGGCCGAGGACATCCGCCAGGGGCTGCGCCTGGCCGTCAGCCACGACGGCCCGTCGGCGGCGACCGGCACGCTCTGCGGCGCGCTGCTCGGCGCGCTCCACGGCGAGACGGCGCTGCCGCCCGCGTGGCTGGCGGAGTTGGAGGGCCGGCCGACCCTGCTGGAGATCGCCGACGACTTCGCGATGGAGATGACCCAGGGCCCGGCGCTGCACAGCCCGGGCACCGCGGCCTCGGGCTGGCTCATCCGCTATCCGCGCGGCTGACGCGAGGGCCTGACGTGAGGTCCTGACGCGAGGTCCTGACGCGACGGTGCGGCGGGCAGAAACGTCACGTACTCGCGTACGTACGCCCCTGCCCGCCGCACGGCGGCCCCCCCGGGCTCCTCAGCCGTCCGAGCCCTTCCTGTCCGTCGTCTTCGCGTCACCCGGCTCGGCGGGCGCGGGCACCCGCAGCGAGGCCGCGGTCAGTTCGGAACCGTCGCCGCCGCCCTCCCCGTTGATCCGGGCCAGCAGCACATCGCGCTCCTCGGACTCCTCCGGCTTCAGGAAACCGATCACGATGTAGAGCACCAGCGAGACCGCGAGCGGGACCGATACCTGGTACTGGAGGGGCACACCGCCGTCGACACTCCAGTTGACGGGATAGTTGACCAGCCAGAAGGCCAGCAGCCCCAGGGCCCAGCTGACCAGCGCCGCGGTCGGTCCCGACCGGCGGAACGGCTTGAGCAGACCGAGCATGAACGGGATCGCGATCGGGCCCATCAGCCCGGCCACCCACTTGATCACGACGGTGATGATGTCCTTGAACGTCGGCGAGTTGACCTGTGTGGCGATCGCCATCGACAGGGCCAGGAACGCGATCGTCGACAGCCGCGCCGCCATCAGCCCCGCCCTCTCCGACCAGCCGCGTGCCGCCTTCGAGACGACGGGCGCGATGTCCCGGGTGAAGACCGCCGCGATGGCGTTGGCGTCGGAGGAGCACATGGCCATGGTGTGCGAGAAGAAGCCGACGATGACCAGGCCCAGCAGACCGTGCGGCAGCAGCTGTTCGGTCATCAGGGCGTACGAGTCGGAGGCGTCCGGCTTCTGCGCCTCCACCAGCAGCGGCGCGCACCACATCGGGAAGAAGAGGACCAGCGGCCAGACGAGCCAGAGGACGGCGGAGAGCCGGGCCGAGCGGGTCGCCTCACGGGCGTTGGCCGTCGCCATGTAGCGCTGGGCCTGGTTCCACATGCCGCCGTTGTACTCGAACATCTTGATGAAGAGGAAGGCCAGCAGGAACGTCACGGTGTACGGCCCGGCCGTCGGTTCGGCGTGCCCCTCGGGGAGCTTGTCCCAGACCGTCCACAGGGAGCTGAAGCCGCCCAGCTCGCCCATGACGGCGACGAGCATCGCGATACCGGCGAAGAGCTGGATGATGAACTGCCCCAGCTCCGTGAGGGCGTCGGCCCAGAGCCCGCCGACGGTGCAGTAGATACCGGTGATGACACCGGTGATGAGGATGCCCTGGTTGAGGGAGATCCCGGTGAAGACGGAGAGCAGGGTGGCGATGGCCGCCCACTTGGCGCCCACGTCCACGATCTTCAGCAGCAGCCCCGACCAGGCGAGCGCCTGCTGTGTCTTCAGGTCGTAGCGGTTCTTGAGGTATTCGAGCGGCGACGCGACATGGAGTCGCGAGCGCAGCCGGTTGAGCCGGGGCGCGAAGAGCTTGGCGCCGATCCCGATGCCGATGGCGATCGGGAGTGACCAGGTCACGAATGAGGTGACACCGTAGACATAGGCGATGCCCGCGTATCCCGTGAACATCACCGCGCTGTAACCGGACATGTGGTGCGAGATACCGGAAAGCCACCAGGGCATCTTGCCGCCGGCGGTGAAGAAGTCGCTGACGTTGTCCACGCGCTTGTGCGACCAGAGGCCGATCGCGACCATCACACCGAAGTATGCGATGAGCACGATCCAGTCGAGGCTGTTCATGTGCCCCCTCCAGGGGTCCGCCTTATGAACGTCGAGTGCTCTTCGTCGGTTCGTCCGGTCGCCGGTTCCCCGTGCGGGAGCGGGGACTTCGGGGATTGAACCGCCTGGCGCGGCGGCTGGTCAAGGGTTCCGCCGGTCATAAATGTGAACTCAGGTCAGAACTTCGAACGATTTTACTTGTTCTTGACCTGTTGGGGCGTTGTCGTGAACGTGACGACGCCCACACGATGAGCGAGCACTTCGTCAGGCTTCGGCCACAACGAAAATGACCGCACGGGATGCGGGTCCCATGCGGCCGGGAATGCGAGGGCGTGGAAGAGCGGAAGAAGAAGCGGAGAGGGCGGGGAAGCCGGCGCCGAGCATGGCCGAGCCCCCTCGGCCAGGACGGCGGACCGGTCGAGAGGGCTCTTTCCGTGGTGCGGGTGCAGGGCGCCCAATGACCTCAGCCGAGGTCGAAAGCGCCCTTGTTCATTTCCTGCACAAAGGCATTCCATGAGGTGGGGACAAAGGAGATCGAGGGCCCTTCGGGGTCCTTCGAATCCCGGACGGCAATGGCCTGGACGACGGGGGACTTGACCTCTACGCACGCGCCGTTTCCGCCGGAGTACGAGGACTTGATCCACGTGTCCGTAGCGCCCTGAAGAATTGCCATGTTCGCTCCGGTTCAGCAATGGGGGTGAAATAGCGCCAACTTCCTGCTGGCATGATCGACGCTACTAGCCCCACTCCATGGGCGGGACGGGCGTTCACTCGTCCTGATGGCTTATCCCCTGGGGGTCTTCCGCATCCGGTTAGCGGAGGTGTACCTTCCCCTGGCTCGGGGCGGGGAAGTGGGCGTATTCGACATTTCACGCAAATGCCTTGGTGGCGGGCTCCGTTGAGGTAGCTGATCGGCCACCGGTCAATCACCGACCGGCCGCCGGTGGTCGTCCTCCGGATCCGGCAGCCGGTATACGGCTCGAAAGCCCGCTCGGACTCGGGGTCCGCTAAGGGCTGTCCCGTAATCCCCGGCGGGCGCGCGACGACAGCTACGGCACCTCGCCGCGTTGTCGGAGCGCCCGAATACGTCCAGTATGCGAGCGCCCCTCCGCCTTGCGATGCACCGCATCTGACGCCGCGCGCTGATCCACCAGGGATTACGGGACAGCCCTTAGCGGGCGTAGTCCTTGGCGATATCCGCGATGAACTGCCGGGTCTGATCGGCGTTCAGGGCCTGTGCGCGCAAGTGCTCGTACATCACGCTGTAGCGCTGCACATCATTCGCCTTCTCCAGATAGAGATCGCTCGTCACACCCTCGATGTAGACCACACTGGAGTCCGAGGCGTCCGGGAATTCAAGAATCGCGTAATGCCCGGTGATTCCGGGATGCGCGCCCATGTCGAAGGGCAGCACCTGCACCGTCACATGCGGGAGCTGTGACTGCTCGACGAGGTGTTCCAACTGCTCACGCATCAGCTGCCGGTCGCCGACCCGACGGCGCAGCGCCGCCTCGTCCACCACCGCCCACAGCCGCAGCGGGTCCTCGGGCGTGCTGATGCGGTCCTGCCGTCGCAGTCGGACCCCGACACGCTTCTCGACGTCGAGCACCGGGGATTCGGGCAGCGCGCCGTTGATGAGCGCCTCCGCGTACGGCCGGGTCTGGAGCAGCCCGGGGACGACCTGGGGTTCGTACACCCGCAAGGACGCCGCGTCCGTCTCCAGACCGATGTACACGCTGTACGGGATGTCGCCGAAGGCGTGCCACCAGCCCTGCTGACGGGAGTCCTTGGCCATTTGCATCAGCGAGTCCACGATGCGCTGGTCCTCGACCTCGTACACTCCGCACAGGTCACGGACGTCGCGCTGGCTGATGGAACGGCGGCCGTTCTCCAGGCGGCTGATCTTCGACTGGGAGACCAGCAGGCGCTCCGCCACCTCCTCGGCCGTCATGCCCTTCAGCTCGCGGAGCCGGCGCAACTCCTGGCCCAATCGGCGTCGCCTGACGGTGGGATTGACGTTGGACGCCACGGAAACTGCACCTCCGGCTGCGTAGCTGTACGTATCTACCGCTCAGCAGACTGCCACCAAATGCCGTGACTGCGCTGGAAAATGGCCACAGAGACGAATGGACCGGTCTGCGCGGTTCCCCGCGCGCCGGTGCGAGCGCCCCCGCGCCGGAACGGACTCCGACCCACCCCCGGGCCCCGGCTGATCGCCCACAGGCCGTCAGGGGCCCGCCAGGGGCCGTCAGAGAGCCGTCAGGGAGCCGTCAGAAGGCCATCAGGGGGCCGGTACGCGACGCGCGGGGCAGTCAGACTGGTGTGGTCTGACTGCCCCGCGCGTTTTGTGCGGCTCCCGGACCGGCTCTGGGGACGTCGGTGCGGCGGACTGCGGTGTTGGCGGTTCCTGCGGGTGTTGAGGGTGTTGAGGTGCTGCGGATGTGCGCGTCGTTCAGTGCGCCGGGACGCGGGCCATGCCGCCGTGATGCGGTTGCATCGGCACGGCCCCCGGGGTTCGTCCGCCACCCGGGGCGCTGGGGGCGCCCTGGGCGGGATTACGGCGTGGCTGTGCGCCCACACCGTTCTGGACGTCCATCACGGCGTGTGCCACGAGACCGCCCATCGGGTCATGCCTGATCAGGTCCCGGAGGCGGGAGCGCGACGAACGCCCCTCGTTACCGGGGTAGAGGTGCTTGCCGAGTCCGACCGCGTGGGCCAGCGCGGCGAGCGCCGCGGTCCGCGGGTCCGGCGGTACGCCGGTGCGGATCGCACTGTCCAGCCGGGACCTGATCTCCCGGCTGATCGCCGTCTCCGTCGCCTGGTAGCGAGTCGTCGGCAGCACTCCGCACATCTGGCCCTCGACGGCATGCACCATGCCGCACCGCTCCAGATGCGAGAGATACGTCTGGCGCAGCCCCAGGCGGGGCCCGCCGATCCAGTGGACGGCCCGGACCGGGCTGCCGCGTCTGCGCAGCAGCTCCAGTGCGGAGTCCAGAGTCGGATCTCCGGTCGGCCGTGGCATCACCACGGCGATACGATCCCCGTCAGGGGCTATCCGTCCTGCCAGAGCCAGCTCTACTAGCTGTGCTCCGGCCAGGCCGAGGTCGAGCGACTGCGGCTGCGCTGTGGTACCCGTGGCCGGGTCCAGAGCGAGCAGCAGAAGCTCCTCCGGAATTGTTCTGCGGCTCCTGCCCATCCATGCCTCCCCGCGTGGATGAATGACAGGGTGACCCCTCTCACATTGGTCTGTCGAGGGTGCCTGGGTGCTTTGTGCGGGAACCGTTATGTATGTCGTTCTCGTCTAGCACGTTGGCCGAGGTCTCAGAGCAGGACACTGATAGATGCTTCGGACAGTGCGGTACGTCGGATGAGACATGAAGGAGACATGGTGGCGGGCGAGTCCCCCGGCAAGTCGGATCAGCGGAAGTCATCGGGGGAGACGGTCACGGGGGAGCGGGACCCGCGGCTCGCGGTCTTCCGAGAACCGGCGACAACGGCGGCCGATGAGGCGGGGCGGGCGGAGCGGGACTCCGGCTCGGCGGTGTCGACAAAGGTTGCGATCGCGAATCGTACGGAGGAGTCCGAAGAGTCCGAGGAGGCCGGGGACGCGCACGTGTCGGACGGTCGCCGCATAACTCCGGCCCCCGAGCCGCCGAAGGCCGAGTCCGCGAAGGCGGGGGATTCGGAGGAAGCCAAGGGTGCCGAGGAGTCGGTGTCCGCCGACACGGACACCGACGTCGATGCGGCACAGGCCAACAAGGCCGACAAGGCCAACACGGTCGACACGGCCGACGATGTGGAAGAGGCCGGAAAGAAGACGCCCGAGCCGGACTCCAAGAACGACACCTCCAAGAACGACACCTCCGACGAGGACACCGACACCGACGCCGCCGCCAACGCCGACGACGGCCCGGCCGACACCGAAGCCCCCTCCGCGGACTCCACGCCCGTCGACCAGCCCACCGCCGTCTTCAAGACGCTTCCGAGGCCAGCCGTCGATCAGGTCACCACCACGCTCACGGTGCGGGAGAAGGCCGGGGCGAAAGCCGGGGAAAAGACCGGGGATAAGGCCGAGGAGAAGGCCGAGCCGACCGGGAAGCCCGAGGAACGGGCCGGTGAGCGGCCCGAGTCGGCGGCCGAGCGGACCAGTACGTTCGTACCGCTGCGCCGGGACGACCTGCCGCCCGGCCCCGTGTCTCCGCCCCGGTCGTCGTACCCGTCGCCGTCGCAGTCCCCGTCCGCGCCCACCCCGCTCCCCGAGGCGGCCGAGCGGACCCGGCAACAGCCGATGCCGCCCATGCCCCCGCTCGATCTGCTGGCCGAGCTGACGAACAAGCCCGCCCCGCCCGAGACTCCGGTCCGTACGGCCGTCCGACGGGTCAAGATCTACACGCCTCTGGTCGTGCTCGCCCTGATCGTCTTCGCGGTCGTACAGGCCGTACGGCCGCTCCCGGCGCCCACGCTCGCGCTCTCCGCCGACCCCACGTTCACCTTCGAGGGCGGCGAGCTCGACATGCCGTGGCCCGACGAGGGCCAGGGCGCCGTCGAGGTCGAGGGCGTCGGCACGATCGGCACGTACGGGCAGCAGAAGCCCGCGCCGATCGCGAGTGTGGCGAAGGTGATGACCGCGTACGTGATCCTCAAGGACCACCCGATCACGGGCGAGCAGGTGGGCCCGAAGATCGAGGTCGACAAGAAGGCGGGCGAAGAGGCCAACCGTCCCGACGAGTCGACCGCGCCGATAAGGGAAGGGCAGGAGTTCACCCAGAAGCAGATGCTCCAGCTGCTGATGATCCCCTCGGGGAACAACGCGGCCCGGCTGCTGGCCCGTTGGGACGCGAAGTCGGAGTCCGCGTTCGTCGTGAAGATGAACGCCGCCGCCAAGGACCTGGGCATGACGAACACGACGTACACGGACCCGAGCGGTCTGGAGTCCTCCACCGTGTCCACCGCCACCGACCAGTTGAAGCTGGGCAAGGCGGTCATGCAGAACGATGTCTTCCGCGAGATCGTGAATCTGCCCCAGGTCGAGATCCCGGGCATCGACAACCTGATCATCAACAACAACTCGATCCTGCTGGAGCCCGGTGTGAGCGGGATCAAGACCGGCTCGTCGACCCCGGCCGGCGGCAATCTGCTGTGGTCCGCCAACACGATCATCGACGGTCAGAACCGCCGGATCGTCGGCATGGTGATGGGTGCTCAGAACGCCGTGAAGCTCTGGGACAAACTGGAGCTGGCGATCCAGAACAGCCTCAAGCTGATCAAGACCGCCCAGGACGGCGTCACCTCCGCCACGGTGGTCAAGAAGGGCGACGTCGTCGGGTACGTGGACGACGGCCTCGGCGGCCGGACCCCCGTGGTCTCCACCAAGGACCTGAAGGCGGTCGGCTGGGGCGGCCTTCAGGTGAAGCTCCATCTCACCGAGGGCAAGGAGCCGGTGCCGCACACCGCCGCCTCCGGCACGGTCGTCGGAGAGGTCACCGTCGGCTCCGGTGCCGGCAAGGTCTCCGCGCCGGTCGCGCTCCAGGAGGAGCTGCTGGAACCGGGCTTCGGCGCGAAGCTCACCCGGGTCGGCTGACCCGGCCCCACCACGCGTCCGACGGCCCTGCGGGGCCCGGCGGCCGGGGAAGGCGCCGGAAATGGCGTCCTCCCCGGCCGCCGCCACGTGCTAGCGTCCCGAAACGGACATCTGCATGAGGCATCTGCTCGGCCGGCCGCCCGGGCAACCGCCGGACGCGGGGACGGCGTCTTGCCGGATGTCGGGGGTGGCACACCGGGTGGGACAACGGTGAGACGGAAAGACGTGGAGAGCCGCAGTGACCACCACTGAGCCGACGCACGCCGACGGCGTCACCCCGCCCGACGGCGTCACCCCGCCTGTTGGCATCACCTCACCCGGGCGGGACACCGCCCGGCCCGCCCGGCCACGAATACGACTGCCCGCGCCGCGCGGAGACGCGCCACCCGAGGGGCCAGAGGAGCCCGAGGGGCCAGAGGAACCCGAGGGGCCCCGGGGGCGCCTGCGGGGCCGCGTGGCCCGTCATCCCGTCCTCTTCACCGCCGCCGTCGCCGCCGTCGTGCATGTGGTGTGGTTCCTCTTCCTCGCGAACAGCGGCGGCGACATCGCCGCGCAGGACGCCTGGGCCGAGTTCGTCGGTCAGCACCCCGACTCCGCGTACAACCTCGCCTGGTACGGCGGGATGCATCCGGTCTCGTACAGCGTGGTCTCGCCGTATCTGATGTCCGTTCTCGGCGTCCGTACGACGATGATGATCGTCGGGACCCTCTCCGCGGCCCTCACGTCACTGATCCTGGTCCGGGTACCGGCCGTCCGTAACCCCGTGGCGTGCTCGCTGGCCGGGGTCTTCGCGTTCTTCTGCAACGCGCTGTCGGGGCGGGTGACCTTCGGCCTCGGCATGATGTTCGCGCTCGGCGCCGTCGCGGCGGTGTTCTGCTGGCCGTACCGCTGGCGGACGAAGCGCTGGGCCAAGGCGGTCGCCGCCGCCCCGCTCGCCGGTCTCGCGACCGCGGCGAGCCCGGTGGCCGGGCTGTTCCTCGGGGTTGTCGCGGCGGCGCTGTTCCTCAACAAGCGGCGCCCCGGCGCGTACGCGCTCGGTCTCGCGCCGGCCGCCGTGGTGGCGCTGTCCTCCTGGCTGTTCCCGTTCTCCGGGACGCAGCCGATGTCGGTGGCGACGGCCTCGCTGCCCTTCCTCTTCGCCGTGCTCGTGTTCGTGCTGGTCCCCGGTCAGTGGCGGACGGTCCGGGTCGCGGCGGCGGTCTACGGCGTCGGGGTGCTGCTGACCTATGTGATCGATTCGCAGATCGGGTCCAACGTGTCCCGCTTCGCGATGGTCATCGCGGGTGTGGTGCTGCTCGCCGCGCTGCCGTACACGGCGCCGCGCTCCCGCCGCTGGTACGCGCTGGTCATCGCCTTCGCCGGGCTCAACTTCTGGATAGGGTTCAAGGGCGTCGACGACATGGTGCGTACGGCGCCCACCGCGTCCTGGACACGTGCGCTGGCGCCGCTGGTCAACCAGTTGCAGCGGACGGGCGCGGAGAAGGGCCGGGTCGAGGTCGTACCGGCCAGGAGCCACCGCGAGGCCTCCGCGCTCGCTCCGTACGTCAATCTCGCCCGCGGCTGGAACCGCCAGGCGGACATGGAGCGCAACCCGCTCTTCTACGACGACACCCTGACCGCCGAGAGCTACCGCGGCTGGCTGGACCGCTGGGCCGTGCACTATGTGGTGCTGCCCAAGGGCAAGCCCGACTCGGGCGCGGGCCTGGAGGCCGAGCTCGTGCGGAAGGGGCTGCCCTATCTGGAGCAGGTCTGGGGCGACTCCAACTGGCAGCTCTTCGCCGTCAAGGACCCGATGCCGCTGGCCGATCCGCCCGCGACGGTGGACCGGGCGGGCGCGGGCGAGCTGACGATCCATGTGAAGTCGGCCGGGCGGGTGCTGATCCGGATCCCGTACTCCCCGTGGCTCGGACTCGTCGACGAGGAGGGCAAGAGCGTGCTGCCCCCGCAGGAGACGGCGGCGTCCAAGGCCGACGAGGACGGGCCCAACGTCTACACGAACCCCAACGGCTGTCTGCTGAAGGCCGAGACGAACGTGGAGGGCGACGAGTGGACGGAGCTGCTGGCGCCGCGCCCCGGCGTCTACCGGCTGGCCGCGCCGTACCAACTGCCGCGCGGGACCGGCTGCCCGGAGGAGCTGCGCTGAGGCGACGGCGAGGGCGAGGGCGACGGCGAGGGGGCGGGGGCTGACCGTACGTACGGCCGGCCCCCGCCCCCTCGCCGTACGTCAGAGGCGCTTCGCCGCCCGCAGCAGCCCCGCGTAGAAGCCGTTCCCGTCCAGGCGCGAGGTGCCGCCCTGGTCGCCGATCGTCGGGCCGTTGACCTCTTTGCGGCTGGAGACGAAGATCTGGTGGCCGTCGGTGTCGTTGCCCATGTACAGGCCGACATGGTCCATCCGGTTCCCGGTCCGCTTGTCCATCTTGAAGAACACCAGGTCGCCCGGCTGGAGCTTGCTGGTGGACTCCGGCCGCGTGTACCAGGGGGCGGGGCCCTGGAGCTTGTAGATGTCCACGCCGACGTCCGAGCGCGTCATGCCGTTGGCGGTGCGCGGCAGCCCGTCGCCCACCTTGTCGGTCCCCATCAGCGGGTAGCGGGCGCGATAGCCGAACACCGTCCGGATGAAGCCCGAGCAGTCCAGCGCGCGGTACTTCGGCTGCTCCGGCTGCATGGTGGTGCCGTCCCGGAAGGTGTACGGGATGCCGAGGTAGTCGTAGAAGTCGGACTGCTCCAGGCGGTTCGTGGGATTCGACTCGTCGATCGGCCCGAAGAACGCGTCGCCCGCGTACGGAACGCCCTCGTCGTCCTTCTTGATGGGCGCGCCCTCGACGTACTGGAAGGCGAACGCGAAGATGTCGTCCTCCTCGCTGCCGTAGAACTCCTTGAACCAGTCCTTGAACCACTTCTCCTTCTCGGCGCCCTTCGTCCACGCCTCCGGCATCAGCCGCACCCAGTTCTCGGTGACCACCCGGGACTTGGTGTTCGTGGGCTCGTCGAAGGTGCGGCTGGGGCCGGTGAGGGTCGCCGTACGCGCGTTGTCGGTGAAGGTGGCGAGGATCTCGCCGTCGCCGCCGCGCAGCACCGAGCGCTCCGGGTTCTTCAGCCGCTCCCAGGTCTGCTCGCCGGCCGTGCTCCCGTTGCCCGACGTCAGCGCGGGGATGTCGGTGATGGCCTGGACGGCGGGCGCCTTCGCCTGCTCGTCCTTGCGGAGTTCGACGGTGAGATAGGCGCTGCCGGCCAGCAGCGCGAGGACCGTCGCGGCATGCAGGACCGGGCGGCCCCGCTTCTTGGACTTGGCACTCATGACGAATCGGCTCCCGTGGATGGGCGGGTCAGGCTGACGGCAGGGCGCCGAGCAGGATGCCGGCGGTGAGGACTACATAGGCCGTGAGCGTGACCGTGCCGGTGGCGAGGATGGTCGCGCCCTTGGGCTGGCGTACGAGCTGGTAGGCGATCAGACCCGGGACGATGAAGCCGAGGGTCTGGTTCGCGTACATCAGCGGGAATTCGAGCGAGAGCACGATCATCACGGTGCCCTGGAGGAGCACACCGATCATGACGACCGCGGAGAACAGGCGCTTTCCGTAGAGGATCACGAAGCGCTGCACGACCAGCGTGGCCACATACGTCAGTACGGTCACGCCGACGACCATGGCGGCGCGCTGGAGGTCCTCGACGAGGGTCAGCGCCAGCCAGCCCGGCGTGATCATGCCACCCGGGGAGAGGTTGGTCGTGAGATAGCAGATCAGGGAGAACATCAGGCCCAGACCGATGCCGATCGCGGCGATCTCGGGGGTGAGGACTGCGGGGATCAACGGGGTTCTCCTGGGTTCTGCGGCGCCACGGAGTGCGAGGGGTCCGGGGAGTGCGGGAGCTGGGGGTACTCGGGCTGGTGCGGCTGCTGGCGGGGCGAGGAGTGGTGCTGCGCGGCGTCGCCGGAGTCGTACGGGTCCGGCTGCTGGTCCCGTGTCCGCTCCGGCGTCTGCTCGGGCGTGTGCTCCGGCGTCTGCTCGGGGGTCTGGACCGGCATCTGGACGGGTTCGAACAGGCCGCGCTGACGCGGCGGTCCGGCGGCGGGACGCTGTTGGTAGCGCTGCTCGTACGCCTCCGGGTAGGGCTGGAACGGGTCGAGGCGCGGCGCGTAACGGGTCAGTGCCATCGTCTCTTCGTGACGCGGGTGCTGCGGTTGCTGGTTCTGCCGTGGGGCGGCTCCGGGGGCGGCTCCGGGGGCGGCGTCGGCGGAGACGACCGGGATGGCGACGGTGTCCGACACCTGACCCTCGGCCGATGTCTGCGCCTGGGGCTGCGCCTGGGACTGGGCCTGCGCCGGAATGTGCGGTTCCGTCGCCTGTGCCTGTGCCTGTGCCTGTGCCTGTGCCTGTCCCGATGCCGATGCCGATGCCGATGCGGTCCCGCCGGCGGGCGGTCCCGCGGGCCCGTCCTCCGGGTCCGGCGTCTCGTCCGGCGGCAGCTCCGCCAGGTGTTCGAGCAGCAGCTCACCCTGGCCGTGGATATTGCCGATCGCGACCAGTGAGGAGTCGGGTCCGAGCATGCCGAGCAGCTCGCGCATGAACTCCTCGGGATCGCGCTTGTCGCCGCCGAGGTCGACCGCGCGCGAGCGCCAGTCGGCCGGGATCGCGTCGATGGCGCTCTTCGCCGGATGGCCGATGACGAAGACCTTCTCCGGCTGGAGCTCGGGGATGATCTCGCCCATCTGGCCATTGCGCTCGACCCGGTCGGGACGGCAGTTGATGACCACATGGAGCGGACGGTTGATCGCGCCCAGATCGAGCAGCTGGTTGATGTTCATCAGCGTCGACTCGGGGTCGTTCGCCGCGAAGACGTTCGCGAACCGCAGCCGCTTGGCGTCCGGCGTGAGGTAGCGCTCCACGGAGAGGACACCCGGGTCCGGCGGCGCGTCGTACATCCCCTGGAGCGCGGTCTCGCGCTCCACCCCGAGCAGTTCGGCGACCTTCAGCGCGATGGCCACGTTCTCCTTGAACGTGAACCAGCTGAAGCCGCGCAGCTCCTCGTCGGAGACCGTCTCCGGATCCGCGTAGATCAGCTGGCAGTTCCGGGCGTCGGCCTCTTCCTGGAGGATCGCGAACCGGTCCTTCTCCGCGGTGACACAGATGCCGTCCTCCGGCATGGAGCGGGAGAGCGAGCGCGCCACGTCGTCGAGGGTCGGGCCCATCTCGGCGAGATGGTCCTCACGTACGTTGCACAGCACGCCGATCGTGGACCGGATCAGCTTGGACTGGTTGATCTCCTGGAGCGCGGGCATGACGGCCATGCACTCGATCACCAGCGCGTCGGGGTTGTACGCGGCGGCCCGGCGCACGATGCCGATCTGCTCCACCACGTTGGCGATGCCGAACTTGCGGTAGACGGGTTCCTCGGTCGCGTCCGGGTGGATGAACCGGGCCGCCGTACCAGTGGTCTTGGCGACCGTGATCAGGTCGCCGCCGCGCAGCGCGCCCGCGCACAGCCGGGTGATGGACGACTTGCCGCGGATGCCGTTGACCAGTACCCGGGTGGGGATGCGGTTCAGGTTGGTGAAGTGCCGTCGCTGTTCGACGAGTCCGGCGACCAACAGGATCGTGCTACAGACGAGCAGCACGAAATAGAGGAAGAGCACGGTCGGTCAGATCCTTTCGGCGAGGGCCGGCGGCGCGCCTTCGCGCCTGCGCTGCTCCTGGAGCTGCTGGCGCAGCAGTTCCAGGGAGCGTGCGATGGCCCCGACCTCGTCGTGGTGGCGCGGGTAGAGGACGGTGCGGCGGTCGCCGTCGGCCAGGGTCTCGGCCTGTTTGGCCAGCTCGCGCAGCGGACGTACGACCACGATGTGCAGCCAGCCCAGACAGGCGGCGGCTGCCGTGACCCCGAGCAGTCCCGCGAGCACCGTGCGGTTCTGCGCGCTGTACTCGGGGATGTCGAGGGCGGAGGCGGGCTGCCAGCTGACGACGGTCCAGCCGAGCGACTTCGCGGCGCCGCCGCCGACGAACGGGGCCGCCGCGGCGATCTGGATGCCGTCGCCGTCGCGGAAGAGGACTCCGCTGGGGCGTGGGCTGAGGCCGACCTTCTGGCCGGTGGCCTCGACCAGGGAGTCGAGTCTGCTGGAGGGCAGTTTCTGGAACGCGCGGTAGCCGGTGTTCGAGCCCAGGGTGCGGGCCTCGGCGTCGACGACGCGCACCTGGCCGAGGCCGGGGCGCTTGAGCAGCGAGTTCAGGAAGTCGACGCGGAACTCGCCGACCACGACGGCGCCGTCACGGCCCGGCAGTTCCGCGTATCCGGCGATATGCGGTTCCTTGGAGTCGGTGGTGAGCACGGCGATGGGGGCGTTGCCCTCGCGTTTGCCGCCGGGGTGCTGTGGGTCCTCGCCCGCCTTGGCGAGGACCGTGCCGTCGGGGGAGAGCACGTACAGGGAGCGGTAGCGCGGGTGCTCGGTCATGGTGCGATCGAGGACCGTGGCCATGTCGGTGGGGGAGGTCTGGTCGCCGATGAGGGTGGCGACGGACAGCAGGTCGGCGTGGCCCTCGTTGAGGGCGCGGCGTACCCGGTCGGCGAGGGTGTCGCTGCGGTCGCGCTGGTCGTTGACGAGCTGCTGCGGTACGACGATGGTGTCGCCCGCGCGGTTGAGGAGCAGCATCATCGGCGCGGACCAGATGAGCAGCAGGATGCCGCAGCCGGCGAGCAGCGCGCGGGTGCCCACCCGCCGCCCGCGCCGCCGCTTGGCGCCGTCGGGGCCGGTGGCGTCGTCGCCGGTCTCGGCGGGTGTACCGCCGAGCAGTTGCAGCCGCAGCCGCTCCAGCGCGTCCCCGATCCGGCGCGTCTCGCCGAACCGGGGCACGGTCACGGGCCGGGTGAGATCGCCGCGGGTGAGGCGGCGGCTCTCCAGGAAGAGCCGGATCAGCGGCCGCTGGACCGTACCGAGCAGCAGCGCCACGGCGAGCGCCCCGATGACGATCAGCGCGGCGGCCGACAACAGGGTGAACAGCGGGTCGGTCACCCGGCTGGTGTTCTCGGGGACGGTCACCAGGGTGACCACGGACAGTCCGAGGCTGGTCGCGTCGGTGGACTCGCCGGCCTCGGGCGCGGCGAGCGAGGCGTAACCGACGACCGGACGCTCCTGGCTGATACGGGAGCCGGTCATGGTGCCGCTGACGCCGAAGAACCCGCCGGAGCCGGGCTCCTTGGTGGTGATGGGGTTCGCGGCGGACTTCTCGGCGGCGAGCTTCGCGAAGGCGGCGAGCTGCTTCTTGGTCTCCTTGACCTCGTCCTCGACGGTTTTCGAGGGGATGTCCTCGGGACCGCGGAGTCCGTCGCTGCTGAGGATCGTGCCGCCGGAGTCGACCACGGCGATCGCCCGGAACTTGCCGAGGCTGATGCCGGGAACCTTCAGGCTGTTGGAGGTGACCAGCAGCTGCTGCGGCCGGCCCTCCCACGACAGCAGGGCGAAGGTGAGCAGCCGGGTCTCGCCGTTCTTCAGCCGCACCATCCGGGGGGCGAGGCCGTCCTCGTCGGACAGCTTCTCCCGGTCGACCGCCAGGAGCGGCACGTTCTCACCGCGCGCGGCGAGCAGCTTGCCGGACTTGATCTCGACGATGGCCGAGCCGCGCCACTTCTGGTAGACGCTGCCCAGCTTGTCGAGGACCGTGTCGGCGGAGACCGGGTCGCTCGCGTTGAAGAGCGAAGCGGTCCGGTTCAGGTCGGTGATGGACTCGTCGAGCGACGCCCGCAACGCGATGGCGCCGTCCTCGGCGAAGTGCTGCTGCGAGGTGCGTACGGCCGTGGGCAGGGGCTCGTAGTTCGGCTTGCCGAACCCGAGTGCCGTGAGCCCGGCCAGCGCGAGCAGGAGGGCCGAGAGGACCGCGATCGGCGGGCGTATGCCGCCCAGGAGCGACATGTCGGCCCGCCTGCGGACCTTGTGCCGCCGTTTCGCCGACGAAACGGCCATAGGGTGGTACCTCTCTCAGGATGATGCGGGCAGCCGGGGCCCCGGCTGCCCGCGCGCACGCGATGTGTGGGGTGGGGTGAGAGGTCCGGACGGGACCGGTTCACCGCGAAAGGAGGACTGGTCGCAGGGTCGAATGGTTGTCCAAAACCGGCTTGGTGTGCCTGTGATTTGAATTACAGACGTAACACGCCGGATACGTGGAACCTCCGCCCGGATCTTCGCCTCGTACCCCGCCCTACTCCGGCAGCTCGTGGAGGGGCGTCAGCCCGTCCTTGATCGCGCCGCGGTTGAGCATCGTGCCCTGGGTGCGTTCGAAAGCCAGCCGGTAACGGGCGAGCTGCTCCTCGCTGTACTTCGTACCGTCGGGCGAGGCGCCCTCCTTCACCGCCACCGCCGGGTCCAGCAGCCGGTAGTCCCTGACCGCGCCCGCCGGGAGCTTGTCGGGCTCCTCGGGGTCCTCCGGCTCCGGCGGCACATCGACGAACGTCGGCAGGTACTGCGCCTTCACGTCCCACTCGCCGCCGCGCTTGGTGAAGGTGAACCAGCCGATGGCCCCCTCCTCGGACTGGCCGTTCGGCACCTCGTGCCGGGCCATCTGATTGCCGAGGCCGAAGGCGATCCAGGTGCCGTCGATCTTCTCCATCGGCTGCACGACATGGGCGTGATGCCCGATCACCAGATTGATGCCGGTGTCCTTCGCGATACGGCGCGCCAGCTCCAGCTGGGAGGTGCTCGGCGCCGACTGGTACTCGCGTCCCCAGTGGATGCTGAGGATGACCACGTCCGCACCCGCCTTGCGGGCCCGCTGCTCGGCTTCCTTGATCGCCTTGAAGGACGTCTTGTTGGCCAGCCAGGGCTTGTCCGCGGGAACTTCGTTTCGGACGAAGCCGAACGCGAAGGAGATCTGCGCCACCTTCACGCCCTTCACGTCCATGATGAGCGGTTTCTCCCACTCCGCCTGGCTCCTGGCCGAGCCCGTGTGCTTGAGCCCGGCCGCGTCGAGCGCGTCCAGGGTGCGGCGCACCCCGGCCTCGCCGTGGTCGATCGAGTGGTTCGACGCCGTTGAGCAGGTGTCGTAGCCGAGGTCCTTGAGCGTGGTGGTGATCTCCGGCGGGACCTGGAAGTTCGGGAACCCCTCGTAGGGCCCGCCCTTCTTGGCGACCACCGGCTCCATGTGGCAGATCGCCAGATCCGCCTTGCTGATCACCGGCTTCACTCCGGCCATCAGCGGCCCGAAGTCCAGGCTCCCGGTCTTGCCCCCCTTGGCCTTCGAGTCCTTCGCCGCCTGTTCCGTCAGCGGCGGATGGATCAGTACGTCACCGGCGGCGGCGACGGTGAACGAGGGGCCGCCCCCCTTCGCGTCCGCGCCCCCGTCGTCGGAGCCGAGTACGGAACAGCCCGCGACGGCCATGACGAGACAGGTGGCGAGAGAGGCTGTCGCGGTGGCGCGAAGGGCCGTACGGGTGGCAGTGCGTCGCCCGCGGGGCAGAGGGGTGGGTTGCTTCACATAGGTATTTTGAACGTCATATGACACGATCTCCGACCGTGAAGATAACAATCATGGCAAGCCTGCTGGTCGGGGTCTTGATCGCGGCAGCTGTGGTGATCGTCACCCCGGTCCTGGACCGGAACTCCGACGAACCCTCCGCGCCCCCCACCGGCAATGACCTCGATCTGGAACACCGGATCTCGGGATTCGCCGCGGACACCGTGGCCGACGCCGGTTTCCTGCCGCCCGGCCGCGTCGAGCGCGAGACCGTGGCCGCCGGGGTCGGACTCTATCTCGACGGCGAACGCGCCGAGGCCGAACGCAAGCTCGCCGAGGTCGACTTCGGCGTGCGCGTACTCCGGGACACCGCCAAGGGCCGGCGGTACGCGGAGATCGCCGACCGGGCCCGCGAGGACGTGCGCGGCTGGGGACGGGTGTACATCGACCTCGACGCGCCCGTCCGCTTCTCGGTGCAGGTGCCGCACCCCGTCGCCGACTCGTACAGCGAATCCCTCGGCGCCGGGGTGCTGCGGGGCGCCCCCGGCGGGGTGCTGGTCGTGGCCGGTGCCCACCGCGCCGCGGGCAAGGGGAACGCCGCGGATGTCGCCCACCGTACCGACACGATCTTCCACGCGGTCTGCGCGGAACTCGTCGCCCGCGGGCTCCCCGGCATCCAGGTGCACGGCTTCGCGGACTCGACGTCGCCGCCGCACGACGCGGTGGTGTCCACGGGCGCGGGCGACGACGGCCGCGCCCAGGCCCTCACCCTGGCGCGGGCGCTGGCGGACGACGGCTTCCGGGTGTGCCGCGCGTGGTCGTCCAAGTGCCCGCTGGCGGGACGTACGAACAAGCAGGGCAGGCTCGCCGCGGACGACAACGTCCCGTTCATCCACGTGGAGTTCAACCGTACGATCCGGGAGGACGAGGGGCGCAGCCGTCGGGTGGTGGCGGCGATGACGACGACGGTGGCGGAGTGGAAGGCGCCGGCGGAGGCGACGACGGGGACGTGAGGACGGCCCGGCGGCCCGGGGCCGATGGTGTGTGAGCGATCACGTGCCCGTGCTCGGGCGCCGTGAGGGGAAACCGTGCGTACGGGCGGCGATCACGGTGGCCAGCGTCGGAGCGAGGAGGACGAGCACGGACCAGGGGAAGGACGCGGGGCCCGGACCGTCGAGGAGGAGGCCGCCGACAACCGCGCCGGCGGCGATGGCGGCGTTCCACAGGGTGACGAGCATGGCTTGGGCGGTGTCCGCGGAGGTGCCCGCGGTGTCGGCCACGGCTGTTTGCAGGAGGGTGGCCGCGCCGCCGAATCCCAGCCCCCACAGGGTCCCCGCGACGTAGACGGCGGCGGCGCTGTCGGTGAGCGCGGCCAGGACAGTGGCCGCCACGGCGAACAGGACGGTGCAGGCGATGGTGAGGACGCGCAGGTGACGGTCGATGTGGGCGCCCACCACCCAGATGCTCACCACCGACGCGAGACCGAAGGCGAACAGCACCAGGTCGACGGCGTCGGCCATGCCGAGCCCGTCGAGGAACGCGGCGATGTAGGTGTACAGGATGTTGTGGGCGAGGACGAAGGCCAGTGTGACGAACAGGACCGGTGCCACCCCGGGCAGACGGAAGGTTCGCGCAATGGGGGCTCGGTCGCGTCTGGGCTGCCCGGGATGGTCCGGGACCGTCAGGCTGATCCACCCGAGCAGGACGAGGGCGATCACGGTCATGGACCAGAACGTGATCCGCCAGCCGAGCGCTTGGCCGAGGAGGGTTCCCGCGGGCACCCCGAGCGAGAGGGCGAGCGGCGCGCCCGCCATCACGATCGCGGTCGCCCTGCCCTGGAGCGGGCCGGCCACCATGCGTCGTGCGTAGCCGGCCAGCATCGCCCAGACCAGACCGGCGGCCACTCCCGCGACGAACCGGGCGGCCATCGTCAGCGCATAGTGTCCCGAGACGGCTGTGACGGTATTGGCGAGCGCGAAACCGGCCACGGCGGTCAGCAGCAGCCGCTTGCGCCGCCAGCCGGAGGTGGCCGCCGACAGCGGGATCGCCGCGACGGCGGAACCGATCGCGTAGATCGTCACCGACTGGCCCATCGCGGATTCGCCGACCCCCAGGCTTGTGCTCATCGCGGGCAGCACCCCCGCGGGCAGTGCCTCGGTCAGGATGGTGATGAAGGCGGCGGTGGCCAGCGCGGCCAGGGCCCCGAGGGGGAGCCGCTGGTCGCTGGTTTCGTCCGCGGTGTTGGTCAGGCGGTTGGTTCGCATGGCCGCTATGCTCAAACCATCACATTGATGTGAAGGTCAAGCGGGCGAGCGTGAGGGCACGCACATGCGTATCGGAGAACTGTCAGAGCGCACCAGCACCCCCCGACGGCTCCTGCGCTATTACGAGGAACAGGGCCTGATCACTGCTGCGCGCTCTCCGAACGGCTACCGCGACTACGACGACTACCTCGTGGACAGAGTCCTCCAGATCAGAGGACTGCTCGACGCCGGCCTGCCGACCCGGATCATCAAGCAGATCCTCCCGTGCCTCGAAAAACCCCGGATCATCTACTTCTCGGACGCGACCCCCGAGATGATCGGCACGCTGGAGCGTGAACGCGATCGGATGACCGAACGCATCCAGTGCCTCACTCGTAACAGAGACGCCATCGCCGGCTACCTCGACGCGGTACGAAGCGGAGCGCGTTCGCCGGGCACCGCCGTCCCCGCCGCCCCCGCCGTCACAGCAGTGCCTCCGCCGTGATGGGGATGTCGCGCACCCGGCGCCCGGTGGCGTGGAACACCGCGTTCCCGATCGCCGGGGCCACCCCGACCAGCACGATCTCACCGAGGCCCTTCACCCCGATGGGGTCCACGTCGTAGTCGCCGCCGCCGTCCAGATAGATGGCCTTCAGATCGGGCACATCGGCGTTGACCGGCACCAGATAGTCCGCGAGGCTCGCATTGACGAGACGGCCGTCGCGCGGGTCGGACATGCCGTGCTCCAGCAGCGCCGCCCCGATCCCGCCGACCATGCCGCCCAGCGCCTGGCTCTCGGCCAGCTTGGGGTTGATGATCCGTCCGGTGTCGTACACCCCGACCATCCGCCGCACCCGCACCAGCCCCAGCCGGGCGTCGACGGCGACCTCGGCGAAGGTCGCCGCGTACGCGTACGACGAGTGCTGCCCGTGCGCCTCGGGCGTGAAGGAGCCCGTCGTCTCCAGATGGGTCCGTCCGTTGCGGGTGAGGAGCCGACGGTACGACTCCCCGCGCGACGGGTCGCCACGCAGCCGCAGCCGGCCCCGGTCGGCGACGACCTCCTCGGGCGCGGCCCCGTGCAGCGGGGACCGTGGATCCTCGACGGCGAGCGCGATCGCCTGCCGCCGCAGTCTGTCGCAGCCGTCCTGGACGGAGGAGCCGACGCTCGCCATGGTCTGCGAGCCGCCCTGCGGAGGCGCGGTCGGCAGGGTCGAGTCGCCGAGCCGGAACTCGACGTCGGTCATGGTCAGTCCGAGCGCGTCGGCGGCGATCTGGGTGACCGAGGTGTACGTGCCGGGTCCCATGTCGCTCGCCGCGCACCGCACCAGAGCCCGCCCCCGCGCGTCGATCCTGACCAGCGACTGGCAGGGGCCCCGCAGCGCGTGGTAGCAGCCCGCCGCCATGCCGCTGCCGATCAGCCAGTCCCCGTCACGGGTCGAGCGCGGGCGCGGGTCGCGCCGGTCCCAGCCGAACGCGCGGGCACCGCTCTCGTAGCACTCGCGCAGCCGCCGGGTGGAGAACGGCAGCCCGCTGGACGGGTCGGTGTCCGGCTCGTTGCGCAGCCGCAGTTCGATCGGGTCGAGGCCCAGTTCATGGGCGAGTTCGTCCATCGCCGACTCGATGACGTACGCGGCGGTCGCCGCGCCGGGGCCGCGCATCGCGGTGGGGGTGTTCACGTCGAGCGGTATGACACGGTAGTTCTGCCGGACGTGCGGGGTGGTGTAGAACATCTGCCCCATGCCGGAGACGCTCTCGACGTGCCGCTCGTAGCGGGAGGTCTCGGAGCGCATCTCGTGCACCGCCGCCGACAGCCGTCCGCGCCGGTCGCTGCCGAGCCGCAGCCGGTAGTGGTGGGCGGGGCGGTAGCCGACCCCGGGGTAGAGCTGCTTGCGGGACAGCACCAGTTTCACCGGCCGCCGCACCTCACGGGCCGTCATCGCCGCGATCACCACATGCGGCCAGGTACGGATGGCGTTGCCGAAGGCGCCGCCGACGAACGCGGAGATGACCCGCACCTGCTCCGCCGGGATCCCGAACACCGCCGCGAGATCACCCCGGGTGCCCGTCACCCACTGGGACTTGTCCCACAGCGTCAGCCGGTCGCCGTCCCAGCGGGCGATCGTGGCGTTCAGCTCCATCGGGTTGTGATGATTGCGGGATGCCCGGTAGGTCACGTCCAGGGTCACCGGAGCGTCGGCGAGCGCCCGGTCCGCGTCGCCCCGCGCGTATGTCACCGCCTCCTCACCCGCAGCCGCCGCCAGATCGGTCACCGGCGGCTCGGCGGCGTAGCGCACCTCCACCAGACCCGCCGCGTGCCGCGCCACCTCCAGGGTGGTGGCGACGGCGACCGCGACCGGCTGCCCGAAGAACCTCACCTCGTCGTTCTCGAACGGCCGCAGCGGACGCCCCGGCGGCGCGAAGCCGCCTGGATTGCGCTGGTACGGCAGCCGGGGCGCGTTGTGATGGGTGATCACGGTCAGCACACCGGGCAGCGCGAGGGCGGCGCGGGTGTCGATCCCGGTGATCCGACCCAGGCCGACCGTGCTGTCCACGACGACCGCGTGCACCACCCCGTCCACGGAGTGGTCGGCGGCGTACTCCGCGCGCCCGGTCACCTTCAGCCGGCCGTCCACGCGGGACCGCCCCGCTCCTACGACCACCTGCGGCTGCTCACTCATCGCGTCCCTCCCACGACCCGCAGCTGACGCTCCACGGTCCGTTTCAGCAACTCCACCTTGAACCCGTTGTGCGCCAGCGGCCGGGCGCCGTCCGCCGCCCGCTCGGCGGCCCTGGCCCACAGCCGCTCCGAGGGCCGCTCGCCGAGCAGTTCCCGCTCCACCGCGGGCAGTTTCCACGGCACTGTGCCCACACCGCCCGCGGCCACCTTCGCCGCCCGGATCACCCCGCCCCGTAGGTGCAGCGCGACCGCGGCGGAGGTGAGGGCGAACTCGTACGACTGCCGGTCGCGCACCTTGAGATAGCCGGAGCGCAGCCGGCGCGGCAGCGGCGGGATCTCCACCGCCGTGATCAACTCGCCGCGCCCGATGGCCTGTTCGCGGTCGGGTGTGCCGCCGGGCGGCAGCAGGAAACCGGCGAACGGCACCGAACGCTCCCCGTCAGGCCCCAGCAGACGCACCCGCGCCTCCAGCGCGGCGAAGGCCACCGCCACGTCCGAGGCGTGCGTGGCCACACAGTGCTCGGACGTGCCGAGGATCGCGTGGGTCCGGTTGAGCCCGCCCCGGGCCGCGCACCCCGACCCGGGCCGCCGCTTGTTGCAGTCGGCCGACACGTCCCGGAAGTACGTGCAGCGGGTGCGCTGCATGATGTTGCCTCCGATCGTCGCCATGTTGCGCAGCTGCGCCGAGGCGCTCAGCTCCAGCGCCTGCGAGACCACCGGGAACATCACCCGCACCCGGGAGTCGGCGGCGGCCTCCGCCATCCGCACCAGCGCCCCGATCCGCAGCCCGCCGCCGGGCGTCGTCGTGATCCCGCGCAGCGGCAGCCCGTCGATGTCGACCAGCCGGCCGGGCCGTTCCACGGTCTCCCGCATCAGATCGACCAGGGTGGTGCCACCGGCGATGAACCGCCCGCCGCGCCGCCCGGCCTCGACCGCCGCACGCGTACTGTCCGCCTTCACCAGGGAGAAGGGATGCACCGGCCCGTCACCTCCCCTTGCTCTCGGCGGCCTGCGCGGCCGTGTGTGCCGTGGCCTGCGCGGTTGTCCGTGCCGTGGCCTGCGTGGCTGTACGTGCCGTGACCTGCCCGGCCGTGCGTGCCGCGGCCTGTTCGACGGCCTTGACGATGCCCACATAGCAGCCGCAGCGGCAGATGTTGCCGCTCATCCACTCCCGGATCTCGTCCGGCGACCCCGTGTGCCCCTCGCTGATACAGCCGACGCCGGACATGATCTGTCCCGGTGTGCAGTAGCCGCACTGGAACGCGTCCTGGTCGATGAACGCCTGCTGGAGCGGATGCAGCCGCTCACCCCGTGCCAGGCCTTCGACGGTGGTGACCTCGGCGCCGTCCAGCCGCACGGCCAGCGTCAGACAGCCGTTGACCCGGCGGCCGTCCACCAGCACCGTGCACGCCCCGCAGGCACCCGCGTCACAGCCCTTCTTGGAGCCGGTCAGATCCAGGCGCTCCCGCAGCAGATCCAGCAGGGAGGTCCGGTTGTCGACCGTGACGGTGTGCCGTACGCCGTTCACGGTCAGGGTGACCCGTCCGGTCCGCCCCTCGCCGTCCGGCCCGGCGGCCACGGCCGGGTCCGGGAGCAGCAGGGTGGCACCGGCGGCGGTACCGGTCGCCGCGATGAAGGTACGCCGGGACCAGCCGCCGGGCGGATCCGCCCCCGAATCCACCCCCGAATCCCGCGCATTCGGTTCCGGGGTTTCGGGTATACCGGCGATTTCAGGTGTGTCGGTGGTACCGGTCATTCGGTGAGGGGAATCGGTCGACACGCGAGGTCTCTTTTCAGGAGAGGACAGGCGGAAGGCGATTCGGCAAAGCGGGGAGCGGTATTCCGCCTGAGAACGCCATGGCCCCAGTATGGGGAAGGCGGACGGGCTCAGCCTGGTACTGATTTCCCTAGGCAGGATCTGCTCTGGCGCCCGCCGCCTGTCGCGGGAAGAATCTCTTCCCGGCCGAAGTCTCCGGCTCGGCTGATCTCGTAGGACCCGGTATGCAAGCAAGGGAAGAAAAGATTATGCGCATCGATGCCTATCGCACCCTCGGCCGCAGCGGACTGCGGGTCAGTCCGCTCACGCTCGGCGCGATGCTGTTCGAGGACCCCGAGCGCGGCTGCGACCGCGCGACCGCGTTCGAGATCCTGGACCGCTATGTCGAGGTCGGCGGTAACGCGATCGACACGGCGAACATCTACTCGGCCGGCCGCTCCGAGGAATCGCTCGGCGCGTTCCTCGCCGGGCGCCCCGGCCTGCGGGACCGGCTGGTGATCTCCACCAAGTTCACCGGGAACCTGTTCCCCGGCGACCCCAACAGCGGCGGCGCGGGCCGCAAGGCCCTCACCCAGCAGCTGGAGGCCTCGCTGCGGCGGCTCGGCACCGACTACATCGACCTGTACTGGCTGCACGGACACGACCCGCACACCCCGCTGGAAGAGACCATGTCCGCGCTCGACGACGCCGTACGCGCCGGAAAGGTCCGCCACGTCGGCTTCTCGGACGTCCCCGGCTGGGCCATCGCCCGCGCGGGCACCCTCGCCGAGCTGCGCGGCTGGGCGCCGATCGTCGCGCTCCAGCCCGAGTACTCGCTGCTGGCCCGCAGCGCCGAGAGCGAGATCCTCGGTGTGGCGCGCGAGCTGCGGCTCGGTGTGACTCCCTGGAGCCCGCTGGCCGCCGGTGTCCTCTCCGGCCGCTACACCCGCGACGGCGGCGCACCCGAGGGCTCGGGCCGCGCCGGCAGCCGGGCCACCCAGGCGCGTCTGTCGGAACCCACCTTCCAGGTGCTCGACACTCTCGCCGAGATCGCCGCCCGCCAGGACACCACCGTCGCCGCCGTCGCCCTCGCCTGGGTCCTCCAGCAGCCGCTGATCACCTCGCCGATCATCGGCACCCGGACGGTCGCCCACCTGGACAGCGCCCTGCCGGCCCTCGCCGTCACCTTCACCCCGGAGGAACTGGCCACACTGGACCGGCTGACCACGCCCACACTGGCCTTTCCCTATCCGCACCTGACGGGAATGGTGCAGCTCCAGCAGGCGGGGGCGACGGTGAATGGGGTGACGTCGAAAGTCTTCAGTACGTCGTCGTGATTCCACGGATGGTCCGCACAGGAAATGCGAAGGAATGAGCCACCACGGGTCGCGGGGGAGAGGTACTCGTTCTCGTCCTCGTACTCGTCATACAGGCCCTGATGAGTGGCGCCCTCGATTCGGCGGAAAAGAAACCCTTCGGTACGGTCGACCGCTGAAAGGCGTCGATATTCATCCGCCCCTGCGATCGTGCTGGGCGGACGCCTGGACGTGCGGGCCCGGCGGCGCGTGCCTGGGGAAGGCAGTACCAGGCACAGATGGACGAATGCACGGAGACTGGAGTCATGGGAGACGAGGGGGCCGCTTCGAGCGGCAATGAACTGGGTGAGTTCCTGCGCTCGCGCCGTGCCGTACTGGATCCGGTCGCGCTGGGCTTCCCCGACGACGGCCGGCTGCGCCGGGTACCGGGGCTGCGCCGCGAGGAACTGGCCCAGCTGGCACACGTCAGCCTCGACTACGTGGTGCGGCTGGAACAGGGCCGCACCCGCAGGGTTTCCCGCCCCGTACTGGAAGCCCTCGCGGACACCCTTCAGCTGGCCCCCGACGAACGGGCCTACCTCTTCACGGTGGCCGATGTCAGCCGGCCGCCGACGCCCCGCAAATCCGTGCGCACAGAGGTGGCGCCGAAACTGCGCCAGCTGCTCGACGGCATGCGTGACATCCCGGCGATGGTCCTCAGCCGGCGGATGGACGTGCTGGCCTGGAACCCGCTCGCCGCCGCCCTGCTCACCGACTTCGGCACGCTCCCCCCGGGCGAGCGCAACCTGATCCGGCTGACCTTCCTCGACGACGAGTTCCGCGCCCTGTACGCCGACTGGCCGCGCGCCGCCCGTGACTGTGTCGCGGTGCTGCGCATGGAGGCAGGACGCAATCCGAAGGACCAGGCGGTCAGCGCGCTGGTGGGTGAACTGAGCGTGCGCGACCCCGACTTCCGTACCTGGTGGGCCACTCATCAGGTGCGCGGGCCCCGCGAACTGAGCAAGACCTACCGGCATCCCCTGGTGGGGGACCTCGCCCTGGACGTGCACCAGTTCTCCGTCGACACCCACCCCGACCAGCAGTTGGTGGCCTACACCGCCCCGCCCGGCACCCCGACCGAGGAACGGCTGCGGTTCCTGATCCAGTGGGCGGCCGACCCCCAGCACACCCCCGACGACCTGCCCACACCCCAGCACGACGACCAACGGGGCTGACCCGGGCCCACCGGGGCGGGCGGCCACGGGCATCACCGAGAACCGAGCACCGAGGAGCCACCCACCATGACGTCCTGGACCAGCGACGATCTCTCCGGGCCCGCGGACGCGCAGGAACTCATCCTGACCGTGGCCCACGACGGCGAGACCCCCACCGGCCAGGTCGAGCTGGGCTTCGTCCTCGTCTCCGGAGACCTCTACATCCGCGCCTTCCGCGGCACCCGCTCGACCTGGTTCCGGCAGGCCCGGCGGATCGGCGAGGGCCGGATCGAGGTCGGCGGCCGGACGCTGCCGGTCAGCATCGAACCCGCAGACCCCGCCCTGTCCGACGCGATCGACGCCGCCTACCGCTCCCGGTTCGGGATGATGGCCGGGCTGGTACTCAACTCCGCCGCCCAGGTGGCGACGCTCAAGCTGACGCCCCGTTAAACGGGCCGGGGGCGGTCTCGCCCCACGAGTCCTCCCAGGACCCCATCCGGTCGATGCCGCGCGGCCCCTTCGAGGCGCCCCCCGGCATCCGGCACCGCCTCCGACCTGACACCCCCGGCCACCGGCAGGGAGGCGGCCGCTGAACGTGCCCCGTTCCGTGCGACGGCCCGCATCGCCGAAGAAGCGATGCGGGCCGGTCGCGCGGGCGGGATGGCGTTTCCCATCCGCGTTGTGCCCCCGGCAGGATTCGAACCTGCGACACCCGCTTTATTTGGCCTGATCAGCGCTCTGCGGGGTCGTGCGGGATCCCACTTGGGATGCGCTGTGCCGGACCGTCCACTCACGCATCGCTCACGCATGTGAGTACGGGTGCCGGAGACCTGACCGAATGAGTGCCAGGGCCCGGCCAGGTCCGCGAATTGTGTAGGAATCTGGAGACCTCGATCTGCGACGTGGCCCACCAGATTTGACACCGTCAAGTCATCGGCGATGTGAGTAGCTTCCGGTAGCCGCCGCTACAGAATTCTGTATTCCTAGATAGGGCACGATAAAGTGCCGCCTTCCAGTGATTTACGCCCTTCCTTTCGGCCCCTCGAGCCAAGGCGCTAAGAGTTGATCGCAACCCTGAATCGCCAAAGGAAGCATATGTTTCATCATATAGATCAATTTGGTCCGTTAGCTCGGATACGGCCTCCATCTGGTAGAAATCGAAAAGGCCAAGTATCTTGAACTGCTTTTCGACTCTCCCGAAGGTGAGGTTGTCGATTTCATCGGAACGATGCAAATAGTATCCGATCGATACGGTGTTTCCGACGTCTATTTCCGCGACTACTGTCTCGATGTCTGGGAATTCGTCGAAGTATGCGTGAAACATAAGCAATCCGTCTACTCTGTCACACTCGTCCCCCTTTAATCGATTGCATCTTTCGCAAACAGGGATAAGATTGTCGGCCAGGATTGAATATTCCGGGAATTCGTTCTTTGGGAGGAAGTGATCGAGGGCGCATACCTGGGCTCTTTCGCATAGCGGGCACCGAGAGTTGCGGGACAGCGCTGTCCGGAAGATCGAGTTTCTGAGTTCCTCCAGGGGGCGACCTCTGTCCAGAAGTGCGTAATTTCCCAGAAGGGCCTTGGTGAGCACATCGGAGCCATGGGCAAGCGACGTAAACCGGCGAATATCTCGCAGAACGTCCTCGTAGTCGCCGTAGGCGCCGATGATTCCCGCGCGTACTCCCATGAGGACACGTCGAGAAGATGGTCGTCTCCGGCTCACAGCGAGATCGAGATCAGCCAGACGGTCTCTGTCCGGGCGGGGGAGCCGAATCATCTACCAGGCCGATCGCGACTGATGCTCGCCAGGTAAGAAATGGACTGCGCGCTCATCTCCCCGTCGAACAGTTCCATGATCTCATCCAGGTGCAAACTCTCCTGCATGGACCGGAGAGTTGAGTGATAGTCGGTCGCGCTGCTGTCCAAGTTGAATACGTGGCGTGTGAGCAGTCCTACATTCTCTGCGAAAGTTTCGATCTCCGGAGTGGCAACGAGTGTGAGATCTCCGAATCGCTGTAGGACCCTGACGTAACGTCTGGGGACTTCCTGGAGGAGGACTGGGGAGTGCGTCGCCATCACGGCGTAGGAGTTGAACTGATCCAGGGAAATGTTGATGCTCTTGAGCAGGGCAGCCAGGAGCGGAGGGTGCAGGTGGGATTCGGGTTCGTCGATGAGAACCAGTGATCCGGGCTCCAGGTGGGCCACAAGTTGCACAACAATGTTGAGCACGAGTTTGTGTCCGGTGCTGAGGCCAGAAAAGGAATCCTGCCACGAACCGCTGTCGAAGGCGAAGGTGTCGGACAACTCGACCCGTTTGAACGAGGGTTCTCGGCTCAGCGGAGAAAGGGCTGCTGCCAGTCTCTGTTTACGCTCGGGTGTACTAGCTCTAACGAGGGCGGACATGATGTCACCCTGGATCTCCTCGGCACCTTTGAGTGGCCCGGTGCGGGGCGCGGGGCCAAGGCTGCGATCGTATCTCCGAAGGCCGCAATAGGTGTACCCGGAGACCTCGCCGCTGGTTTCCAGCCGATCCTCTTCCTGTCGGTTCTTCCCCGGAAGGTCGAATGTGTCGAAAGCGCTGTAAGAGATGGCTATAACCGAGGAGAATCGTGGCGCACCGGCTCCTTCGGGGAATTCTCCGTACCGCCGGATGAATCTTTCGTCGGATCGGTCGGCGAGATCTGCATGCGCGGTGTTGGCTAGGTTGGCAAGGAGCTGCGTTTTTCCGCATCCGTTGTAACCCACGACGACGTTGACGCGGCCGGGCAGGGGGTGGCGGTCCGCGAATCCAAACTGAATGGAGAAGGGATCCCCTCCGACACTCGTTCTGAACGTGAACGCGAGCGCACTGTCTCGTGGAGCTAGCGCTCCTCCGAACAGGGCTGTGGCGTCTCTCAACGCGAGTTCGGCGTTCCCGTAGCGCAGAAGTGAGGCTGCCATCGCCGGCTCGCTGGCGAACGATTCTCTGAGTGAGGGGTCGATAACGATATCGCGGAGCCCAAACAGAATACTGTCGCGCAATTCACCTGGAAGTCCGTGCAGTGCTTCGTAGTAGGAAAATGCCTGCCCGAGTGAGCAGTAACTGTCATCGAGCTGGACGAAATTATCGGGGATCTTGGTGGCGCCGCCCCGCTGCCCTCTTTTTATGATCTTGACGGATCCCAAGTCGATGGACGCCTCAGTCTGAGACGGGTACAGGTGCACATCGAACATAGTTTCGAATCCGAAATCATCCCAGAGGTCGCGCCGGAGGACGAGTGCCGGAAGGCTGGACGGCACGGTGAAGCCCGCGCTACGAGGCACTACAAGAAAATGCATCAGCGTACTCCAGACGTGTGTCCACCAGAACCGACATAAGCGAACTGCTAGGTGCGCGAGCCCGGGGAGAGCCGGTGGCAGCGGGCAGGGGTAGAAAGGTGCCCCTGCCCGCTGCCCGACCGGTCAGTCGAAAAGGCTCTGCAGTCTCGACTCGATCCAGCCAGGCCGTCGAAGAAGTTCAAACGTATCGACGGCGACGACCGCGCGCTGCGGTGGTTCGCTGCCCAGGACCGGGTTCTCGAACTCCTCGAACACCTCGAAGCCCTCTGCTTCCAGCGAGGCCAGGGCGCGGGCCACACGCTTCGAGCGGGCGGGACCGGTCCAGGACTCAAGAGGATGGGTGATGAGGACAGCGAGATCATCGTGCTGGATGTCTTTCAGGACTGGAAGGCTGTGGGAGGAATCGGCCTTCCAGTGCGAGAAGCTTCTGGCGAACTGCTCTACGCGCTCGAACGCATAGGCCTCCTCAGCAGTGAAGTCCGGGTTCTCCCCATCGAGCAGTTCGACCATTTGTGTGGCAAGGCGCCAATCGAGCAGCGGGTGGTAGGCGCTGTTGCTGTAGTCCCGCAGGCAGTCGTAGCAGGACGAGTCGCATGGCCCGGCCTTCAAGCTGCCGGAGCGGTGGCGGGTGAGATCGGCCGCGACCTCACGCGCAGCGAGCAGGAAGTCGGTAGGGCGCTTCCCCAGCCAGGTCGAATATCCGGCACCGTTTTCCAAGGTGTCCGAGAGGAAGACTTGTGCCTTGACACTGCCTTCTTCTTCTCCTCGGTCGGGATACAGACCCGCCGAGAGTTCTCTTCCGTCAATGTCCAGTAGCCTGACGGCAGCGAGTTTGAAAACCGTACCGAGTGAGAGCCAAGCAGCCCTTGCGGCCATGCGTCTTGGGTCGAGGGCCAGATCGGCGGGTTGCTCGCGGAGGCCGACCAAAAGAACGTCGGTCAGTTTCACTGAGGCCAGTGCCAGCTTCTCCTCGTTGCTGGCCGAAGGCTGTGTGGGCAGACCCAGATCTCTCGCGCGGTCGGCATCGGCCAGGAGTTTTGTGTCCAGCAGACCGTCGTGTCCCTTGACCTTGCCGAACTGGTATCCCTCGCCAGTTCCTGCGTTGACCACCACGATGCGTCCCTGACCACTCCTGAATTCAGCGGCCTTAGTGCAGCGTGGGACGAGCGCTGATGTCGTGTCGAGAGTGAGGCGCGCGGAGAACGCGCGTGGCGTAAATTCGAAGGTGCCGTCGTAATCCTGAGCCTTGTAGCTGGTGCGAAAGCCGAGCGGCTGACACGACGGCAGCATCCGGTAGTCACCGGCTTCTCCTGCAGTGGCCCCACACACAGGACACGAATGCTCGGAATCGCGGAGATTGACGGAGAGGCACTTGGCGCAGATGCCCACCGTGAGACGATCACTGTCCGGAGCTTTGCCGGGCAACCAGTGCCCGTCGGCGGGCTCGTACGTCACGAGGCCGACTGCTGTGTGCAACGCCTTGTCCTTGACCACTTCACCGCCGGGCGCCCACTCCGAGATGGCGATGTCGATGTCCCGGTCGATGACGTCGGTGAGTTCCGGTCCGTGCGGCCTCTGATGATGCAGGTTGCGAACCCGGGTGGGGAATCCGAACATGGGGAGCACTCCGTGCTCCGCGAGCGACTGGCTGAGCGGACCCCCGTCCGGCGCGTTCGTCACCACTTCCTCAATCTCGGAGTAGAGGCGGGAAGTGGCCCAGGAGACCAGATCATCCAGCGAAGGCGCGCCAGGAGTCGCCCCCTGCAGGAGAACCTGGCCCGCGTTTCTCTTAGCGATGTCGTTGCCGGCCAACCAAGTGCGGACGTCATCCCGCACCAATGGCCATTCGCTGACGGTCCCGAAGGGCCCGTGGACATTGCGTCCCGGATCCCAGTTGGACGTTCCCTCGACCGACCGGAAGGCGAGAGTCAGCAGGCTTGCGGCGTAGCAACGGAGCAGGATCTCCAGGCGATCGAGATCCACGTATGGGCTCGGCGAGGGATCGCCGGTGATCCGATAGGGATGCTGGAAGTAGTGGTCGTCATGGGTCCTGGTGCCACGGCACAGTGTCAGGGCGATGGACAGGTGATCGAGCCGGCGGCCGGCCCGGCCCACACGCTGCTGGTAGTTGAAGCGCTGTGGTGGCATGTTTGCCATTACCACCGCGCGGAGCGCGCCGATGTCGACGCCAGCCTCCATCGTGGTGGTGACACTGAGTAGGTCGACCTCATCGACCAACTCGATGTCCTTCCCGCTCAGAAAGACCGACTGGAAGAGGGCTTGCCGGGCCTGTGCGTCGTCGTTGTCGGTCTGGCCCGTCAGCTCTTCGCAGTGGAGTCTGAAGGGGATCCCGGCCTCGCGGGCCAGGAAGGTGTAGTAGTCGTCCAGGGCGACGGAATCCGGGTCGAAGGGTTCGGCAACGAGATGTGAGCTGAGGCAGAAGGCACAGACGCCGGCGGAACCGTGCAGGTGCCTTCTGGTGCAGCGTTCACAGCGCCATTCTGTCTCGCCGGCCAGGACAATCCTGATCTTCTGGCCTTCGATCCGGGGCTCGGCGTCGCTCAGACCCAGTGCATTCTTCACCTCTTGGACGAGTGCGTCCGGGAATACATCGTGACGTTGTGCGACGGCTTTGATGTATTTTCTCGCTGCCGTGTGCAGATTCGCCGGCGGCTCAGGTCGCTGCTCCTGAAACTGGCGGCGCACACCCAGCAGCCTCAGTGTGGACAGGCACACCTGGTGGAAGACCTCGTCATCCAGCAACCGGCTCTTGAACGTGATGTCCTGAGAGGCATGGCCGATGCCGAGCGATTCCAGGTCGCGGCCGCCTCCCGCGAAGACTGCCTGTTGGACCTGTGCTTGCACTGTCCGGTGGATTTCGGAACTCAGGACGCTCAGATCGTTGGTGAGGGAAGCATTGGGCCGTTGGACCGGGACGCCACTGGTCCAGTCGTAGAGATTGGTCCAGCTCCGGGATTCGGTGCTTGCGCTCAGCGAAAACGAGGGCCCACCGGGGTGCACGCCGTACGTGACTGCTTGCGCGCTGACTCCGTTGCCGAGTTCGACAAGTGTCGGGCCCTTCTGCTGGGCACGGTAGTCCGCCAGCACGCGTTCGTGCTCGGGGGTGAGGTTGTCATGGGCCAAGGCGACCACTGCTGCTACCAAATCGGGTGAGCCAGTCGCTGTGAGCTGGGTTAGCGCGGCCTGGCCTGCCTGGTTCCCCTTGAAGAACTCTGCTGCCAGGGCCACGAGGTCCTTCGGATGGTCGAGGGCGGCGATCACGAGCTGCCTGACCAAATCCTGATAGTGCGACCGCTCCAGGCCCGCTGAGATGCGGGCCGCGTCCTGTCGGCTGTCTGAGAAGACGACGATCTTCGTCTGCAGCTGCCTCTTGAGGGCATCGGTCAGGACTTGGTTGGACTTCTCGAAACCTGTACCCATTGTGCGGATGGGTGACCGGGACCGTGACGGGTCCTCGAACTGGCGGACGTTCTTGAAGATCTCCTTGTCTTCACCGCAGCAGGGACAGACTGTGGGAAAGGCGCGGACCTTCCCGAGGTGGTTCTGCGGTTGGCTCTGTGCCACCAGCAGATATCCGTTGTTCTCCTCGTCCGGGTAGCTGCCAACCTTGCCGCTCACGGGATCCAGCACGGCCGGAACAAAGGTGAACGTGTACTCCGTCCGATTCCTCGCCCCCGGTCGGCCACCCTTGTGTTTGTGCGGCGATATGTCGAGATCGGAGCGTTCTCCAGCAGTGGGCAGAAAGATGCTGTACACATCGGCGGTGCGATCGAAGCGCGCTTTGTCCGGAAGGGATTCGAGATCGGTTGCGGTGGAGACCAGGTACCGCCTGGTGGGATCAGGGCCGATGGTCGGAGAATTGAATCCGCCGAGAAAGACCTCTCCGCACGTGTCGCAGTACAGCAATTCCAGGACGCGAGCGCCGCATTCGCAGGCATACCTGGGCCGACTGTAGAGCTTTCCGACTAGGCGCTCCGCCGATGACTCCGCGGTGCGTGGTTGGACCTCCGAGCAGTTGCGATCCGCGCATGCCCACATGCCGGTGACGTTCCGGAAGAACAGGTGGAGCCGGAATCGCGAGCCGGCATCCGCCTCCCCGTCGAGGCGCGAGATGAGTGCGTCAGTGGCGTCCAGCGCCTTGTCGGGTGCGAGGCCAGGGAAGAGCTTGGCGGACACGTCGGTCAGCGGCTTCGCTCGGGGGGAGTCGTCCTCGTCGCTTGCTCTGAACGCGGCCTGGAGCGCCGCGTGTCGGTCAGGAAGTGGTGGCAAGGCATCCGTTCCTTGGCCAACAGCGTCTGCCCAGGACATGAGATCGGTCCTGCCCGTGGTCCGGACGCGTTCACCGGCCAGCACGGAGAAGCGGTCGGCTGACCGTCCGAAGAAGTCGCTCAGAAACTTCCGGTCCACCGGGTTGTCCGGATCCATGGAGGCGGAGGTGGCGATCACGGACAGTTGGTCAGATTCGGTGGACAATCCGAGCCGGTCGATAAGCTTGCGCAGGAGGTAGGCGACTTCAGTTCCCTGAGTGCCCCTGTACATGTGGAGTTCGTCCACGACCAGGCTGAAGACGTGGTCCTTGGAACTCTCCAGCCAGTCACGGGTCCGATCGAAGATCGGATCCTCGTCTCGGCGCATGAGCATGATGTTGAGCATGCTGTAGTTGGTGATGAGGATGTCCGGCGGAGCGACCTGCATGTCCCAGCGAGAACGCATCTCGGCCCCGAAGGGGCGCTGGAGGAAGTAGCGGGCTTCCTCGTCCTCCACAAGGCCGTCCGCGATGCGCTGCTCCAGTTGGCGGCTTCGGTCCTCCATCGAGGCCAGAGTCCTGCGCAATTCCTTCATTTTGGAGGAGTTCGGCTTGGAAGCTAGCTCCAGCGGGCCGGCAACCGGGGTGCGGCCGGTATAGCGTCCGAAGTGGAAGCGATTGCCGTCACGGTGCCTGTCGAACCAGTCGCGTACGTCCGGTGCGTCCAGGCTGCGTCGCAACCTGATCAGCTGATCCTCCACCAGCGCGTTCATTGGATAGAGGAACATGGCGCGCATGGCCGATGGGCGACCGCTTCCGTGGCGCTGAGCTTGCCAGTGCTGTGACGTGCGCCACCAGGGCTGCTCGGCACCCTGGGGCCCTGCCGGTGCCCACTGACGGGATTCATCGGTCAGTCTGGCTAGCACCGGGACGAGGAAGGCTTCGGTCTTTCCGGAACCGGTTCCCGACGTCACCACGATGTCCCGTCCGTGGTTGTTTGCCTTCAGCGCCTCCGCCTGGTGGGTATAGAGCCTGGGGATTCCCCGGAGCAGACCGGATCCTAGAAGTCCGGCGAACTCCGGATGCCCAATTTCCGCCGTTAGCTCTTCCAGGGTCTGGGCTGACTGCACGTACTGAGGCAAGAGTTCCAGATAAGGCTCCTGAAAGAGGACCCCGGGAGTGCGGAGTAGCTCTCTGAGTTCCTCGCCCACCGAAGAGTCGCGAAGGGAGTAGGCGGTGTCGTAGTACCGCTGAAAGTACTCGGCAAGTCGGCCGTGGACGGCCGACGGGGAGATGCCAGACATCAAGATCCTCACGGGAGCCAGACTTAGGGGACGAGTTGAAGTTTCTGGTATAGGGATTCGGCCAATTTGCTGGCGAATGCCTCGTCGATGTTCACGTATCTGACGTATCTCTTGTGCCCAAGGATCGGCTGCCGGTCTGACGCTGTCTGCGGGTCGAGCGCGGTTAGTTGCGGCAGCAGCCCGCTGCGTAGCACGGCGGCGCGGGCGTGGAGATGCGGTAGCTGCATGCGTTTCGGGGCGTAAAGTTCCTGTCGCAGCGGGCTGTACCGCAGCACCCAGCGCTCTGCGCGCGCGAGTTCCGCGTACATCACCGTGCGCTTGTCGGCGATGAAGCCGCTCATTTCGATCCAGTAGATATAGCGGTGGGTGTTGTAGCGCTGATACCGATAGGCGCCGTGGAGGGGTGGTTCGCCGTGGCCTTCGACATCTGTCCAGATGTCGCTGCCCCCCTCGGACATCTTCTGAGGCTCGATGCCGCCGGGCCCTCGCTGTACGCCACGCTCGGTAAGCATTTCTTGGAAGCGGGGAAGACGCAGAACGAGTTGATCCGCGGCGCGGTCCTCGAAGGCGATGCCGAGTACCTCGCAGAGGGCGCGGCATTCATCAGGGTCCGCTAGTGACACCATCCGCACCGACGGGCCGTCGGGCTGTCGATATGGCGGAAGTGGTACGACGGACTGTGCGAGGGCGGCAATGTCAGGGTCAGGGTCTTCGTGCAGCCGTTCCAGCCGCTGTATGAGCCAGAGCGGCCTTTGCCCCACCAGGAGCGCGTGCCCTCCGGAATCGGGCAAGGTGGTGAGGACCGGTGGCGTCACACTCCAGATCCGGGCTTCCCGGTCCACTTCGACATGGCCGAGAACCTGCAGGTTGTACAGCGCGATGCGCCAGTCCAGCGTCGAACTGTCCTGCTTGCCCTTCCCTAGCCATGTGTACGTGTCGCGGAAGGCATCGAGGCTCCCGGCGCCGCGTTCGGAGCACCACAGGAGCAGCTCGTCGTGCACCATTCACTTCCCTGCCGTGTAGTCGGTCCAGTCTTGTGCACAAGCCACTGCGGTGGTGGTGATGTTTCCCGAGGTCAGCCTGCGCCAGTCGGCTTGGCTCAGAATTGTCCAGGTCCCTGAAGGCACGCCATACGAGCCGGTTTGGACGATCGGGGCTCGCCAGGCCCTGGCGTTCTGGGAACTGGTCACCTGAAGCAGCCATAGAGCTTGGAAAGGCAGAGCAGCGAGTAGCGGTTCGATGTCGATCGCGTGAGGCACGTGGTCCATGGTGGCGATCCAGGCTGGCGCTTCGGGAGCGAGCTGGGCAGCGAGGCGATTCCTGCCCAGGGCGTAGATCGAGCCGCCGAGGCGCAGGAGGCTCGTCGAAGGGAGCGGGGCGCGTTGATAGCTTCCGAAGAACGAGCCGGACAAATGGCCGGGCGGCAGCCAGGGGGCGGGCGCCGACGGACTTGCCGCGTTCGGGATCCTGCTGGGGATGGTAGCCAGCTTGTCGCTCCTCGGAGGGAGCGCTAGTAGTGGCAGGGCAACCCTCTCTCGGTAGCGCTCGACCAGGGTGAAGGTGAGCTTGCGATTCTCGACCTCGATCTCGTGCTCGCCGACGGAGTGCACTCGATCCGCTAGCCGGATCGTGATCGTGTCCGTCGACACTGGGGAAACCGGCGGCAAGGGCACCCCGTCGATTGTGACGGTGCGCGGATGGTCATCGGAAGTCGCTGGCAGAACAAGGTCGGGTGCGTACCCCAGGAGGTAGGTCTGTTTGCCACCATCGATGCGGAGGCCGCCGGACAGACGGGCCAACTGCTGGTGCAGTGGGGCCAGCGGGCCGACGATGCCTCGGACCGCCGTGGTTCGGGTCGGTGTGTAGCCCCTGAACAACGTCCAGCCGTCCGGCACTTGAACTCTGCGGGGCTGGCGTACGGCGTCTGACCCACAGGCAAGCATCACCGCCTCGGCCTGCGCTGCGAAGGCAGTTCTCACCAATACCCGATGCGGCACGCCGATTTCCGCTGTATTGACGGACGTCCACTTCCCGACCAGGTCGTTGGCCTGGAGGACGTAGAGGTCGCGAGCGGGGAGCATAAGTGTGGCGGTGTCGGCGGCCAGTTCGAGCGCCGATCCCGGAGTGAGCTTCTGGTCCGGAGGCGTGAGACGTAACCATTCCGCGCCCGAGGGGACCCTGACGATGTCGCCGTTCAGACTGAGCGATTTGAGACGGAGGTGGGACGGGATGCGGGCTGCGATGCCGTAGGGGAAACCGCCGGCATCGGTCGTGAGAGACAAGGGCACATACGGCAGGCCAGCGGAGCTTCTCGGGAGCCCGTCGTAGTGGGCGAGTTCCTGCTGTAGGACGCTCGCCAGGATCGGTCGCAACTCCGGCGATGCCAGAGCGCGCTGGATTCGCGGGCTGGGCCGATTGAGCCGTACCCACTCCTGGAACCGGGCGAGGAGTTCCGCTTCGGGGACCGAATCCCCGGGCTGCGCGCCGATCGCTGACAGGAACAGCCCGACTTGCACGCGGTCCGATCCGACCAGAACGGCTTGGGACAGGGACCAGCCGATGTTGACCTGGGTCGGATGGGGAATAGCGGAGGGCAGGCCGCGGTGGCCCTGTTCATGGTCGGTCAACCACCACTTCAGGTGACCCCACAGGGTGGGGACGATCACGTCGTAGCCGTCCGGCATGCCGGAGCCTTCGTACAGTCCGAGTAGCTCGCGGAGCGGGCCGTAGTACGAAAACCGGCCGACTGCAGGGTTGTCGGAGCGGCTCATCCTGGAGGCTGCGAGCACTGTTGCTGCGAGGAGTGCGATGAAGGGCGGGTTGCCCGCGGCCCCGTGTCGGCGCCAGCGGCGAGCACGGGAGGCGATGCCTTCGAAGGGGTCGCGCCCGAAGACCCGGCTCCTGATGGCAGTTTGGAAGTTCTCGGCTGCAGTCGGGAGCGTTGTGGCAGTCTGGGTGTGCTTGGTCAGCAGTTCGGTGAGCAGGGCATCGTCTACCGACAAGTACACAGGGGCTGCTGCTTCGCGCAGGGGGAAGAAGTGTTCCGTGAGAACTCTGTTCCAACTGTCATAGTCCATGGGCAACCCCCTCATCTGCGTAGGAAGAAGTTAGCCCATCGGTAGGACATTGGTCGCTTTTCGAACACCTGTCGGATATTCTTCGGTGCCTGTGCCCGCTCAACCGCCCGACTGCCTTGACAACCGCGGTTTTCTCCGGTGAGCTCCCTCCGTCAAGACATTGAGCAGATCTACTTCGGGGAGTGCCTCCGTTGACCGCCGCACGATCGTCAGCGCGAACCCGGCCCATGGGGAAGGTGCTCTCTCTCTTCACAGGAGCGGGTGGCCTTGACGTGGGTCTGGAGAGGGCTGGACTGGCTACCGTCGCTTGCATGGAAGTTGCCGCTGACGCCAGGGCCGTGCTCGCAGTCAATCGGCCGGGATGGGCCATGCCTGGCAACGGCGATGTCAACACTGCTGCCCAGTACCTGACTCCCCGAGCGCTAGGGATGAAGCGCGGGCAACTTGACCTCATTGCGGGGGGGCCGCCTTGTCAGCCGTTTTCAAAGGCTGCGCAGTGGGCTTCGACTGCCCGCAGCGGCATGGAGGACGACCGCGCCAAGTCTGTGCACGGGATGCTCGACTTGGTTGAGGGTTTCCTCCCTAGGGCATTGCTTGTCGAGAACGTTGAGGGGTTCTTGAGAGGGAACGGGAATGCCTCCGAGGTCATTGACGAAGGGCTCGCGGGTATCAATGCCCGGCATGGCACCTCCTACAGGATGGTGGCCAAGGTAGTTGATGCAGCTGACTACGGGGTGCCTCAGCATCGACGCCGGGCTATCGGCATTGCGTACCGGGACGGTGCAGAGGTTCACCTGCCAGAGGCGACCCATGCAGGCGACCCGATGCGGGCCTGGGACGTGCTTTGGGATCTTGAAGAGGATGAGAAGCCTGTTGCTACGGGGCAATGGGCAGCGCTACTGCCCTCCATCCCGGAAGGTGGCAACTATCTCCATCTCACCGCCCGTGGCGACGGTGAGGAACTCTTCGGCTGGCGAACCCGGTACTGGTCGTTTCTGCTGAAGCTGGCCAAGGATCGACCGTCCTGGACCTTGCCGGCCTCTCCTGGGCCGAGCACTGGTCCGTTCCACTGGGATAATCGGCCCCTTTCTGTGCGTGAGCAAATGCGCTTGCAGACCTTCCCTGATGAATGGAACATCGATCAGCCGTTCCGCGCTGGTCGGCGGATGGTGGGTAACGCGACCCCCCCGCTACTTGCAGAGGCGCTGGGGCGGACAATCGTGAGAGACCTTGAACTGGGCGGGGCTTCAGCCAGGTCTCGTCTTTTGTCGGGAGCGCCGTCTTTGCTGCCCGAGCGTCAGCCGAGGGTCCCGCGTGCCGTCACGCCTGTCCCGATTCCTGAGGCGTACCAACCGTACGTGGGTACTAAGGAGGCTCATCCAGGCGAGGGGGCCGGACCTTCGCCTCGACGGTTGGCGACGAGAGGCTGAGGCTGACCTGCCCTTTTCTGCGGAATTTGCTGCTGGGGGAGCCTGCGGCCGAAGGGGAGCGTGTCGCTGCTGGCCTCAGAAGGCGCGCCGTGGTGGTGCGGGCTTTTAGTGGCTGGACCGGATCATCACGGTGAGGAGAGGCGAGGCCGGTGATGGCTGGCTCTGTCCGATGTCCTCGTACCCCCAAGACCTCTAGAGCGCGTGGACCTTTCCGTCCCCGGCGGCCGGGCTGACCATGAGCGTGACATACGGTTCGTCGCGGGCGGCGAGGAGGGACTCATGGATGCGGCGGGCGGTGCCGGTCGTCCGCCAAGTCGGTCGGACGCCGATCTCTTTCAGGGCCGCGGCCGGGCGCTCGGTGTACTTCTCCGCCGGCGTCGGGCTGGTGCGCTGCCAGTAGCGGTCGCCGTGCTCGATGGTGTTGCCGTAGGCGTAGCCGACCGGATGTCCGTCTGCATATGCGAGGACCGCCGTGAACCCTGGCTCGCTGCCGTGTCGGTCCAGGCGTTCGCCGAACGCGGTGACCGCGTAGTTCGGCAGGTGAAGGAGCGGGGCGCGCACGTCGGCGTACACATCAAGGAGGTCGCCCCGGACGGTGTCGAGCGTGGTGAACGTACGCAGTTCGATGGCGGGCGCCGTGGTCATGCGACCATCCTCCAGGCGGCGGTGTGCTCGGTCCAGGGAGCTGATGACCAGGATGGGGCACAGCACGCCCCGCGCGGCGCTGATCTATCAGCACATGGTCAACGGCCGTGACCGCGAGATCGCCGATCGGCTCGGCTCGATGATCCGCAAAGAACGAGGGGATGCGGACTTCTAGCGGACCATGTGGCACGTGTGTGGCACGGCCGTGATCATGGCGAAGGGCCAGTTCGAGGGGATCATGGCCCCGAACTGGCCCTTAGCGTTGTGCCCCCGGCAGGATTCGAACCTGCGACACCCGCTTTAGGAGAGCGGTGCTCTATCCCCTGAGCTACGAAGGCACGAAGGCATGGTGCGGCCGGTGAGGGCCGCGCCGCCGCAGACAGTGTAGCGGGTGGCGTTGTCCGGCAGGTGGCTGGTGTGGGCTGCGGCTGTCCCGGTGGTGGCGGCTCGCGCGCCTCGCGGGCGGGGCGCGGCGATGAGTTTGGCGTGGGGCGGCGGTCGTTTCATGTGGCGGGGCGTACGTTCCGTCGTATCCCGAGGTGAGAGGGAGAGCGGACATGCTGCTCAGGAACAAGACCGCTGTGGTCTACGGCGGCAGCGGGGCCGTCGGTGGCGCTGTGGCGCGGACCTTCGCGCGGGAAGGGGCGCGGGTCTTTCTCGCCGCCCGTACCCCCGGGCCGCTGGAGAGCGTCGCCTCGGGCATCAGGGCCGAGGGTGGCGCCGTCGAGACCTCCGTACTGGACGCGCTCGACGAGCGGGCCGTGGACGCGCATGCCGATGACGTGGTCGAGCGGGCGGGTGGTATCGACATCTCGTTCAATCTGATCTCGCACAACGATGTGCAGGGCACCCCGCTCGCGGACATGGCGCTCGCGGACTTCGAACGGCCCGTCGTGACCGCCCTGCGGACGAACTTCCTGACCGCGCGCGCCGCCGCGCGCCATATGAAGCCGCGCCGCTCCGGCGTGATCCTGGTGTTCGGGGGGTACGGCGATCCCACGCCCGAGTTCAGCCTGGGCGGGCTCCAAGTGGCCTTCCAGGCGCTCGAATCGCTGCGCCGCCAACTGGCGTGTGAGCTGGGGCCGTACGGGATCCGCGCGCTGACGCTCCAGACCGCCGGGATCGCGGAGACGCTCCCCGCGGACTTCGACGGACGCGAGGCCATCGTTCACGACATCGAGCGGCGCACGATGCTCAAGCGGGCCGCCTCGCTGGAGGACGTGGGGAACGTGGCCGCTTTCGCCGCCTCCGACCGCGCCCGCTCCATGACCGCGACGGCTCTCAACATCACCTGTGGGACACAGGTCGACTGAGCAGGCACCAGGCACCAGGCACCAGGCACGGCGGCCCGCCCGGCGGCGGCGTGGCGACGGCCTCGCGGCGGGCGTGGCGGCGGGCGTGGCGACGGGCGTCGTGGCGCCGGGGACGCTCTGGGCGCGGGCGGTCCGGATCGACTGCCTCCGGCCGGTGGAGTAGCGTCGCCTCCGGTTTGAGCAAGTGCTTGGAGAGATTCCCGAGGTGTCCGTGTCGCACATCCTCACCGCGCCCGGGGCGCCGTTCGCCGTCGTACGTGCCGAGAACGGCTCGCTCGTCTACGCCGAAGGGCCGCGCACCCTGCGCGAGTTCGTCGAGCCGGCCTGGGCCTTCGGCGATCAGCCGTTCCTGGTGGCCGAGGATCGGACGTATACGTACGGGGAGTTCTTCGCCGCCGCCTCCGCCCTCGCCAACCGGTTCCTCGATACGTACGGGCTGCGCCCCGGCGACCGCGCCGTCATCGCGATGCGCAACCACCCCGAGTGGCAGATCGCCTTCTGGGCCGCTCAGTTGGCGGGGCTGATCGCCGTACCCCTCAACGCCTGGTGGACCGAGGACGAGTTCCGACACGCGCTGGACGACTGCGCGCCGCGCGTCCTGCTCGTGGACGGTGAGCGGCTGCCGCGCGTCAGCCGCTGGGCGGCCGGACAGGGGCAGGGCGACGGTGAGCGGGTGCGGATCGTCGTCTTCCACCACCTCGACCGCGACGGCGACGACGGCGTGATCGGCCCGGGCACGGAGCGGTACGAGGAACTGCCCGCCCCCGATCCCGCCGCCGCGCCCCCCGACGTCGAGGTGCGGCCCGAGGACGACGCCACCATCATCTACACGTCAGGGACGACCGGGCGGCCCAAGGGCGCCGTCGCCACGCAGCTCGCCCAGGCCGGCGCGGCCATGAACCCGCGCTTCCAGGCCGCCGCCTCCGCCCTCGGACGCGGGCAGATCCCCGGCCAGGGGCCCGCGCCCATCACACTCATGACCTTCCCTTTCTTCCATGTGGCGGCGTTCACCAGCCTCTATTCGGCGATGGCCGTCGGCGGCACGCTCGTCCTGATGCGGAAGTGGGACGCACGGCGGGCCCTGGAGCTGATCCACGAGCACCGGGTGACGCACTACGCGGGCGTCCCCGCGACCGCCCTCCAACTCCTGGAGGAGGCGACGGCAGGGAACGACCCCCTGGAATCCCTCACCATGCTCGCCACCGGCGGCGCCGCCGCGCCGCCCGATCTGGTCGCCCGGCTCACCGCCCGCTACGGGGAGCGCGTCGAGGCCCGTAACGGTTACGGCCTGACGGAGACCTCCGGCGGAGTGCTCGCCAACTTCGGCGCCGACTACCGACGGTTCCCGGCGAGCGTGGGACGTCCGACGCCCGTCACCGAAGTGCGGATCGCGGATCCGGCCGGCCGGACCCTGCCCGAGGGGGAGGTGGGGGAGCTGTGCCTGCGCGGCCAGTCGCTCGTACGTGGTTACTGGCGGGACGAGGCGGCGAGCGCGCGGGCGTTCTCCCGCGACGGCTGGTTCAGGACCGGTGACCTCGCGGTCGTACGGGACGACGGGCGTGTCAGCGTCGTGGACCGGGTCAAGGACATGATCGTCCGCGGTGGCGAGAACGTGTACTGCGTCGAGGTCGAGGACGTACTCCACGCCCACCCGGACGTCATCGACGCCGCCGTGCTCGGCGTCCCCCACCCCGTGCTGGGCGAGGAGGTCGCGGCGGTGGTGCGGATCAGGCCCGGGGCCGGGACGGACGCCGGGGAACTGCGGGCGCATGTTGGGCGTCGTCTGGCCGCGTTCAAGGTGCCGGCCCATGTGCTCGTACAGGAGGAGCCGTTGCCCCGTAACCCGACCGGCAAGATCCTCAAGCGCGAGCTGCGGGACCCCGTGGCTGAGCACATCCGCTCAGGCTCAGATTCGGGCTCGGGTTTGAGTTCGGGCGCGGGCTCAGATTCGGGTTCGGGCGCGGATTCGGCCTCTGGTTCCGGCTCGGGTTCGCCCTCAGGCTCACGTCCGGGCCATGGGTCCTCATGAACGCTTCACTCTGATCTTGAAACTTCCGTCCGGCTCCTGCTCAAGCACCGAGATCTTGATGCCGCTGTCCGGGTCGGTGAAGGTCTGCCCCGGCCGGTACGGCGCGTCCGACAGCTCCGCGTGCACATTCGGTCTGCGCGTACAGCCGCCGCTGTTCGGTTTGGCGTCCGCGACGGTGATCGGGCCGCGACCCGTGTCGACCGCGGAGTCCACGCGGTAGATCAGGACCCCCGGCTCGCAGACCGCCTCGTCGTTGCCCTCGCGCGTCCGTACCTCCACCGCGTACCCCGACTCCTTGGAGATCGGCACGAACGCGAGCTTCGGCCCGCCCGTGGTGGCCAGCGGCCCGAGCACGTGGTCGCTGCTGCCCGCACCGGACGCGCAGCGTATCTGTTCGTCGTCGAGCCAGCCGAGCTTCCACTTGTGCCAGCCCAGCAGATCGTTGTTGGCGCCCCAGTCCTCGGACATGATGTCCCAGTGCCCGACCGAGCCGCCGCCGTCCATCGTGTAGAGATCGGGCAGACCGAAGACATGGCCGTTCTCGTGCGGGAGCACTCGGTAGCCGGTCTCCGCGTACGATCCCGAGCCGTCGTCCTGACGGCTGTAGACGAAGGACGTGTTGGCGAGCGGGGCGCCGTCCGCCTGGGGGGCGTCCGCGTTGCCGGAGAAGGTGACGGACAGGACGGTGTCCAGCGCCGAGGGGCCGGCGTTGGGCGTGACCAATATGTTGACCAGGTCGTACGCGCTGAAGTCCACCCGCGCGTCGGTGACGGCCACGATGTCGTCGACCAGCTTGCGGTAGCCCGGCTCGTACGGTGACCCGCGCGCGATCCCGTAATCCGCGAAGGGCAGCGGCATCCGTACCCAGTCCGGCAGCGGGGCCTCGGGACGGTAGTCGAGCCGCCCGTACGAACTGGTTCTGTACCACTGCGACGTCTTCGGGAAGAACTCGGAGAGCCGGTCGAGCGCCTTCCCCGGGCCCGGTGCGTCCGAGAAATCGATCATGAGATTGAGAGCGCGGACCTTGCCCGTGGAGCGGGAGTAACCGGGCGGGGTGGGCAGGCCCTCCGACATCTGTACGGCGTTGTTCGAGGCGATGCGGCACGGGCCGAGGGGGGAGTTCATGGCCAGTCCAGGGCCACCGGATGCGGCGAGGGTGGCGTGGAGGGGCGAACTCGCTCCGGTCAGGGCGGCGAGGGTGAGCGCGGTGAGTCCGGCGATGGCGGTGACCCGGCGGGGGCCCTTGGCGCGGGCGACGATGCCACGAACGCGGGGGATGCGGGTGCGGGTGCCGGTGCGGGTACGCGTGCGGGCCGTGCCGTCGGTGTTTCCGGCCCCGTTCCCGGCTCCGGTTCCGGCTCCGCTCCCGGCCCCGTTCTCGGCTTCGGGTCCGTGGCCGTTCTCGGCTCCGGCCCCGTGTCCGGCCCCGTTCGAGTCAGCCGTGTCCGCCGTGTCCGCCGTGTCCGCGGTGTCCGCGGTGTCTTCCGAGCCGTTTGTGGCTCCCGTGGCACCTCTGGCTCCGGCCTTGCCGCCGGATCCGCGTATCTGACGCCTCTGCTGCATGCGGTCGCCCTTTACGTCCGCGGCAGTCGGCCGTACTGACTGCGCTGTTCGATCACCCTGCGTCGGTCGGCGTGTCGGCGCTCGCTGGGTGCGCCGATCGTGGGTTGCCGCCACCGAATGGAGCAGAGTGACCCGGCTCACATGTTTGAGCGAAATAACCGGGGATGGCTTCCCCGTTTGCACCGGTGTCTCTGGAAAGCGGGGAAGCGATCCCCGCTTGCGACGATCGAGGGAAGGGTTCGACGTGACCGCCACCGCAGCCGAAACTCCTGTGCGCCGGGCGCCCCGTCCGCGTGCGGACGCCCTGCGCAATCGGGAGCGGATCGTGGCGGCGGCCCGTGAGATGTTCGTGGAGTTCGGGCCCGACGCCCCGCTCGACGAGATCGCCCGCCGTGCCGGCATCGGCAATGCCACGCTCTACCGGCATTTCGCCGACCGGTATGCCCTTGTTCACGCCGTTGTGCGCTCCGTCATGGAGAGTGTCGCCGACCAGGCGGACCGTATCGCCGCGGAGGAGTCCGACCCGTTCATCGCGCTGCGCCGCTTCGTGCATGCCGCGGCGGACGAACGAGTCGGGGCGCTCTGTCCGATGCTGTCCGCAACGTTCGACAGGGAACGTCCCGATCTGGACGCCCAGCGCGCGCGTCTGGAGACGGTTGTCGAAGGGCTCATGGAGCGGGCACGTCGGGCTGGGAGGCTGCGTACGGATGTCGCCGTCGGCGATCTGATGGTGGCGCTGTCCCAGCTCACCCGCCCACTTCCCGGCACCGGCTGCCTGGGTATGGACCGGTTCATCCACCGGCATCTCCAGCTGTTCCTCGATGGCCTGGAAGCACCCGCCAGGTCCGAACTGGCCGGCTCGGCCGTGACTCTGGAGGATCTGCGCCGCGCCGCTCCGTGACGCGCCCTTGAACCAACGCACCGGCCAGGACCGCGAACCCCGGCGGCCAGGCCCCCACAGTCCCAGTAGTCCATTCCAGTCCCACCAGCCCACCGCGTGGCCCACAGGCGGCTCCGGCGACTTCAGTCGCTCCATCAGGCAGTAGCTCCCGGGGTACCGGCAGCTCCAGTGGCCCGCTCAGCTCAGAGGTCGGCCGGCCCATGCCCGAAGGCCCCGGCCGGTGGCTCGCGCACCAGCGGTCGCACCAGAGGCTCCGTCGACCGCATGACTCGCATGACCGCATGACTCGCATGACCACATGACTTCGACCCCATGACTTCGTAAGTCACGCAACGTCGCGTGCGCTTACGTACGTTTTCGCCTTTACGCACCCTTAGGTGGATCGCTCCATGTCAAAAACAGCCGAAACACGGCGCCCCGAACCGGGTGCCACGGCCGTCGACCCCAGCCGCTGGAAAGCGCTGGTGTTCATCGCCCTCGCGCAGCTCATGGTCGTGCTCGACGCGACGATCGTGAATATCGCGCTGCCCTCCGCCCAGCAGGATCTGGGGATATCGGACGGCAACAAGCAGTGGGTCATCACGGCCTACGCCCTCGCCTTCGGCGGTCTGCTGCTCTTCGGCGGGCGCATCGCCGACCTGTGGGGCCGTAAGCGCACGTTCGTCACCGGCCTCATCGGCTTCGCCGCCGCGTCCGCCATCGGCGGCGCTGCCAACAGCGAGGGGCTGCTCCTCGGCGCCCGCGCACTCCAGGGTGTCTTCGGCGCGCTGCTCGCTCCCGCCGCTCTGTCGCTGCTCGCCGTGACCTTCACCGATGCCAAGGAGCGGGCCAAGGCCTTCGGCATCTTCGGAGCGATCGCCGGTGGCGGTGGCGCCGTGGGTCTGATCCTCGGTGGATTCCTCACCGAGTACCTGGACTGGCGCTGGACGTTCTTCGTCAACATCCCGTTCGCGATCGTGGCCGCGCTGGGCGCGTACTTCGTGATCCGCGAGCCCGCCGACGGCCGCAACCGCTCCGCGCTGGACATTCCTGGTGTCGTGCTCTCCACGCTGGGCCTGGTCTCGCTGGTGTACGGCTTCACCCGCGCCGAGTCCGACGGCTGGAGCGACGCGACGACGATCTCGCTCTTCGTCGCCGCCGCGGTCCTGCTGGCGGCGTTCGTGGCCGTCGAGTCGAGGGTCAAGGCTCCGCTGCTGCCGCTGCGCGTGGTGACCAACCGCAACCGCGCGGGTGTCTACCTCTCGCTGGGCCTTGCCATCATCGGCATGTTCGGTCTGTTCCTCTTCCTGACCTACTACCTCCAGGTCGTCGAGGGGTACTCGCCGGTCAAGACGGGCTTCGCGTTCATGCCGATGATCGTGGGCATGATCACGGGCTCGACACAGATCGGCGCCCGGCTGATGACCCGGGTGCCGCCGCGGTACCTGATGGGTCCCGGCTTCCTGGTCGCGTCCGTCGGCATGCTGCTGCTGACCCAGCTGGAGATCGGCTCCTCGTACGCCGGTCTGATCCTGCCGGCGGAGCTGCTGCTCGGCCTCGGTATGGGTACGGCGTTCATGCCGGCCATGGCGCTCGCCACGCACGGCATCGAGCCGCGTGACGCGGGTGTCGCCTCGGCGATGGTGAACACCTCGCAGCAGGTGGGCGGCGCGATCGGTACGGCGCTGCTGAACACGATCGCGGCCTCGGCCACGACCGCGTACGTCGCCTCCCACGCGGCGACGGCCACCAACGCGCAGCTGCTTGAGCTCCAGGCCCTGGTGGCCGGCTTCTCCAGCGCGATCTGGTGGGCGGTCGGCATCCTGCTGGTCTCCGCGACCATCGCCGTGACCCTCATCAACACGGGCCGTCCCGGCACTTCGCCGGTCGCCTCGGGTGCCGAGGGCGCGGAGGACGAGATCAAGATGCCGGTGGCGATGCACTGACGGCTGTCCTTGGGGCAGCGTGCTGGCAAGGCCGCTGCCCCAAGGGATGGAAATGGCCTGGAAATGGCCTGGAACTGCCCCGGTGCCGCCGCGATCCAGCGGTGGCACCGGGGCAGCTCGGTGTCCGTAGACCGTCGGGCGCCGCCAGAACAGAACGCGTCCACTAGAACGCGCCCTCCAGAACGCCTACGCCGGAGCGTCGTGCGTTGGACGTGGTAGGCGGGAGCGTCGTACGCCAGACGTCGTACGTCAGCGGCGCCAGGGCAGATCCGCGCCCGTACCCTCCGGCTGGAGCCCTTCCGCCATCACGCGCATGATCTCGCCGAGCTGACCGACCTGCTCGGGGCTGAGCCGGTCGAAGATCGCCTGGCGTACGGCGGCCACATGGCCCGGCGCCGACTTCTCCAGGACATCGTTTCCCTGGTCCGTCAGGAACGCGTTCTGCCCGCGCTTGTCGGAGGGACAGTCCTCACGCCGCACCCAGCCGTGCCGCTCCAGCCGCGCGATCGCGTGCGACAGCCGTGACCTGGTGATTTTGGCGTCCTTGGCCAGCTGGGTCATTCGCATCCGACGCCGGGGGGCGCGGGCGAGATGCACGAGCAGGGCGTAGTAGATGTGCGGCATCCCGGCGTCGCGCTGGAGCTGGCGGTCGAGATGGTCCTCCAGCAACGTGGTGGCCTGGAGATACGCCTGCCAGACGCGCTGCTCCTCGTCGCTGAGCCAGCGAGGCTCCCCGCCCGTACCGGCGCCGCTGCCGGTGGATGCCGTGGTCATATATTCCACTCTACCCATTCTTGAAAGTTAAACTAGATCCGGTTAGGGTTCCAGAAAGTGAATGCTTGAGGGTTCAAGTAGATCGATTGACAGCGCAAGCCGATCGACAGACACGGGAGCAGCAATGAACGCCATCGCGGAGCGCATGCCCGCCCTCTATCTCTCCCATGGGGCCCCGCCGCTGGCCGACGATCCGGTCTGGCCCGGTGAACTGGCCGCCTGGTCCGCGACGCTGCCCCGCCCCAAGGCGATCCTGATGGTCTCCGCGCACTGGGAAGAGGCCCCGCTCGCGCTCGGCGCGACCGAGACCGTGCCACTGGTGTACGACTTCTGGGGGTTCCCGGAGCGCTACTACACGGTGGGGTACGCGGCGCCGGGGGCGCCCGCGCTGGCCGATTCCGTACGGAAGCTGCTGCGCGCCCCCGGAACGCCGGTGCAGGACGTGCCGGACCGCGGGCTCGATCATGGAGCGTATGTGCCGCTGGTGGAGATGTTCCCGGAGGCCGACATTCCGGTGCTTCAGGTCTCCATGCCCACGCTCGACCCGCGGAAGCTGCTGGAGATCGGCCGCAAGCTGGCGCCGCTGAGGGACGAAGGCGTACTGATCGTCGGCAGCGGCTTCTTCACCCACAACCTGGCCGCGCTGCGGCAGACGGACGGCGGGGTGCCCGGCTGGTCGGCGGAGTTCGACGACTGGGGTACGAGGGCGCTGCGGGCGCGGGATGTCGACGCCCTGCTCGATTTCGAGCACAAGGCCCCGGCCGGCCGCCTCGCCCACCCCCGTACGGAGCACTTCGCTCCCCTTTTCGTGACGCTGGGCGCCTCGGAGGGTGAGCTGGAGAGCTGCCGGAGCGTGATCGACGGCTTCTGGATGGGGTTGGCGAAGAGATCGGTGCAGTTCGGCTGAGGGTCGCCCCCTGCGATTCGCCCGGCGAGCGGACGCCTGGTGAGCGCACCCCTGGCGACCGGTCGAGCAACCAAAGACGGGCCCGCGCCGTCTTCAGGAATGTGGGGTTACAGGGATACGGAACCACCGGGTCCCGGCCCGTGACCTCGCTCCGAACCTCGCTCCGAACCTTGCTCCGAACCTTGCTCCGATCCCCGCCCTGACCTGCGCTTCTGAACCTCTCCGCGACACCGGCCGACCCGTCGCGGCGGCACAGGGTACTGCATGATCACAAAATCCATGTACGGCATGGGAATTCTGTCCGGATTCCAGTCGTTGTTTCCTTCGGATGCAGGGCACCCGGGAGGGTGTCGCGACCTACTCAGTTCAGTAAGGGAGCTCGCATGGCAACCCGTGCCGTCGCCCGTCGTACCGCCTCTGGCGGGACGAAAGCGGCAAGCGGTGTTCGCGCTGTAGGCGGGGAGATCGCCGACCGCGACCTGGTCGGCATGTACCTCGACGAGATCGCGCGTACGCCGCTGCTCGACGCCGCAAAGGAAGTCGAGCTGTCCCAGACCATCGAGGCCGGAGTCTACGCCCGGCAGATCCTCGACGGAGAGGTGAAGAGCGAAGCGGGTGGCGCTTCGCACGAAGAGCTTGAGGCGCTGGTCGCCGCGGGCGAGCGTGCGAAGGACATCTTCATCCGTTCGAACCTCCGCCTGGTGGTCGCCGTGGCGCGGCGCTACCCGCGCAGCGGTCTGCCCCTGCTGGACCTGATCCAGGAGGGCAATGCCGGCCTGGTGCGTGCCGTGGAGAAATTCGACTACGCCAAGGGCTTCAAGTTCTCGACGTATGCGACGTGGTGGATCCGGCAGGCCATCACGCGTTCCATAGCGGACCAGTCACGGACGATCCGGCTGCCGGTCCATCTGGTGGAGGAGCTGGGCAGGATCCGGCGCGTTCAGCGGGAGTTCAACCGCGAGAACGGACGGGATCCGGAGCCCGAGGAGGTCGCCGCGGAGCTGGGGTCGAACCCGGCGCGGATCAATGACGTACTGGACTGGGCGCGTGACCCGGTCAGTCTGAACATGTCGGTGGACGATGAGGGAGACACGCAGTTCGGTGATCTGCTGGAGGACACCTCCGCGGTATCGCCCGAGCAGTCCGTGCTGACGCTGCTGCGCAGTGAGGAGCTGGAGGATCTGATCGGCAAGCTCGACCAGCGCACGGCCTCGATCATCAAGATGCGGTACGGCATCGAGGACGGCCGCGAGCGGACGCTCACCGAGGTCGGCAAGCAGCATGGTCTGACTCGCGAGCGGATACGGCAGATCGAGAAGCACGCGCTGATGGAGTTGAAAAAGATGGCTCGTGACACTGGATTCGACGCGGCGGCGTGACGTCGGCGTGCTGTAGCCGTAGTGTCGCCCTTGCTCGTACTGTCTCTCCGAGCTCTTCGGGCTTTCCGGGCTCTCCGAGCGGTACGCACGGGCCGATCCGTCGGCCCCCGAGAACGAGCCCCGGCACCAACCCCCCCCAGGTGCCGGGGCTCACCTCTGTCCGGGGTGTGTGCGCCCTGGCACCGCGAGGGGTGCTGGGGGCACTGGTGAAGGCGGAGAGGGCCCCGGGGGTGAAGGTGGAGAGGGCCCCGGGGGTGAAGGTGAAGGGGGCCACGGGAGCGAAGGTGAAGGATCCCGGGGAGAGGGAAGCGGCTCCTACGACGCCGCTTCCGGTTCCGGGGCGGCCGCCCGTGTGAGTCTCGCTCCCAGATCCCGCAGGTAGTCCGTCAGTTCTTCCGGTTGGTGCGCCGTGAACTCGCAGTCCACCAGGGCCAGTCGCAGCGCCAGCCACTCCAGCGAGTCTTTCACCGAGGTGCGCAGCCGACAGGAGTCCTGGCCGGTGGGTTCGGGCGCGCCGAGATGGGCCGGGAGCCTCGCCGCCACGAACGGCGCGGGCGCCCGGAAGCTCACGTCCACCTCCATCCGCGGCTGCATCCGGGACATCGACCGGCTCAGGAACTTCGCCGCGTCCCCGGTGGGCAGCTCACGCGGGCGGAACCGCGCGCCGGTGGCGAAGGGGTCGCTGACCCGGTCGACCCGGAACGTACGCCAGTCCTCGCGCCCGAGGTCGTACGCCACCAGATACCAGCGTCGGCCGGTGGAGACGAGACGGTACGGCTCGACCTGCCGCTTCGTCTCCGTACCGTCGCCCGAGCGGTAGCCGAACCGCAGCCGCTCGGTGGCGGTGACCGCCGAGGCCATCACCGTCAGAGTGCGCGGATCGATGGTGGCGCCGTCGCCCCGGGTGAGGGGAATCGTCGCGGCTTGAAGCGTGGAGACGCGGTGGCGCAGCCGGGAGGGCAGCACCTGCTCCAGCTTCGCGAGTGCTCTTACGGATGCCTCCTCCACGCCCTCGATGGCATGGCCCGCCCCGGCGCGCAGCCCGACGGCGATGGCGACGGCCTCCTCGTCGTCCAGGAGCAGTGGCGGCATGGCGGCGCCCGCGACCAGCCGGTAGCCGCCCACCGCGCCCATGGTGGCTTCGACGGGGTAGCCGAGGGCGCGCAGCCGGTCGATGTCGCGGCGGATGGTGCGCGGGCTGACGCTGAGCCGCTCGGCCAGCTCACTGCCCGGCCACTCGCGCGGAGTCTGGAGGAGGGAGAGGAGCGTGAGGAGCCGCGCCGGGGTGTCGGTCATGGGATCCATGGTGCGCGCCCTCTAGGACATGTTCTGGCCTAGATGGTCTCTAGCTTCCTCGGCATGAGTTCTTCGCACGCCTCTTCGCACGCCTCTTCTCATGCCTCTTCTCCGTCTTCTCCGTCTTCTTCCGCTCCCCCAACGTCTGTGGCTGTTCTGGACAAGGCTTCCACTTCCGGTGCCGGTGCCGGTGCCGGTGCGGATGCGGATGCCGAGTCCGGTCCCGGGGTTTCTGGCAGTGGCTCGGCCGTCGGCGGAACGGTCTCCGCGCCCGGCGACCGTCGTCGCTGGCTGGCCCTCGCCGTCGTCATGACCGCCGCGTTCATGGACCTGGTCGACGTCACCATCGTCAATATCGCCATCCCGAGCATCGAACGGGACCTGGGCGCCTCCTTCGGTGCCATCCAGTGGATCACCGCCGGATACGCACTCGCCTTCGCCGCGGGACTGATCACCGGCGGTCGGCTCGGTGACATATACGGCCGCAAGCGGCTCTTCCTGATCGGAATCACCGGCTTCACGATCGCCTCCGCGCTCTGCGGCTTCGCCGCGAACCCGGAGATGCTGGCCGGCTCACGGCTGCTCCAGGGCGCGATGGCGGCGATGATGGTCCCGCAGGTCCTCGCGATCATCCATGTCACCTTCCCCGCGCACGAACGCGGCAAGGTCTTCGGGATGTTCGGCGCGATCGTCGGCCTCGGCGCCGTTTCGGGACCGCTGCTCGGCGCGCTGCTGACGCAGTGGAACATCGCCGGGCTGGAGTGGCGGCCCATCTTCCTGATCAATCTGCCGGTCGGGATCGCGGGCGTACTCCTCGGCCGGAAGTTCATCATCGAGTCCAAGGCACCCAAGGCCCTCCGGCTCGATCTGGTCGGCGTGGTGCTGGTGGTCGTCGCGCTGCTGATGCTGATCTACCCGCTCACACGCGGGCGCGAGCTGGGCTGGCCGCTCTGGGGCCATCTGTGCATGGCGGGCAGCGTGCTGGTGTTCGCGGGCTTCGTGGCGTACGAGAAGAGGAAGACGCGCAAGGATGGTTCGCCGCTCGTCGAGCTGTCGCTGTTCAAGGTGAAGAGTTTCGCCGCGGGTATCGCCGTGCAGCTGACCTTCGGGGTCGCTCTGGGCATCTTCTTCCTGGTCTGGACGCTCTATATGCAGGTAGGTCTCGGCTGGAGCCCGCTGCGGGCGGGGCTCACGGGAGTGCCGTTCTCGATCGCGGTCTCGGTGGCGGCGGGGCTGTCCGTACAGAAGCTGGTGCCGCGCTTCGGCCGGAAGGTGCTCCAGGCGGGCGCGCTCACGATGGCCGTGGGGCTGCTGCTCTACATCTGGGAGGCCGGCCGGTACGGAACGGAGATCCACGCCTGGCAGATGGCGCTGCCGTTGACGGTGATGGGGCTCGGCATGGGTCTGATCGTCGCGCCGCTGACGGACGCGGTGCTGTCCGGGGTGCCGCGCGAGCACGCGGGTTCGGCGTCCGGTCTGATCAACACCACGCAGCAGATGGGCAGCGCGCTGGGGCTCGGGCTGGTGTCGGTGGTGTTCTTCGGCGTGATCGACGACCGGGTCGGTGGCGCCCCGGCCGACGGCCCTTTGGCGGTCGGCACGGCCTTCGTGGACGGATTCCAGCACGCGCTGTGGTGGGTGGTCGCGGTGCTCGCGGCGATCTTCGTGGTGATGTTCGCGCTGCCGGCGCGGCCGAAGCGGCAGGAGGAGGAGCCGGACGCGGAGTCGTCGAAGGCGGAGCAGTTGGCTGGGGAGACGTCGGACGCGGGGTCGTCGCGGGCGGAGCAGTTGGCTGGGGAGAAGTCGGCCGTGGAGGGTGCTCGGGCGTAGTGGCCATTCGCATCCGGAGACCCGCACCAGACAGGCGTCAGGTGCGGGTCTCCGGGGTGCCCGTCAAGCGCGTACTGCCGAGCTGAACACAACTCAGGTCCCCTCCGTATCAAGGCCCATAGCGCCCAGCGCGTTTCGTCTGCTGCCGACGAGCGGACTCCGTTCCCCACAGGAGGTCACGAGTTGAGCCACACACGCATACCCAAGCGGAAGATCGTCTTCGCTGGGGGAGGTGCCGCCGCCGTGGTGGCCGCCGCGATTCTGCTGCCCCAGGCCAATGCCTCGCAGACCGGATCCGCCCCCACTCAGGCCCCGGCCCCGTCGCCCAGGACTCTGAGCGCCTTATCCGCGGGGGACTTGGCCGCGCGGATCGCCGCGCGGCTGGGTCCGGCCTTCGCCGGTGCCTACTACGACAAGGACAGGCAGCAGATCACCGTCAATGTCGTCGGCGACGACAGCGATACGCGTGCCGAAGTCGCCAGGGCGGGAGCCGTGGTGCGAAGCGTCAAGAACAGCACGGCCCAACTGAAGTCCGCCGCGACGACATTGCGGCAGCAGGCCACCATTCCGGGCACCGCGTGGGCCGTCGATCCGAGGACGAACCGGATCCAGGTCACGGCGGACCGTACCGTCACCGGCGACGACTGGGACCGGATCGAGTCCACGGTCGAGTCGTTGGGCGCGGACACGGCTCGTATCAAGAAGTCCGCGGGCGAGTTCAAGACCGTCGCCGCGGGCGGTGACGCCATCTTCGGCGGCGGCGCGCGCTGCTCGCTCGGCTTCAACGTCATCGACGGCAACGGCGCGCCCGGCTTCCTCACCGCCGGCCACTGCGGAGTCGCCGCCGCCGAGTGGTCGGACGCCGCGGGCGGGGCGCCGGTGGGCACCGTCCAGCAGGCGATCTTCCCTGGCGAGGGCGACTTCGCGCTCGTCGGTTACGACGACGCCACCACTCAGGCTCCGAGCGCGGTCGACACGGGCGACGGACAGCTTGTGGAGATCACCGGGGCCGCCGAGGCCACGGTGGGCCAGGCGGTGATCCGGATGGGCAGCACCACCGGGCTGAGCGACGGCTCGGTCACCGGCCTCGACGCCACCGTCAACTACGCGGAGGGTACGGTCACCGGCTTGATCCAGACCGATGTCTGCGCGGAGCCCGGTGACAGCGGCGGCCCCCTCTTCACCGCGGACGGCAGCGCCATCGGTCTGACCTCAGGTGGCAGCGGCGACTGCACCGTCGGCGGCGAGACGTTCTTCCAGCCCGTGACCACCGCGCTGGCGGCGGTCGGCGCTCAGATCGGCGACGGGCCTGTTGGCGACGGTTCCGTTGGGGACGGGTCTGTCGGCGACGGGTCCGACGAGGGTGCCGTCGGCAACGACAGTGGTGCCGTTGGGAACGACGGCGGTGCCGTTGGGAACGACGGCGGTGCCGTTGGGAACGACGGCGGTGCCGTCGGCAACGACGACGGTGCCGCCGGCAACGACGACGGTGCCGCCGGCAACGACGACGGCGAGGGAGCCGTCAACTACGGCGAGAGCGCGATCGCCGAGAACGGCTGACGCCCGACTCTGTCCGTACCGTGCCCGGGTCTGTTTACTTTCTGGAAATCTGGGCGTAGCGTGTCGCCGAAACCACAGGTTCGGGCACGGAATGGACGTAAAACCACATGTACGCACCGGAGCGACAGCAGGAGATCCTGCGCCTCGCCCGCGAGGGCGGCCGCGTCGATGTGCTGTCGCTGGCCGAGGAGTTCCAGGTCACCGCCGAGACCGTACGGCGTGATCTCAAGGCCCTGGACCGGGCCGGGCTCGTGCGGCGTGTGCATGGTGGGGCCATACCGGCCGGGCGGCTCGACTTCGAACCCGATCTCGCGGAGCGCGAGTCCACCGCCGCCGACGAGAAGGACCGTATCGCGCACGCGGCGCTCGCCGAGCTGCCGGAGGACGGCAGCGTGATCCTGGACGCCGGTTCGACCGTGGCGCGGCTCGCGGCGGCGCTGCCACTGGAGTGCGGTCTCACCGTCGTCACCCACGCGCTGCCCGTCGCCGCCCGCCTGGCCGACCACCCGGGCATCGATCTCCATCTCGTCGGGGGCAGGGTGCGGCACCGCACGCGCGCCGCCGTCGACGCCTGGGCCCTGCGCGCGTACGGCGAGATCCGCGCCGATGTCGTCTTTCTCGGCACGAACGGGTTCTCGCCGGAGGGCGGTCTCACCACCCCGGACCTCGCGGAAGCCGCGGTCAAGCGCGCGCTCGTCGGCGCCGCCCGTCGGGTGGTGCTGCTCGCCGACTCCGCCAAGCACGGCCAGGAGCACTTCGCGCGCTTCGGCGCTCTCGCCGATGTCGACCTGCTCATCACCGACAGCGGGCTCAGCCCTTCGGAGGTCGCGGCGGTAGAGGCCGCGGGCACCGAAGTGCTGTGCGTCTAGCCGTGCGAGCAGGAGCCGTGCGACCAGTAGCTGTGCGACCAGTAGCCGTGCGACCAGGAGAGCGCCGCATGATTCTCACCGTCACCCCGAACCCGAGCCTGGACCGTACGTACGAGGTCCCGGCCCTCGGCCGAGGCGAAGTGCTGCGCGCCACGGCCGAGCGCATGGACCCCGGCGGCAAGGGGGTCAATGTCTCGCGGGCCGTCGCCGCGGCGGGCCGGCGTACGGTCGCCGTACTGCCGCTCGGCGGCGCGCCGGGCGCGCTCGTCGCCGAACTGCTCGCGGAGCAGGGCATCGAGGTCACGCCGGTGCCGGTCGCCGGCGCGACCCGTTCCAACATCGCGCTCGCCGAGCCGGACGGCACGCTGACGAAGATCAACGCGCCGGGTCCGGAACTGACGGCCGTCGAGTCCGAGTCGCTGCTCTCCACGATCCGTACGCACGCGGGAGCGGCCGCCTGGATCGCCTGCTGCGGCAGTCTGCCGCGCGGTCTCGCACCGGAGTGGTACGCCGAGTTGGTCGCCCGAGCGCATCGCGCCGGAGCCAGGATCGCGCTGGACACCTCGGGCCCCTCGCTGCTCGCCGCCCTCCGGGAACGGCCGGACGTCGTCAAGCCGAACGCCGAAGAGCTGGCCCAGGCCGTCGGCCGCCCCTTGGCGACGGTGGGCGACGCGGTCAAGGCCGCGGAGGAGCTGCGAACCTACGGCGCCGGATCCGTGCTCGCCAGCCTCGGCGCGGACGGGCAACTGCTGGTCTCGGAGGCGGGTACGTACTTCGGCTCCGCCGCCGTCGCCGCGGTACGCAGTAACGTCGGTGCGGGCGACGCCTCGCTGGCCGGGTTCCTGGCTGCGGGCGGCGAAGGCCCCGACGCTCTCGCGTCCGCCGTCGCGCACGGTGCGGCGGCGGTGCAGCTGCCGGGCAGCGTGATGCCGTCGCCCGCGGACCTGGACCCGTCGGCGGTCACGGTGACCGCGGACGTCCCGCTGGACCGTCCTCTCACGGAGCCCGCTTCATGATCCCGTCCCCGTCCCCGTCCCCGCCCGCGCCCCCATCCACCACCCGGTACCCCCCTACCTCTCACCCCCCTACCTCTTCTGCCACTCACCTGACCCGCGCGACAAGCAAGCGAAGGAGCCCGCGATGAGCGACATGATCACCGCGGACCTGGTCGACCTCGACCTGGCCGCCGAGACGAAGGAAGCCGCGGCCCGCTCGCTGGCCGAACGGATGGTGGCCCTGGGCCGGGTCACCGACCTGGACGGCTTCCTTGCCGATGTGGCCGCGCGCGAGGCGCAGATGCCGACCGGCCTCGACGGCGGTATCGGTATCCCGCACTGCCGAAGTGCCCATGTCAGCGAACCCACCCTGGCCTTCGGCCGCTCGGCACGGGGCATCGACTTCGGAGCCCCGGACGGTCCCGCTGATCTGATCTTCCTGATCGCGGCCCCGGCCGGTGCCGATGACGCCCATCTGACGATCCTCTCCGCCCTGGCGCGGCGCCTGATGAACGAGGACTTCACCACGGCCCTGCGTACGGCGACGGACGCGACCGCGGCGGCATCGCTGATACGTGGCGAGGACGCCGCGCGACCCGCGTCCGAGCCGCGACCCGAGCCCGAGCCGGAGCCCGCGACACCTGCCGGATCCGCCGCCCCGGCAACGCCGTCGGAGGAGCCCCCGGCCACGCCCCCGGCAGCGGACGGCCCTTCGGCAGCGGACGATCCTTCGGCAGCAGGGAAGCCTTCGGTTACAGGGAAGCCTTCGACGGCTGAGGAGCCCGAGAAGTCCCCCGCCCGCGTCTTCCGGATCGTCGCCGTCACCTCCTGTCCCACCGGGATCGCCCACACCTATATGGCCGCCGAGGCGCTGGAACAGGCCGGGCAGCAGGCGGGTGTCGAGATGACCGTCGAGCCGCAGGGGTCCGCCGGATTCAACCGGCTCGACCCCGCCGTCATCGCCGCCGCCGACGCCGTGATCTTCGCGCACGATGTGCCGGTACGGGAGAAGGAGCGGTTCGCCGGGAAACCCACCGTCGACGTCGGCGTGAAGGCCGGTATCAACCGGCCCGCCGAACTGATAGCCGAGGTACGCGGCAAGGCGGAGCGCGGCGAGGTCACCGGTACGGCGAGCGACCACGCCTCGCCCGTGGACAACGCGGGCGAACCGGGCGAGGGCTACGGCACCAAGCTGCGTAAGTGGCTGATGTCCGGCGTGAGTTACATGGTTCCCTTCGTGGCCGCGGGCGGGCTTCTGATCGCCCTCGGCTTCGCTATCGGCGGCTACACCATCAACAAGGCTCCTTCCGTCGCCGAGCACTTCATCTGGACGGACCACACCAGCTGGGCCGCCCTGCTGTTCCAGATCGGCGGCCTGGCGTTCAGCTTCCTGGTACCGGTCCTCGCGGGCTATATCGCGTACGGGATGGCCGACCGCCCCGGTCTGGTGCCCGGCTTCGTCGGCGGCTCCATCGCCCTCACCATCAACGCGGGCTTCCTGGGCGGCCTGGCCGCCGGTCTGATCGCCGGTGGCACGGTGATGGCCATCCAGAAGCTGAGGGTCCCCGCCCCGCTGCGCGGCATCATGCCGGTCGTCGTGATCCCGCTGATCTCCTCGGCGATCGTCGGCTTCCTGATGTTCCTGGTGGTCGGAAAACCCATCGCCTCGCTCCAAAAGGCGCTGACCGACTGGCTGTCCGGTCTCTCCGGCGCCAACGCGATCATCCTCGGTGTCGTTCTCGGCCTGATGATGTGCTTCGACCTGGGCGGCCCGCTGAACAAGGTCGCGTACGCCTTCGCGGTCGGCGGCCTCGCCAACCCCAATGAGGGCAGCCTCAAGGTCATGGCAGCCGTGATGGCCGCCGGCATGGTCCCGCCGCTCGCCATGGCGCTGGCCACGACCGTACGCGGCAGGCTGTTCACCCGTACCGAACGGGAGAACGGCAAGGCCGCCTGGGTGCTCGGTGCCTCCTTCATCACCGAGGGCGCGATCCCCTTCGCGGCCGCCGACCCGCTGCGGGTGATCCCGTCCGCGATGGCGGGCGGTGCGGTCACCGGCGCGCTGTCGATGCTCTTCGAGTGCACGCTCCGGGCCCCGCACGGCGGCATCTTCGTGATCCCGCTGATCGGCAATCCGTTCCTCTACCTGGTCGCGATCGCGGCGGGTACGGCGGTGAGCGCCGGGCTGGTCATCCTGCTCAAGCAAGCCCGCGGGACGGGCCGCCCGGACCGGACGGCGGACGCCGGGAGCGCCGCCGACGGCATCACCGGTGACGGGGGCCCCGGAGCGGACGCCAAGGTGCCGCTTGCCGCCTGAGCCGGCTCCTCGTGGTCGTACGTCGCCCACCCCTGGCGGCGTACGACCCACCCGGTCCCGTCCCCGGCCTCACCTCATGTCATCTCACCTGCGCGCGGAGCTCCATGGCTTCGCGCGCGAGGTGTTCCGTCTCGTAGACCTCGCACATATGACGGCCGTCCGGAGTCGCCGTGTGCTCCACCTCCCACAGGCTCGTCTCGCTGCCGTCGATCAGCAGGAACGCGTGCTCGTAGAGCATGAACCCGGCGTCCTTGCCCTCGACCTGGCACTGTCTGCCGAAGACCTGCGTGATGTGGTGCGCGAACGCCGTCCGCAGCAGCCGCGCGGTCTCCTCTCCCGGCCGGTCGGCGTTCTCCGCCCGGCGCAGCACCCGTCGGGCATGGTCCGGGGAGTTGTCAGGCGAGTACATCCGGTGCCGCGGAACCGGGGTCGACGGCATGGCCCGCAGACCGCGGAGCAGGGCGAGATGTGCGTCGATCTCGGCCGTGCGCTCGGACTCCAGCTCCGCGAGCAGACCCGCCGCGACATCATCCATGGGCGGCCCGTCCGGATCGCGCACGGCCTCCGGGCCCGCCGCCCCGTCGTCGGAGAGCCGTGGCGCCTCGGGGCTGCCGGGGCGGCAAAGACGCGCCGCTGCCAGCTGCGCCTCGGACTCCTCCGCGTACAGCTCGTGCGACCGCGCTTCGTCCCGGCCGGTGTTGTGCACCAGCTCCCAGAGACTGAGCGCGCTGCCGTCGATGAGCAGATACGTGTGTCGGTACGTCTCGCGGTGCAGCCCCGCACTGTGGTGCGCGGAGCACAGCGAGCTGGCGTGCGCCAGCGCATGGCTCAGTTGCTCGACCAATGCGTCCGGCAGGTCGAAGGAGTTGAGTGCCCGACCCAGGAGTCGCTCGAGGTGCGTCTCGGTTGTCTCGTAGGGATCGTTCAAGATGGGTCTCCAGGCCGTCGCCACATGTCACTTGGTGATTGCATAACGTAGTGCCTAGGGCTGACATCGCGTCCTAAGTTTGAGAAAACGAAGGGGGCGTACGTGAAGTTCCCGCGCGCCCCCCGCCAACTCGGTGACTACGCCGGTGAGTCGAGACGGTACAGCTCGCGGTACGACGGGAATGTCCCGCCGGGCCCCGCCACGCTCTCAGCCGCCACGACGGCGGACACGATTGCCCTGGTCACGACGTCCGCTCCGGCCGCCAGTACCGCATTGAGCGCGAGCGGATCGCGCTCGGCGAGGGGAAGTTGACCCGTCGCCAGGGCAAAAACCGTGTCCCCGTCATTGAGCAGATGCACGGGACGGACGGCGCGCGCGATGCCGTCGTGCGCCGTGCCCGCGAGCTTGTGCGCCTGTGCCCGGGACAGTTCGGCGTCGGTCGCGACGACGGCGAGCGTGGTGTTGAGCGGTGGCGGTCCGTTCCGCTCGCGCAGCTCGGCCAGCCGCCGCTGGGCCGCCTCGTGGACCTCGGGCGCAGGGTACGCCGCACGGCCGTTGAGGTAGCGCCCGTACAGCACGCCCGTCAGCGGATCGATCGCGGAACCCGCCGCGTTGGCCACGACCAGGGCGGCCACGGTGATCCCGGAGTCCAGGACCAGGCTCGCCGTACCGATCCCGCCCTTGACCGGGCCGACGAGAGCGCCCGTCCCGGCGCCCACACCGCCCTCCGCGACCGGTGCCCCGCTCGCCGTACCGGCCGCCGCCTCCACCGCCGCACGGCCCGTCGCCGCGTCCGGCCGGACCCGCCAGTCGCCCCCGCGCCCCAGATCGAAGACCCCGGCCGCCGGCACGACCGGCACCACCTGGGACGGGTCGGGACCGACCCGGATGCCGCGCCCGCGCTCCTCCAGCCACGCCATCACCCCGGACGCCGAGTCGAGCCCGTACGCGCTGCCGCCCGTCAGCACGATGGCCTCGACGCGCTCGACGATATTGCGTGGATCGAGGGCGTCGGTCTCCCGGGTGGCCGGCCCACCGCCGCGTACGTCCACCGCGGCCACCACCCCACCCTCCGGGGCGAGCACGACGGTGGTGCCGGTCAGCGCCCGGTCCCCGGTCACTCGGGCATGCCCCACCCGCAGGCCCGCCACGTCGGTCAGTGCGTCATTGGCTGTCATGAACCCTCATCCGTACCACGGTGGTCCGCGCTCCCGGCAAGTGTCACCCCCACCGCCACGGTCGCCGCTCCCAGCCCGGACGCGAGAACCGCCCGAGCTCTTCCTCGCGTCCGCCGCCGTTACGGTGAGGCTCGCGTCCGCCGCCGTTACGGTGAGGATCGCGCGCCCGTACCCTGGAGCCATGAGCACCGCCCCCACCCCCGAGCCTCCGGCAGCGGAGCAGTCCCCGTCGGCCCAGCCGTCCCGGCCGCCCCGCCCCAATCCGGCGTTGATCTTCGATGATCCGCTGGACCAGCAGTCGACGGACGACACGGACCGTGGCTGGGGAGACCGACCCGGCGGGGGTGGTGACAGCGCGGCCGATCTCGCCCGCTTCCTGGACGAGAAGCCGCCCCACCACCTCTGACCGGCCGTGCGGCAATTCGTCGCCGCGCGGCGATCAGCCGCTACGAATGTGCCTGCCCTGGATTGTTCGTCCCCGGGATGGCCTGGCCGCTGGCGGTCTGACCGGCGGTGGTCTGTCCAGGGACGGCCGTGCCTGGCCCGCGCTGCGCGATCAGAGCGTCCCTGATCTCCTTCAGCACCTCCAGCTCGCTGACGTCCGCGGTTTCCTGAACCTCTTCCTCGGCGGCCTGCTGCCTGGCCCGCCTGGCGAGGTACTTGGACATCGGCAGGACCATCAGGAAGTACACCACGGCCGCCGTGATCAGGAATGTGAGGACCGCGCTCAGCACCGTCCCCCACATGATCGGAATGCCGCTCACGACCTCGCCCGCGCCGTTCGTCTCGCACGGCGACTTCAGGCATGAGCTGTACTTGTTCAGATCCTGGGTGCCGAACGCGCCGACCACCGGGTTGATCAGACCCTTGACGACGGAGTTCACCACATTCGTGAACGCCGCGCCGATGACCACCGCGACCGCGAGGTCGATCACGTTGCCGCGCATCAGGAAGGCCTTGAAGCCTTCCAACACGCTTTCCTTCTCCTTGCTCACGAGTGAGCCTTTCTTCGCATGTGCGGTAGAGGTGACAATCAGCTTCGCAACCTACGGCAGCGCGTGCCCACACTGTCCAATCCGCAGACGCGATCAGGCGACCCCACAGCTCGCCAGTGCGAGTGCGGACCCGTCGGCCCAGCGACAACCGGCCCGCCAACCGACCTCGCACCAACCGAGGCCGGGCGAGCCGACCCCGCACGAGTCGGCTCAGCACAGCGTCACCGCCAGCCGGGATGTGGCGCCCGCGGCGGCCAGCTCCGTGGCGGTCGCGCGTGGAACGGAGAGGACAATGAGCGCCCCGCCGTCCCCGGTGTCCACGACGGTCTCCCGTGCCCTCGGAACCTCGATCACCCGGGCGCCCGAGGCCACCACCCTCGCCTCCGGCGCTCCCTCCGCCGCCGCGATCACATCCACGCGGTCTCCTCGGCGCAGCAGCCGGACCGTCGCCCCGTCCGCGATACGGACCGGCGCGGACACCATCTTCATCTTCGCGGCCCGCTGAGCGCGAGACGCCTGAGACGGTTTCGCCGCTGCCACGGCGCCGGGTGCCCCGGACTCCGCGCGGGAGTCGGCGTCCGCCGCCGCACCGACGGATCCTCCCGCTCCCGCGGTGGCCAGCGCGGCAGCCGTCATGGCCAGACCGGCCGCCGTCGCACGCCGCCGCCTGAACAGGGCTCTGCGCAGCCGTCGGCCCGAGCCGCGCACCCGCAGCGGATCGAAGGGTGGCACTCCGCACGGCTCGGGCGCGGAGGGTGAGGGGAGAGGAGAAGGAAAGAGTGAGGAGAGCGGGGAGGGCGCGGGCGAAGAGACTGGAAGGCGAGGAAGCGACGGATCGTGCGAGAAGGAACGGGACATGGCAACCACCTGCCGTGAGGAGTTCTGCGGTCGCTCCTCACGATGCACGGTCCGTCACGATCCTGCTGCGGGCTGTGAATCAGTCGTCGATTGTGGACAACTTCCCCACCCGCGCGAGTGGTTCAGGCGGGCGTCGCCGCAATTCCCGGTTTCTCGCGCATGGTTCGCGAGGCGGCCGGGCACATCGTGATCAGGGCAGCTCGATCCCGGTGTCGATCCCGTCCAGAGCATGTGAGCACAGACAGTCGCGCGTCTCGCTCGCCTGCAATCCGCCCACCGCGTCGAACAACACCGTGCGCAGCCGGTCGACATTCGAGGCGAAGACCTTGAGGACCTCCTCGTGGGAGACCCCCTCGCCGGTCTCCGCGCCCGCGTCCAGATCCGTCACCAGAGTCATGGAGGTGTAGCAGAGCCCCAGTTCACGAGCGAGTACGGCCTCGGGGTGCCCGGTCATCCCGACCACCGACCAGCCCATGGCCGCATGCCACCGCGATTCCGCCCGCGTCGAGAAACGCGGGCCCTCGATGACCACCAGCGTCCCGCCGTCCACCGGCTCCCAGTCGCGCCCACGCGCCGCCGCCAGTGTTGTCCTGCGTCCCTCAGGGCAGTACGGGTCGGCGAGTGAGATGTGCACGACCTTCGAGGTGCTTCCGTCCGGAAGCGGCAGCCCGTCGTAGTAGGTCTGCGTGCGCGCCTTCGTACGGTCCACCAACTGATCGGGCACGAGCAGCGTGCCCGGCCCGAACTCCGGCCGCAGCCCGCCCACGGCACACGGTCCCAGAACCTGCTTCACACCGACGGAACGCAGTGCCCACAGATTGGCGCGGTAGTTGATGCGGTGCGGCGCGAGGCCGTGGGAGCGTCCGTGCCGGGGCAGGAACGCGACCTGCCGGCCGGCGATCTCGCCGAGGAAGAGGGAGTCACTTGGGGGACCGTAGGGAGTCTCCACCTCGACCTCGGTCACATCCTCCAGAAAGGAGTAGAAACCCGAGCCACCGATCACGCCGATCTCTGCGTTCGCCATCCGATCACAGTAGCGGTACTCGCCCACGCATACGCGAAAGACCCCGGCCGTTCAAAACGGCGGGGTCCCCACGAAACAGAAGCCAAGAACGAAGAAGAAAAGAGAGAAGGGAGGAGTCAGGCGGCAGAGGAGCCGCTGGAGCTGCTCGACGAGGTGGAGCTGGAGCCCGAACCGGACCCGGAGCCGCCCGAGCCGGAGGAGGACGAGGCCGACGCCGGGGCCTTGGACTCCGACGACGAGGACGACTTCGTGTCCGCGGAACCCGAACCAGAGCCCGAGGAGCCCGCCGAAGCAGGCGCGCTGCTCGACGACGAGCCACGACTGTCGTTCCGGTAGAACCCGGAGCCCTTGAAGACGATGCCGACCGCGGAGAAGACCTTCTTCAGGCGTCCTTGGCAATTCGGGCACACGGTGAGGGCGTCATCGGTGAACTTCTGCACCGCTTCAAGGCCCTCGCCACACTCGGTGCACTGGTACTGATAGGTCGGCACTTGCTCCTCCTGGCACTCTCACTCAATGAGTGCTAACGACGCTCCATACTGACGTATTCCGCGCGATCAGTCCACTGCCATCGGCACGCGGTGACTCATCGCACGCGTGGAGACTCGACCGGAGGCCGTCGGGGTCAGCCTCGAACGCAGCGTGACCAGCGTGACCAGCGCCAGCGCGGTGCCCACCAGCGGCACCAGGAAACCGGCGCTCGCGCCATGGGCGTCCGCGAGCTGTCCGGCGACGGTGACCGCCGCGGCCTGGCCGAGCGCGACCGCGCCGGTCAGCCAGGTGAACGCCTCGGTACGGGCCGAAGCGGGCACCAGCGACTCGACCAGTGTGTAGCCCGAGATCAGCGCGGGCGCGATGCAGAGACCGACCAGCAGTCCCAGTCCGGCGAGCAACGGCACGGAGTGCACCGTCCACAGCGCCGACGCGGCCAGCGTCAGCCCCGCGTATCCGACCACCAGCCTGGGTCCTGGCCCGATCTTCCAGGCCACAGCGCCGCAGACGATACCGGCGAGCATGTTGCCCGCCGCGAAGACGCCGTACAGCAGACCGTTCACGCCGGGGTTGCCGATCTCCTCGGTGAACGCGGTCAGCGAGACCTGCATCCCCCCGAAGACCGAACCGATCCCCAGGAAGGAGATGGCGAGAACCCGCACCCCAGGCACGGAGAACGCAGAGATACGAGGCCTGGCCGGGCCGCCTTCCCCGCGCCGGACCACCTTGGGCTGGGTACGCCGCTGAGCAGCGAAGAGCAGCCCGCCCACCAGAGTCAGCACGGCCTCGGCGATCAGTCCGGCGGCCGGGTGGACACCGGTGCACAGCGCGGTCGCCAGCACCGGGCCGATGACAAAGGTGAACTCGTCCGTCACGGACTCGAACGCGGCGGCCGTCGGGAGCAGCGACGAGGCGCCGCCGGAGCGGGAGCCGGGGCTCGAACCGGCGCTCGATCCAGAGCCTGAACCCGATCCAGGGCTTGAATCGGAGGGGCTGTGAGAGGGGCCCCTGGAGGCAGAGCGGCTCCCGGAGGGGCTTCCGGAGGGGCTGCCTCCCAGCACGGCGGCCCAGCGTGACCGGACCATGGGGCCGATCTGGGGGACGGAGGCACCTGTCGGGACAGCGGCGAGGAACAGCGCCCACAGCGGGGCTTCGGAGAGCGCGAGCACGATCAGCGCCGTGACGGACGCCGTATGCAGCAGCACGCCCGGGACGAGCACCGCGCGCTGCCCGAACCGGTCGGCGAGCTTCCCGCCCTGCGGCGCGAAGAACGCCATGGAGACACCGGTTATGGCGGCGACGGCGCCCGCACTGCCGTACGAGCCGGTGGTGTGCTGGACCAGGAGCACGATGCCGATCGTCAACATCGCGAAGGGCTGCCGGGCGGCGAAACCCGGCAGCAGGAACGTCCAGGCGCCGGGCGTGCGCAGCAGCCGCCCGTACCCGGGGCGGGGCGTCGCGGCCGGGGCGGCGTCCTCGGTGGTGTCGACCGTGTTGTGGGACACGGTCCTTGCCTTTCTGCCGCCTGGTAGCGCGCTCCCGGATGGACGGGCGCGGCCGAGCGCTGTCCTCTTGCGCGGAACTGCGGTAGATACCAGGGCCCACATCGGGGAACGCCACGGCCGCCATACGGTCGCGCCAGCACTGCGTCAGGCAGAGTTGGTCGATCAAATATGCCTTCATCGTACAGGCACGAACACCACGCCACCTGGGAAAGGAGCGAACATCATGAACGCACGCCTGCGATTACGGACGGAGGGTGCCCCCGGCCCCGACCCCGGCCCCGGTCCCGACCTCGGCCCCGGTCCCGACCTCGGCCCCGGTCCCGACCTCGGCCCCGGTCCCGACCTCGGCCCCGGTCCCGACCTCGGCCCCGGTCCGGGCCCCAGCGCCGGTCCGGGTCCCGGTTTAGACACCGGTTCGGGCGCCGGGCCAGACACCGTTTCGGGCGCCGGGTCAGACACTCGTTCCGGCCCCCGCCCCCGCGCCCGTCCCCAGCCAGTCGGCCAGCTTTCCGCCCTGTCCGACCGCCCGAAGCCGTCGCTCGGCGGCGTCCCGTACCGGATCGGTCGCGACCACCAGGAGCTCGTCGCCGCGGCGCAGTACGGTCGCCGGCTGCGGTACGAAGCTCTTGCCGTCCCGTACGACCAGGGTCACCGCGGAGCCGGCCGGCAGGCGCAGTTCTCCGATCTCCACGCCGTGCATCTTCGAGTGCGCGGGGATCGCCACGGAGAGGAGATGGCCGCGCAGCCGCTCCAGCGGCGCCGACTCGATGCCCAGGTCGGCGGCCTCGGCCGGGTCGCCGAGCCGCAGGGCCTTGGCCAGCCAGGGCAGCGTCGGCCCCTGGATCAGTGTGTAGACGACGACCAGGATGAAGACGATGTTGAAGATCCGGAGGCTGCCCTCGATGTTCGACACCATCGGGATGGTCGCCAGGATGATCGGCACCGCGCCGCGCAGCCCGGCCCAGGACATCAGCGCCTGTTCCTGCCAGGGGATGCGGAACGGCAGCAGGCTGATCAGCACGGACAGGGGCCGGGCCACCACAGTCAGTACGAGACCGACGACGACCGCGGGCAGGAAGTCGTCTCCCAGTTCGTGCGGGGTCACCAGCAGCCCGAGCAGGACGAACATGCCGATCTGCGCGATCCAGCCGAGCCCCTCCGCGAACCCGCGATTGGCCGGGGCGTGCGGCAGCTTGGAGTTCCCCAGGATCATCGAGGCGAGATAGACGGCGAGGAAGCCGCTGCCGTGTGCCGTGGCGCCGATCGCGTACGCCGAGACGGCGATGGCCATCACGGCGATCGGGTACAGCCCGGAGGCGGGCAGGGCCACATGCCGCAGCCCGAAGGCGCCCGCCCAGCCCACGGCGAGTCCGACGCACGCGCCGATCGCCAGTTCCAGCGTGATCTCGGCGACCAGCACGTACCAGTGCTCGGCCGGGCCCGCCGCCGAGAGCGCGACCACCATGATCACGACAGGGGCGTCATTGAAGCCCGACTCGGCCTCCAGAGCCCCGGTCACCCGGGACGGCAACGGCACCTTGCGCAGCACGGAGAAGACCGCCGCGGCATCCGTCGAGGAGACGACCGCGCCGACGATCAGCGCCTGCCGCCACTCCAGGCCGATCAGATAGTGCGCGGCCGAGGCGGTCACCCAGACGCTCACCGCGACCCCCACGGTGGAGAGCATGGCGGCGGCGGGCAACGCGGGTTTGACTTCTTTCCACTTGGTGCCCAGACCGCCCTCGGCCAGGATCACCACAAGGGCGGCATATCCGATCACCTGTGTCAGTTCGGCGTTGTCGAACTTGACGTGAAAGAGGCCGTCCTGCCCTATGACGACCCCGATCCCGAGATACAGCAGCAGGCTGGGGAGCCCGCTCCGGGAGGAGATCCGGACGGCCGCGACCGCGATCAGCAGCACGAGAGAGCCGATCAGCAGGAGTTCGTTGAGATGGTGGACAGACAGCGGCCGATCCTTCCCCTCGCGCATGCCGGATCGTTCCTCCGGCAGCCGGTACTTCGTTACCTTACCTAATCTTTAACGTTTTCTTGACGCTTTCGATCGCCAGTACGAGCCGATGTGATCTGTGCCTCCCTTTCGGCCGCTGTACGGCGGGAACCATGGCGTGATCACTTGTGCGATCGTCCGACGAGTCGCACTACATGACACCGCGTCCGGGACGATGAACGGCTGCGCCTATGGTTGCTCCAGCATTCCAGGACCACCCTGCCCCTCGAAGGACAGCGATGCCCGCCAACACAGCCCCCCCTTCCGCCAAAAAGAAGGGGCGACGCGCCCGTCTGATCGTGATCGTCCTGGTGCTGGCGCTCGTCGGCGGTGTCGGCTACGGCACGTACTGGGGCGTCAGCACGGTCCGTGCCTCCTTCCCCCAGACGACGGGGACCCTCGAACTCGAAGGTCTCTCCGGTCGCGTGGACGTCAGACGCGACAGCTACGGCATCCCGCAGATCTACGCGGACACCGACGAGGACCTGTTCCGCGCCCAGGGCTTCGTCCAGGCGCAGGACCGCTTCTGGGAGATGGACGTCCGGCGCCATATGACCTCCGGCCGGCTCTCTGAGATGTTCGGCAAGAGCCAGCTCAAGACCGACACCTTCCTGCGCACCCTCGACTGGCACGGGGTGGCACAGCGCGAGTACGACACCAAGCTCTCGGCGGAGACCAAGAAGAACCTCCAGGCGTACGCGGCCGGCGTCAACGCGTATCTGGAGGGCCGTGACAGCGAGGACATCTCCGTCGAGTACGCCGCGCTGAGCTTCACCAATGACTACAAGCCCGAGAAGTGGACGCCCGTCGACTCGGTGGCCTGGCTCAAGGCGATGGCCTGGGACCTGCGCAGCAATATGCAGGACGAGATCGACCGCTCGCTGCTGACGAGCCGGCTGAGCGACCAGCAGATCGATGACCTGTACCCGTCGTATCCGTACGACCGGAACAAGCCGATCGTGAGCGAGGGCGGGATCGACTCGATCACCGGCAAGTACGACCCCGAGGCCGAGCCCAGCGAGGCCACGGGAAGCGGTACAGGCACGGGCTCAGATCCCGGTACGGGCACAGGCACGGGTACGGGTACAGGCACGGGCACGGGCACGGGTACAGGCACCGGCACGGGCACCGGCACAGACGTCGGCACCAGCGGCACGGGCAGCGCCTCCGACGCCACCTCCGGCTTCAGCTCCCAGCTCGAAGCGCTCTCCGGCACGCTCGACGAGATCCCCGAGCTGCTCGGCCCGAGCGGCAGTGGCATCGGCTCCAACTCCTGGGTCGTCTCCGGCCAGTACACGACAACGGACAAGCCGCTCCTCGCCAACGACCCGCATCTCGCGCCCCAGCTGCCCTCCCTCTGGTACCAGATGGGTCTGCACTGCCGCAGCGTCTCGGAGACCTGCCAGTACGACGTGGCGGGCTACACGTTCGCCGGAATGCCCGGCGTCATAATCGGTCACAATCAGGACATCGCCTGGGGCTTCACCAACCTCGGCGCCGATGTGACCGATCTCTTCCTGGAGAAGGTCAACGGCGACTCCTACCAGTACGGCGACAAGGAGAAGCGGTTCAAGACCCGCGAGGAGACGATCAAGGTCGCGGGAGGCCAGAGCAAGACGATCACTGTCCGCTCCACCGACCGCGGTCCGGTGGTCTCGGACCGGGACAGCGAGTTGGTGAAGGTCGGCGAGAAGGCCCCGGTCGGCGACGTCGCCCCGGACCGCGGCTCCGGCTACGCCGTGTCGCTCCAGTGGACCGCGCTCCAGCCCGGCAAGTCCATGGACGCGGTCTTCGAGCTCAACAGGGCCAAGGACTTCGGTCAGTTCCGCAAGGCCGCCGAGCACTTCGAGGTGCCCTCGCAGAACCTCATCTACGCCGACACCAAGGGCAACATCGGCTATCAGGCGCCGGGCAGCATCCCGATCCGTTCGAACGGGTTCGACGGCCGGACGCCCGCTCCCGGCTGGGACCCGAAGTACCAGTGGAAGGGGTACATCCCCTTCGATGAACTGCCGTACGAGTACAACCCGGCGCGCGGCTACATCGTCACCGCCAACCAGGCCGTCGTCGACTCGAAGAAGTACCCGTACCCGTTGACCCAGGACTGGGGCTACGGCGCCCGCAGCCAGCGGATAAACGACCTGATCGAGTCGAAGATCAAGGACGGCGGGAAGATCTCGACCGACGACATGCAGACCATGCAGATGGACAACACCAGCGAGATCGCGAAGCTGCTGATGCCCTACCTGCTCAAGATCGATGTCGCGGAGCCGTCCGTACGCGAGGCGCAGAAGCTCCTCGAAGGCTGGGACTACACCCAGGAGCCCGACTCGGGCGCCGCCGCCTACTTCAACGCGGTCTGGCGCAATGTCCTCAAGCTCGCCTTCGGGAACAAGCTTCCCAAGGAGGTGCGGGTCAAGGGCGAGTGCCTGAACGTCCGTCCCGCCGACAGCACCGGCCCGGCGGACGACGACGTCCCGTTGGTGCGGGAGTGCGGCCAGCGCGCGCCCGACGCCGCCCAGCCGGACGGCGGCGACCGCTGGTACGAGGTCGTGCGCGGCATCATCAAGGACGAGGACAACGCCTGGTGGAGCTCACCGGGCAGCCGCAGGGACGACGCCACCAAGACCCGCGACAAGCTGCTTGAGCGCGCCATGGAGGACGCTCGCTGGGAGCTGACAGCCAAGCTCGGCAAGGACGTCTCCAGCTGGAGCTGGGGCCGGCTGCACCAGCTCCAGCTGGACAACCAGACCCTCGGGACCAGCGGCCCCAGCATTCTGCGGCAGATGCTCAACCGGGGGCCGTGGAACCTCGGCGGTGGCGAGGCCGCGGTCAACGCGACGGGCTGGAACGCGGCGGGCGGGTACGAGGTCGTGTGGGTGCCTTCGATGCGGATGGTCGTCAACGTCGGCGACTGGGACAAGTCCCGCTGGATCAATCTGACGGGTGCCTCGGGGCACGCGTACAGCCCGCACTACACCGACCAGACGGACAAGTGGGCCAAGGGCGAGCTGCTCGACTGGTCCTTCACGGTCAACTCGGTGGAGCGCGCGACGAGCGACAGGCTCACACTTGAGCCGTCCAGATCGTGAGCGACATCGTGAGCCGGGGCGCTGAGCCGGGCATCGGGGGCCAATGGACGGGACTTCGAAGAAGCGCCCCGGCGCCGCCGTTCGTCGTAGCGCCCTGGCGCTGCCGTTCGTCGTAGCGTCCTGACACCGCCGGTCGCCGAGTCGCGTTAACGCCGCCGGTCGGCGAGTAGCCCTAACGCCGCCGGTCGTCGAAGCGCCTGACGCCCCCCGGCGTCACCACGGCCCGTACGGGGTGGTCGTGCGGTTCCTCAGGGACCCGCGCGACCACCTCGTTCTCGTACAGCAGGACGGTCAGCGCGGGTTCCGCTCCGGCGCGGGCCAGCCGCCCGAGGACCCGGTCGTACGAGCCGCCGCCCCGCCCCAGCCGCATCCCGCGCCCGTCCACCGCGAGGCCGGGCAGCAGGACGACCTCCGCGTCCAGCACCGCGTCCACGCCGAGCCGGGTACCGTCCGGCTCCAGCAGCCCCCGCCCCGCGGGCGCCAGACGGTCCCCGCCCTCGTACTGCGCCCAGTCGAGGTCGTTGTCCGCCAGCAGCACCGGCAGCAGGACCCGTACGCCCCGCGCGCGCAGTGCGTCGAGCAGCGCGCGCGTGTCCGGCTCGCGCCCCACCGAGACATAGGCGGCCACGGTGCGGGCGCGGGCGAGTTCCGGCAGATCGAGCGCACGCAGCGCGAGAACCGCCCCGGTTTCCCGGACGTCCTCAGTGGACAGAAGCGCTCTCGCGGCAAGGAGTTCACGCCGCAGCGCAGCCTTTTCGGTCATGTCATCGCTCGTCATTACGCACCGGACATCACAAACCTCGCGTCTGCTCTTTTATGAGACGAAAGTTAACCGAAGTATCATCTTCCGCCCATACGGCGTGGATAGGGTACTGCGCATGACTCACTCGTCCTCCCGGATCACCAAGGCTGTCATTCCCGCCGCGGGCCTCGGCACTCGGTTCCTCCCCGCCACGAAGGCCACTCCCAAAGAGATGCTGCCGGTCGTGGACAAACCCGCGATCCAGTACGTGGTCGAGGAGGCGGTGGCCGCCGGGCTCGCCGACGTCCTCATGGTGACCGGCCGCAACAAGCGTCCGCTGGAGGACCACTTCGACCGGAATTACGAGCTGGAGGAGGCGCTTACCCGGAAGGGGGACGCCGACCGTCTCGCGAAGGTCCAGGAGTCCAGTGACCTCGCCACCATGCACTACGTGCGTCAGGGCAACCCCAAGGGCCTCGGCCACGCCGTGCTCTGTGCCGCCCCGCACGTCGGTGACCAGCCCTTCGCGGTGCTGCTCGGTGACGATCTGATCGACCCGCGCGACCCGCTGCTGTCCCGCATGGTCGAGATCCAGGAGCGGGAGGGCGGCAGCGTCATCGCGCTGATGGAGGTCGACCCTCAGCAGATCCACCTCTACGGCTGCGCCGCCGTGGAGCCCACCGGCGACTCCGATGTGGTCAAGGTGCACGATCTGGTCGAGAAGCCCGACGCCGCCGACGCCCCCAGCAATTACGCGATCATCGGCCGTTATGTCCTCGACCCCGCCGTCTTCGGGATACTGCGCCAGACCGAGCCGGGCCGCGGGGGTGAGATCCAGCTCACCGACGCGCTCCAGCAACTGTCCGCGGACGAGAAGGTGGGCGGACCGGTCCATGGCGTGGTTTTCAAGGGCCGTCGTTATGACACAGGTGACCGCGGCGACTATCTGCGTGCCATTGTCAGACTCGCGTGCGAACGTGAAGACCTGGGCCCGGACTTCCGTGCCTGGCTCCGCAGTTATGTCAGCGAGGAGATGTAGCACTTGAGCAGCACGGCAGAATCGGTACCGGCCGCCGGCCACGAGCGGCTCTGGTCGGTGGACGACCATCTCGCGGACATCCTCGCCGCGGTCCACCCGCTCGACCCCATCGAGCTGCAACTGCCCGACGCCCAGGGCTGTGTGCTGGTGGAGGACGTCACGGTACCGGTGGCTCTGCCGCCGTTCGACAACAGTTCCATGGACGGATACGCGGTCCGTACGGCCGATGTCGCGGGGGCCACCGACGAGTTCCCGGCCGTGCTGACCGTCATCGGTGATGTCGCGGCGGGCAGCGGCGCGTTGCCCGAGGTCGGCCCCGGGCAGGCCGCCCGGATCATGACCGGCGCCCCGCTGCCGCCCGGCGCCGAGGCCGTCGTCCCGGTGGAGTGGACCGATGGCGGCGCGGGCGGCGCCGCGGCCACCGCGATGCGCCCCGCCGGCGCCGGTGGTGAGGGCGCGAGCGGTGAGGTGCGGGTGTTCCGCTCGGCCGAGGCGCGCGCCCATGTCCGCTCGCGCGGCAGCGATGTGCACGCCGGGGACCTGGCCCTGGAGGCGGGCACGGTCCTGGGGCCGCCGCAGATCGGTCTGCTGGCCGCCATCGGCCGCGGTTCGGTACGGGTCAGGCCCCGCCCGCGCGTGGTCGTGCTCTCCACCGGCAGCGAGCTGATCCAGCCCGGCGAGGAGCTGGGCGAGGGCCAGATCTACGACTCGAACAGCTTCGCGCTCACCGCCGCCGCCCGGGACGCGGGCGCCATCGCGTACCGTGTCGGCGCCGTCACCGATGACGCCGACACGCTCCGCGCCACCATCGAGGACCAGCTGATCCGCGCCGACATGGTCGTCACCACGGGCGGTGTCAGCGTCGGGGCGTACGACGTCGTCAAGGAGGCGCTTTCCACCGTCGGCGACGAGGACGAGCCGGGCGGCGGTGTCGACTTCCGCAAGCTCGCCATGCAGCCCGGCAAGCCGCAGGGCTTCGGCTCGATCGGCCCGGAACACACGCCGCTGCTCGCCCTCCCGGGCAATCCGGTCTCCTCGTATGTCTCCTTCGAGCTGTTCGTCCGCCCCGCGATCCGTGCTCTGATGGGCCGCGAGGATGTGCACCGCCCCGTTGTCCGGGCGACTCTCGCGGCCGGCAAGACGCTGTCGTCCCCGGCGGGCCGCCGACAGTTCCTGCGCGGTACGTATGACGCGGAGGAGGGCACGATCACCCCCGTGGGCGGGGCCGGTTCCCATCTCATCGCCGCTCTCGCCCATGCCGACGCGCTGATCGTGATCCCGGAGGAGTCTGTCTCGGTGGAGCCCGGCACGGACGTCGACGTCGTCCTGATCGGCTGATCGCCACGCGGTGGCGGTACCGTGTCTGCCCACACAGGCCCCGTCGGGCCCGGACCGGGAGCGCCACAGCGAATGACCGTGTTTTCCCGGGGGGAGACCCCCGGACCCCCTCAGCAAGGCGGCTTGACGCATATCGACGAGTCGGGCGCGGCTCGTATGGTCGATGTCTCGGCGAAGGAGGTCACGGCGCGCGTCGCCCGCGCCAGCGGCCGGGTGCTGGTCTCGCCGCGCGTCGTCGAACTGCTCAGGGGCGGGGGAGTGCCCAAGGGGGACGCCCTCGCCACCGCCCGTATCGCGGGCATCATGGGCGCCAAGCGGACCCCCGACCTGATTCCGCTCTGCCATCCGCTCGCCGTCTCGGGGGTCACGCTCGATCTCTCGGTCGCGGATGACGCCGTCGAGATCCTCGCGACGGTGAAGACCACCGATCGCACGGGCGTCGAGATGGAGGCCCTGACCGCTGTCTCGGTGGCCGCGCTGACCGTGGTCGACATGGTGAAGGCGGTCGACAAGGGCGCGGTCATCACGGACGTACGGGTCGAGGAGAAGACGGGCGGTAAGTCGGGCCACTGGACCCGCCCGGGCACGGAGGTGCCGCCGGAGGCGGCGGTCTCCGAGGCGGACGGAGGTGCGGAGTGAGTACGCCCGCGAGAAGCGGCGGCCCCGGGCCCGAGCGGCGATCCGCCTCCCCGTCCCCGTCGTCCCCGCCCCCGTTGTCGCCTTCCCCCGCCACATCCACGTACCGCGCCCTGGTCGTCACGGCGTCCAACCGCGCCGCCGCCGGGGTCTACGCCGACACGGGCGGCCCGATCCTCGCCGACGGCCTGACCGCGCTGGGCTTCGCGGTCGACGGACCGAAGGTCGTCCCCGACGGAGATCCGGTCGGCCAGGCCCTGCGCGAGGGCATCGCAGCCGCGTACGACGTCATCCTGACCACCGGCGGTACGGGCATCTCCCCGACGGACCGCACCCCGGACGTCACCCGGCGCCTGCTCGACTACGAGATCCCGGGCATCCCGGAGGCGATCCGCGCCGAGGGCGCCGCGAAGGCCCCCGCGGCCGCTCTCTCCCGTGGTGCGGCGGGTGTGGCGGGGGGGACCCTGATCGTGAACCTGCCGGGCTCGACGGGCGGGGTACGGGACGGTCTCGCCGTACTCGGCCGGCTGCTCGTCCACGCCGTGGACCAGATCCACGGCGGCGATCACCCCCGTACCTCCGGATGAACCCGGCCTGGCCCGTGACGCTGGTGGACGGCGAGATCACCCTCCGCCCCATAAGGCTGCGCGACCAGCGCGCCTGGCGTGAGGTGAACCGCCGCAACCGCGACTGGCTGCGGCCCTGGGAGGCGACGATCCCGCCGCCGCCCCCGGGCGGTCCGATCGCCCAGCGCCCCACCTACCGTCAGATGGTCCGCCATCTGCGCGGTGAGGCCAACGCCGGGCGGATGCTGCCCTTCGTCATCGAGTATCAGGGCAGGCTCGTCGGCCAGCTGACCGTCGCGGGCATCACCTGGGGCTCGATGTGCTCGGGCCATATCGGCTACTGGGTGGACCGCGAGGTCGCGGGGCGCGGGGTCATGCCGACCGCGGTCGCCCTCGCGGTGGACCACTGCTTCCGCATGGTCGGATTGCACCGTGTCGAGATCTGTATCCGGCCGGAGAACGGCCCCAGCCGCCGGGTCGTCGACAAGCTCGGATTTCGCGAGGAAGGGCTGCGGCCGCGCTATCTGCATATCGACGGGGCATGGCGGGACCATCTCGTCTATGTGCTCACGGCCGAGGAGGTGCCCGACGGGCTGCTCCGGCGCTGGCGCAGGGCCGGACGAGGTGCGACCGGCAACGATCATAAAATGAAATAAGTGTTCGATATTGGTTGACATATAGCCATAAACCGATGTGGACCATCACAAAAAAAGTCAGTGCTATCAGCTAGATCGTGCGACACACCGGCTCAATTGGCGGATGCCCTCGTGCGAACCCCTCTACGGTGTGAACCGTGAGCAGCAGCGGCCTCATCTACGCAGTCATCGTCGGGGCCTGGGCCGCCTACTTGGTGCCGATGTGGCTCCGCAGGCAGGACGAGCTCAATGAGGCACGCCCGACGGAACGCTTCAGCACCGCCATCCGGCTGCTGTCCGGACGGGCGGCCATGGAGCGCCGTTACGCCAAGGAGCTTCAGGTGCGCACCGCCGAGGAGGCGGGGCCCGACGGTGAACCGGACAGCCGTACGGAGTCGATCAGCTCCGTCGACGTCCGGGCCTTCTCCGCGCCCCCGGCCCGCACCGAAGCCCGGCTGGAAATCCGCCCGGACCTCCCCGCACCGGCCAGGTCAGGGGCCGCGCGCCCGGCGCCCCGTCCCGCCCCGGCGGTCCGCCCGGCCGCCGCGCGCCCCGCGTCCGGCCGTTCGGCCCCCGCCCCCGCTCCCGAGGGGCGCGCCCCCGAGCGGCGCGCACGGCCCTCGGGCGCCGCGGCGGAACGCGCCCGGCGCGCCCGGCGCCTCCAGGTCCTCGCCCGCAGGCGCCGTACCACCGTGGTTCTCTTCCTCGCCTTCACAGTGGGCACGATCGTCGCGGCGGTCGGCGGTCTCGGCTTCCTCTGGGCGCCCGCCCTCCCGGCCGTACTGCTGAGCGTGTACATCGTGCATCTGCGCGGTCAGGAGCGACGCCGCTTCGCGTTCACCATGGACCGCCGCAGGGCCGAGGCCGCCGCGCAGCGGCTCCGCGAGAACCGCCCGCGCCGCCACCAGCCGTCGACGGCCGCCACGGGCGAGCCGGACGAGGAGCCCGAGCCCGGCCCCGAGCCCGCCCCCGCCCCCACCGTCTCGCCCCAGGAGGCGGGCCGCCGCGCCCTGGTCGAGCAGACCGACCACGCGGAGTGGGTGGACCAGCAGCGCGAACGCGGCCCGGCGAGCGGCGACAGCTGGGACCCCGTACCGGTCCCGCTCCCCACTTACGTCACCGCCCCGGTCGCTCCCCGCGCCACCGGCGGGGTCGAGGTCGGCGACCCGGAAACGTGGAGCGCGGCCCGCTCCTCCACGGCCGAACCCACCGCGGAGCCCCCACCACCGCCCCGCGCCCCGGCGCACCACCGCACGCGCGACCGCGGCAGGACCCCGCTGTTCGACCAGTACGACGAGGACGACCGCCCCCGCGCGGCCAACGAGTGACCCACCGCCCCCCACCCCGTCCCCGCTCCCCGCGGCCACCACCCGGCCCGGTGACCCGGTGACCAGCCGCCAACGGATTTCCGAGCACGGCGGCGGGAGTGCTAAGGTTTCACTCGTTGCAAGGGCCTGTGGCGCAGACTGGTAGCGCACCTCGTTCGCATCGAGGGGGTCAGGGGTTCAAATCCCCTCAGGTCCACAACAAGCCGTTCACGAGCCAGCTCGTCAACGGATCAAGAGATCCCGTCCAGCTCACAGAGTTGGACGGGATCTCTTGCTTTTGAGGCTTGGTTCGGCACGGGTGCCGCCTCGGGAAGCCCCGGGCGGTGCCGTGGACGCGGGCTCCGTCAGACCATCGGGGTGAAGAAGAAGGTGTCCCTGCGGCGGAAGGTGTTCGCCTCGGAGAAGGCGAAGAAGTCCGCGAACCGCAGTTCCACCGCACGCCCGTCGCGCAGGCGCCCGGCGAAACTGCCCTGGACGGCGATGTGATCGCCCTGCTGAACGAGCAGGGACACGCTGTGCCGTCCTTCCTCGATGACGCGTCCCTCCCGGTAGAACCGCTCCAACCCCGCATGGCCGACCAGCGGCTGGTACCCGGGCCGGTGGTAGACGGCATCCCTGTCGAACAGCTTCACCAGGCCGGACACATCGCCCGCGTCCACAAGCTCGTAGTACCGGCGTACCCGGTCTTCCCTGACGCTCGGCGACGTCACACCGACCTCGTTCATGTGCGCGTACCCGTACTCCCCGTCAGCCTGCCCGTGCGCGTGAATCTGGTCCGCAGGGCGTCCATGACCTCGTCGAACCGCGCGTGCAGATAGAAGTGACCGCCCGGGAACACCTTCACCACGAGCTCCTCGGACGTCAGGTGGCCCCAGGCTCGCAGACCGTTCTCCGGGACCTCGGGGTCGCTGTCGCCGCCGAGTGCGGTGATCGGGAAGGGAAGCGGAGAGCGTTCCCGATACCGATAGGTCTCGCAGATTTTGTAGTCCGCCCTGATCACGGGGAGCAGAAGCTCCATCAGCTCCGGGTCTTCCAGCACCGCTCCGTTCGTGCCTTGCAGGGCGGTGATGTGCGCGACCAGTTCCGTGTCGGGAAGTTCGTGCGTCACGGGGCGTCCGGGCCTGCGTGGGAAGTGGGGGGCCGAGTACCCGGAGACGAAGAGGTGCGCGGGAGGCCGGCCCCTGCGCACCAGCTCATGGGCGAGCTCGTAGGACAGCAGTGCGCCCATGCTGTGCCCGAAGAGTGCGAACGGCCTGGGCGAGCGGCTTCCGGCCGGCCCCCGCCCCTGCGACCCGCCCGGGGTGTCGAGGCGCGCGAGCAGCGGCTCCACGAGGGCCTCGACCACCTCCTCGGCCGAGGCGGCGGGCGGTTCCGTGAACCGCCCCTCCCGTCCGGGGAGTTGGGGGGTGAGCACCTCGACCGAGGGGCCGAGCCTCGACTGCCAGTCCCGATACGTCGCCGCACCCGAGCCGGCGTGGGGCAGGCAGACCAATTGGGTGACCGCGTCCGGTACCGATGGCTGATTCACAAACCAGCGCCCCGTAATTGAATTGCTCATGATGAACAGCCTTCCGTCAGGAGGGCAGCCGGACGCCGCACCCCTCCCTCGATCTGCTCAGGTTCAAGGTAGCCGCACGAGAGCCGCAGTTGAGACTTCCCGAAGACCGCGTCCGCCGGGCTCTGCCGGGCGGCGTCGCGGTCCGGCTTGGGCGGTAGCCGGCTCAGCAGCGCCTCGCAGGTGGCCGCGTGCTCGGCCGGAGCGGCCGCGTCGCCCCCGAGATCGCCCAGGAAATCCGGTGAGTGGGTCGGCCAAGCCGACGCCGTGTCAGGTGCGTGTGTGGAGGTCATCCTGTCGCCTTCCCCGTCAGCTCGGACGCCAGGGCCGCCCGGCCGAGGGACAGCCTCCGCAATTCCCTGTCGCAGGCCGCGAGGTGCGCGCCCAGCGCTTCGTCGTACTCGGTGGTCGCGGCTTCCAGCAGCAACAGACGACGGACCGCGGTCTCCCGGCCGGACACACGTTCCAGGAGGGCCGTCCCCGCGCGTACGGCCGCCGGGACATCGCCGCACACCTCGTCGACGAGGCCCAGTTCGCAGGCCTGGCGGAGAGGTATTCCGGTGCCACGCATGCAGACCTGCCGCGCCCGGGCGAGTCCGAGGTGCTGCACCAGCCGGTAGAGCAGCATGCCGGGCCAGACGTGACCGTCGTTGACCGGCGGTGTCAGCTGGAGATCGGGAGCTCCGACGCGGAAGTCGGCGGCAAGCAGCAACTCCAGGGCAGGACCACCGCAGTTGCCGTGCGCCACGGCGATGTTCAGCGTGTCCAGGCGTTCCAGCCGGCGCACCGCCCGCTCCCATCGGGTCACCGCCCGGATGTTCACCTCGCCCGGCCATTCACGGTGGTCCACCGGCGTGGCGCCGAGTTCGAGGATCACCGCGCCCTTCTCCGGGTTGCCCTCGGCCCGGTCGCAGGCCGAGTTCACCAGGACCGTCAGCTCCCCCAGAGGTCGCGCCGCGTCGACCTTCACCATCAGGCCGAGCCCGTCAGGGGTTTCAGTGAAGTCCGATTCGGAATGCATGTCAGTAGGTCTGCCTTTCATTACCAGCCCGCCAAGGCCATTTCGATGGTGGATCCGGGACCCATGGTCATGAATACGCCGAACTCACCCGGAGCGACGCGACCTTCAGAGGTCAACCGTTCGTACGAGAAAAGGAAAGAACCGCTCGACAGGTTTCCGTGGTCTCGGAGCACACCTGTCGTGTGACGCACATCGTTGCGCGTCAGACCAAGGTTCACGCGAACCGAGTCGACCACTTTCTTCCCGCCGGCATGCACTACCCAGTGGGATATGTCGGAACGCCGCAGTCCGGTTCCCTCGACGAGTCGCTCGAAGGCGACCTCGGCATGCGATCCCACCACATAGGGGACTTCGGGATCGAGATAGAAGCTGTATTTTCCATGTGAATCGTCCCACTCGTAACGCATGGCCTCAATCGCTTCTGGGACGATGCAACTGGAGAACCGCAGCAACGCCGGCCCGGTAGCCGGGTCCTCCTCATCCGCGTGCTCGGGCGCGCGCACCGCGACAGCGGCCGATCCGTCACCGAAAAGACTGTTGACCACCGACGTCCGCATCGTTCCGTCGAACACATACGCAGCCGAGCAGACTTCGACACACACCATGACCGCCAGCTCGCCGGGGTGTGCGGCCGCCCAATGGGCCACCGCCGTCAGCGCGTTCAGACCGGCGTTGCAGCCCATTCCCACCACGTCCAGGCGTGAGCAGTGCCGGTCGATCCCCAATTCCTCGATGAGCAGCGCGGAAAACCCCGGCGTGAGCAGGCCGGTGGACGTCACGACACACAGGTAACGCACATCGGCCAGTTCCGCGTTCGTGTTCTTCAAGCAGGCTTCGATCGCCTCGCGACCCATGGACAGACCCTGGGAACGCTGTTTACGCAGCAGGTCTCCCTGGGTCTCGGTGCCCCTCGTGCCGTCCGGCAACAGCGGTGGAAGCGTAAGCCCGCGACGTTCGATCGCGCTGTTCAGGAACACCGAGCGCACGCGCGGATCGGTGATATTGAATTCATCCAACAGCGCCTGCTGAGTGTATGAAGTTTTCGGAACCGAAGTGCCCACGCCAATAATTCCGGGGGACGTCACATCTACTCTCCAGACATCTGAACGAATGTACGCGTGCGTCACCGGTGGCAGGCACGTCGGGTGACCTCGGGGAAGGGGACGGCCACGGCGGCCAGGCCCGCGGGGCTCTGTCGCTCGAAAACCTGGCGGGCGGTGACGACGAGGCCGGCCTGCTGGGCCCGGGACACCAGACGCATCACCATGATCGAGTCCCCTCCGAGCAGGAAGAACGAGTGGTCGGCGCCGACCCTCTCGACGCCGAGCACCTCGGCGAACAGGGCGCACAGCGTCTCCTCCGCGGGCGTGCTCGGGGTGCGGCCCTCGGCGACCCGCGGACGCGGGGCGGGCAGTGCGGTCCTGTCGAGCTTGCCGTTCATGGTGAGCGGCAGAGCCTCCAGGACCACGACCGTCGGCACCATGTAGTTCGGCAGACGCGTTTCGGCGAACGCGGACAGGGCCGAGACGTCCACCGTCCGATGGGTGCCGGGCACCACGTAGGCGACCAGTCGCCGGTCACCCGGCCGGTCCTCGCGCACCACGACCGCTGTCTGGCCCACGCTCTCGTGGGCGGCGATCACCGCCTCGACCTCACCCGGCTCCACACGCATCCCGCGGATCTTGAACTGCTCGTCCACGCGGCCGGCGAACAGCAGTTGGCCGTCCGTCGTCCAGCGGGCGAGGTCACCCGAGCGGTACATTCGGGCGCCCGTGCCGGAGGGGCAGGCCACGAACCGCTCGGCAGTCAGTCCGGGACGACCGACGTAGCCACGGGCCAGTCCGGGGCCGGCGATGTAGATCTCCCCGGTGACACCGACCGGGACGGGCCGTAGTTGCTCGTCCAGCACGAACACCTGTGTGTTGCCGATCGGGCGGCCGATCGAGGGCGGCTGGTCCTCCGGCGTGATCGCCCGGTCGACCGGCCCGGCGGTGGTGATCACGGTCGCCTCGGTCGGACCGTAGGTGTTCCACACCTGGGCATCCGCGCTCCATCGGCCGGCCAGGGCCGCGTTGAGGCGCTCCGCGCCCAGCACCCAGTTGCCGACACCGGGGACCGCGCGCGGGTCCAGCACACCCAGCAGCGACGGAACGACACTGGCCACACTCACCCCGGTCGAGCGGATCATCCCGGCGAGCACCGCGGGATCGGCGCGCTCCTCGCTGGACGCGATCGCCAACGTGCCACCGGACGCCAGGGTGACCGCGAAGTCCAGCACCGCCCCGTCGAAGCTGAACGACGCGAATTGCAGTGCGACGACGCCTTCCGAGACGCCCAGCACCGGGCGCATCACCTCGGCCAGGTTCGCCACACCTCGGTGCGGGACGGCCACGCCCTTCGGCCGCCCCGTCGACCCCGACGTGTAGATGACGTAAGCGAGTTGTCCCGGGTCCAGGAGGGTTCCCAGCGGTTCGGCGGACTCGGCGGCGATCGCCTCCGCCTCCTGGTCCAGCAGGACGACACGCCCCGGACCCGTGGGAGTCCGCGGTACCGCTCCGCCCGTGCCCAGCACCACCACGGCACCGCTGTCGCCGATCATGTAGGCGAGTCGGTCCTCGGGGTACTCCGGATCGAGCGGTACATACGCGCCGCCCGCCTTCCAGGTCGCGAGGATGGACACCATCATGTCGGTTCCCCGCGGCAGGTGCAGGCCGACTCGGGTCTCCCGGCCGACGCCCAGGCCCGTCAGGTACCGGGCCAGCCGGTTCGCACGTTCGTCCAGCTCCGCGTACGACAGCATGTCCGGACCGCGGCGCACCGCGGTGGTGGCGGGCGACTGCTTCACCCACGTGTCGAACGCGTCCAGCAGCGTTCCCGAGGCGTTCGGCCGCACCGTGCCGTTCCGGTCGTCGGCCACCGGCAACCGGTCCGCGTCCATCGGCAACCGCTCCGTGGCCACCGGCATCCGGTCCGCGTCCACCGGCAACCGCTCCGCCGTGTCCGCGGTGCCATGGACGGGCCGGTCGTCCACTCCGTCCCCGTCGCCGGCCATCCGCGCGGCGATCGCCTCCAGCAAGGGGAGTGCCTGCTCGGTCAGATACATGTGCCCGCCGGGTATTTCGACCGTACGGAACTCCCGCGCGGTCGATGCCCGCCATTGGTCCAGCTGTCCGCGCGCCACAAGCGTGTCGTCCGCGCCGCGGAGTGCGGTCACCGGTATCGGCAGCGGTGGCTCGTCCCGAGCGGGCCGGTAGCTCTCGTGCATGACGGTGTCGGCGCGGAGCACCGGCAGCAGCAACGCCCGCAGGTCAGGGTTGTCGAACGCCGGGGGACGGAATCCGGTGATCTCCTCGACGTGAGCGGCCAGCGCGTCGTCGTCGAGTCCGCTGGACGGCGGCCGCTGTTCCCACGGTCCCGCCGCCCCGCTGACGAAGACGTGCCGCAGCCGGTCGAAGCCCCCGGCCAGCAGTTCCCGAGCGGTCTCGTACGCCAGGACGGCGCCGAGGCTGTGCCCGAAGAGCGCGACCGGACGGGTGTCCTCCGCGGTCAGCCGGACCGTCTCCGCCGCCACATAGCGCGCCGCTTCCCGCACGTCGGTGTACGGGGTCTCGGTGAACAGTTCCTCGCGCCCGGGGAGCTGCGGGGCCAAGACGTGCACCCCGGGGACACCCAGGCGGGCCCACGGACGGTACAGCCCCGCGCCGCTCCCCGCGAAGGGGAGGCACACCAATGAAAAGGACATCTCAACACCACTCCACTTCCAAGTCGTCTCGCCCTCGCCTTGTGGCGTGGACTTCGTGTTGCACGGGATGCCGACGGCTTCCAGGCCCTCCGCCGCGACGTCGCCGGTGAGGCCGAGCGATCCGAGGTCGACGGTTGTCGCTCTGCTTCTTGACGGAGTTACGGAGCGGCTACTTGTCTTCGCCTCGCGACCTGCGTCGCAGCAGGGGACGCCGTGCGTCGCCCGCCCCCGCCAATCGGCGTCCCAGGTCGGCTACGTTCGGTGCTTCGAACAGGTCTCGTATGCTCAGTTCCGCGCCCAGTACCCGGCGGATGCGGCTCACCAGCCGCGTCGCGGAGAGTGAATGTCCGCCGAGGTCGAAGAAGTTGTCGTCGATTCCTACCGAGCTGACTCCGATGACTTCGGCGAACAGGCCGCAGAGGATTTCCTCCTGTGGCGTCCGTGCTGCCCGTCCCGATACCGCGGTTTCCATCTGGGGGGCCGGCAGTGCGTTGCGGTCGACTTTTCCGTTCGGTGTCAGTGGCAGCGCTTCCAGCACCACGAATGCCGAGGGCACCATGTAGTCCGGCACTACCCGTGCAACGTGATCACGCAGTGCCCAGGTCTCGGCGGCGGATCCGTCCGTCACCACATAGGCCACGAGGCGTCGATCGCCGGGCTGGTCCTCGCGGGCCGTCACCACCACTGCCGATACCGAGGGGTGCCCGGCTACTGCGGCTTCCACCTCGCCCAGCTCGATCCGGAATCCACGGATCTTCACCTGGTCGTCGGCCCGGCCCACGAACTCCAGACATCCATCCGCCCGCCACCGCACCACATCACCAGTGCGGTACATCCGAGTGCCCGACGCCCCGAACGGATCCGCCACGAACCGCTCCGAGGTCAGGGCGAACCGGCCCAGGTAGCCGCGCGCGTTCTGCTCACCGGCCAGGTACAGCTCGCCCGGCACGCCCGGCGGCACCGGCCGCAGCCCCGCGTCCAGGACGTACGCCCGCGTGTTGTCCAGCGGCCGGCCCACCACCGGGGACGGACAGTCGTCCACCCGCGCCACCAGCGCGTCCACCGTGAACTCGGTCGGCCCGTAGTAGTTGACCACCTCGACCCCGGGTACCTCCCGCAGTTCCGCCCACAGGCCCGGCGGCACCGCTTCCCCGCCGAGCAGGAACAGCGCCGGGCGCCACGCCCCGGCCAGCAGGCCGGCGTCCGTCAACTGCCGTCCGTACGAAGGCGTGACGTCCAGGGCGTCGATCCGGTGTTCACGGACGTAGGAGACGACGGCCTCGGCATCCCGGCGCCCGTATTCGTCGAGCACATGCAGCTCGTGCCCGGCCACCAGCCACAGCAACTGCTCCCAGGAGGAGTCGAAGGAGAACGACGCGGTGTGCAGCGCGCGCACCCGCCGGCCAAGCCGCGCCGCGACCGGCCCGTACAAGTCCCGCTCGTGGTCCTGGAAGAGCCGGGTCAGGCCCGCGTGCCGCAGGACCACGCCCTTCGGCGCGCCCGTGGACCCCGAGGTGTAGATGACGTAGGCGGCGTGCTCCGGATGCACCGGCACCTGCGGCAGCGGCTGTGCCAGTGCCCACCGCTCCTGGGTCTCCGGGTCGTCCAGCACCAGCGCCGGTACGCCCACCACCCGGTCGGCCGCGGCCCGCGTGGTCACCACGCACACCGGCGCCGCGTCCTCCAGCATGTACGCGAGCCGCTCCACCGGGAGGTCCAGGTCGAGCGGCAGGTAGACCGCGCCCGCCTTCAGTACGGCCAGCAGTGCGACCACCGTGTCCACGGACCGGGGCACGGCCAGCGCCACCACCGCGTCCGGACCCGCACCGGCCGCGGCGAGCAGGGCCGCCAGCCGGCCCGCCCGCTCATCCAGTTCGGCGAAGGACAGCCGCTCGCCGCCCGCCACCACGGCGACGGCGTCCGGGACCGCGGCCGTCGACGCGGCGATCAGGTCGGGGAGCAACCCGGTGGGGGGTTCTGTGTGGGTGTTGTTCCATTCGGTCAGTATTCGGTGGCGGTCCGTGGGGGAGAGGATGTCGATCTGTCCCACGGGGCGGTCGGGGTCCTGTGCGAGTGCTTCCAACAGACGCACCAGGCATCCTGCCATCCGTTCGACGGACGCTTCGTCGAACAGATCGGTGGCGTATTCGATGGTTCCTTCGATGCCTTCGGGAGTGCCTTTGTCCCGGCTTCGTTTCTCCGCCAGGTTGAAGGCCAGGTCGAATTTGGCGACACCGGGCAGCGCGGACTGTGGTGACACTTCGATGCCGGGGAGTCGTATGCCGTCGCCCGTGGTGTTGTGGAAGGCCAGCATGACTTGGAACAAGGGATGAGATGCCGTTGATCGTGCCGGGTTGAGTGCCTCGACGAGGCTCTCGAATGGCAGGTCCTGGTGTGCGTATGCTTCAAGGTCGGTTTCGCGGACGCGTGTTACCAGTTCCCGGAAGGTCGGGTCGCCTGAGGTGTCGGTTCGCAGGACGAGTGTGTTGACGAAGAATCCGATCAGGTTGTCCAGTCCGTCGTCTGTTCGTCCGGCGATCGGTGTACCGATGGGGATATCGGCGCCTGCTCCCAGTCGGGTCAGCAGTGCCGCGACGGCGGCTTGCATGACCATGAACACACTCGCGCCACTGTTGCGGGCGAGGTCGACCACGCCTTGGTGAACGTCCGCCCGCAGGCTGAATGTCACCTGGTCACCATGGTGAGAGGCGCTTGTCGGGCGCGGGCGGTCTGTCGGGAGTTCCAACTGTGTGGGAATCCCGGTCAGCGATTTCCGCCAGAACGACAACTGTCGGGAGAAGATGCTGTCCTGGTCGTCCTCGTTGCCCAGCAGCTGTCGCTGCCACAGCGTGTAGTCCGCGTACTGCACCGGCAGCGCGTCCCACCGTGGAGTGCGCCCCTGCGCCCGTGCCGTATACGCGGACTCCAGATCCCGGGCCAGTGGCACAGATGACCATCCGTCGGCGGCGATGTGGTGCATCACCAGCATCAGCACACATTCCTGCGGGCCGAGCGTGAACAGCCATGCCCGGAAGGGCAGTTCGGACCCCAGATCGAACGGACGCGCAGCTTCCGCCGCCAGGCGCTCATCCAGCTCCCCGGGACCGACCTCCACCACTCTCAAAGCGCCCGCAGGCACCCCGTCCACGCTCAGGATCCGCTGATAGGGATCGCCTTCGGCGTCCTCGGGGAATACGGTCCGCAGCACCTCATGGCGCCCGACCACGTCTCCCCAGGCTGCCCGCAGCGCTTCTGCGTCGACAGCCCCGCGCAACCGCAGAACGAAGGGAACGTTGTAGGCCGCACTCGCGGCGGCATCCTCGAAACGGTTGAGGAACCAGAGCCGGAGCTGCGCGAACGACAACGGAATCCGCTCGGGGCGTTCCATCACACCCAGCGCCGGTCGTGCGTCGCCCGCCCCCGCCAACCGGCGTCCCAGGTCCGCTACGTTCGGTGCTTCGAACAGGTCCCGAATGCTCAGCTCCGCGCCCAGCACGCGGCGGATGCGGCTCACCAATCGCGTCGCGGAGAGTGAATGTCCGCCGAGGTCGAAGAAGTTGTCGTCGATTCCTACCGAGCTGACACCGGTGACCTCGGCGAACAGGCCGCAGAGGATTTCCTCCTGTGGCGTCCGTGCTGCCCGTCCCGATACCGCGGTTTCCATCTGGGGGGCCGGCAGCGCGTTGCGGTCGACTTTTCCGTTCGGTGTCAGTGGCAGCGCTTCCAGCACCACGAATGCCGAGGGCACCATGTAGTCCGGCACCACTCGTGTCACGTGATCACGCAGTGCCCAGGTCTCGGCGGCGGATCCGTCCGCGGGCACGACGTAGGCCACGAGGCGTCGGTCGCCGGGCTGGTCCTCGCGGGCTGTCACTACCACTGCCGATACCGAGGGGTGCCCGGCGACTGCGGCTTCCACTTCGCCGAGCTCGATCCGGAATCCACGGATCTTCACCTGGTCGTCGGCCCGGCCCACGAATTCCAGACATCCGTCGGTCCGCCATCGCACCACATCGCCCGTGCGGTACATCCGAGTGCCCGACGCGCCGAACGGATCCGCCACGAACCGCTCCGAGGTCAACCCCCGACGGTTCAGATAACCACGCGCCAGACCCGCACCCGCCACATACAACTCACCCGCCACACCCACCGGAACCAGACTCAACGACCCATCCAGCACATAGGCGCGGAGGTCGGGGATCGGCCCTCCGACGAGGCTGGCGGCGTCCGGGGTCACCATCTTCTCGGTCAGCGCGATGTGGCTGACGTGGACCGTCGTCTCGGTGATCCCGTACATGTTGACGAAGGCAGGGACTCGGTCCCACCGCTCCTCGTACCAGTCCCTCAGCTTCGGCAGGTCGAGCTTCTCGCCGCCGAAGATCACTGTGCGCAGGGACAGATCGGCCGCCGGCCCGCCGTTCTCCCGGATCGCCTCGGTCAACTGGTGGAAGGCGGAGGGTGTCTGGTTGAGCACGGTGACACCTTCTCGGGCCAGCAGCCCAAGAAAGTCCTGGGGCGAGCGACTGACCAGGTACGGGACGACGACCAGCCTGCCACCGTGCAGAAGTGCTCCCCAGATCTCCCATACGGAGAAGTCGAAGGCATAGGAGTGGAAGAGGGTCCACACGTCGTCCGGCCCGAAGGTGAAGAGGCCGAGCGTGGACGAGAGCAGTCGGCACACATTGCGGTGGGTGACGACGACGCCCTTGGGGCGGCCGGTGGAGCCGCTGGTGTAGATCGTGTAGGCGGGATGGTCCGGCAGCAGCGGGGCGACGCGGTCGGCGTCCGTCGGGTTGCTGGTGGGCCGGGTGCTCAGCAGGTCATCGGGGATATGGGCGAGTACGAGGAAGGGGTGAGCGTCCTCCCTCAGGTACGTGGTGCGCTCGGCGGGCTGCTCAAGGTCCAGAGGGAGGTAGGCCGCGCCCGCCTTGAGGGTGGCCAGGACCGCGACGACCATGTCGAGGGAGCGCGGGAAGGCCAGGGCGACGGTTTTCTCGGGACCCGCGCCCTGTGCGATGAGGTGGTGGGCGAGCTGGTTCGCGCGAGCGTTGAGCTCGGCGTAGGTAAGGGTGGTTCCCTCGTGGGTCAGGGCTGCCGCATCGGGTGTACGGGCGGCCTGCCGCTCGAACAGGTCGGGGAGCAACCCGGCGGAAGGTTCCGTCTCGGTGTTGTTCCATTCGGTCAGTATTCGGTGGCGGTCCGCCGGGGAGAGGATGTCGACCTGTCCCACGGGGCGGTCGGGGTCTGCTGCCAGTGCTTCCAGTAGACGCACCAAATACCCTGCCATCCGTTCGACGGACACTTCGTCGAACAGATCGGTGGCGTATTCGATTATTCCGTCGATGCCTTCGGGAGTGCCGTTGTCCCGGCTGCGTTTCTCCGCCAGGTTGAAGGCCAGGTCGAATTTGGCGACACCGGGCAGTGCCGACTGTGAAGACACCTCGATGCCGGGGAGTCGTATGCCGCCGCCCGTGGTGTTGTGGAAGGCCAGCATGACTTGGAACAAGGGATGAGATGCCGTTGATCGTGCCGGGTTGAGTGCCTCGACGAGGCTCTCGAATGGCAGGTCCTGGTGTGCGTATGCTTCAAGGTCGGTTTCCCGGACGCGTGTTACCAGTTCCCGGAAGGTCGGGTCGCCTGAGGTGTCGGTTCGCAGGACGAGTGTGTTGACGAAGAATCCGATCAGGTTGTCCAGTCCGTCGTCTGTTCGTCCGGCGATCGGTGTACCGATGGGGATATCGGCGCCTGCTCCCAGTCGGGTCAGCAGTGCCGCGACGGCGGCTTGCATGACCATGAACACACTCGCGCCACTGTTGCGGGCGAGGTCGACCACGCCTTGGTGAACGTCCGCCCGCAGGCTGAATGTCACCTGGTCGCCGCGGTGAGAGGCGCTTGTCGGGCGTGGACGGTCTGTCGGCAATTCCAACTGTGTGGGAATCCCGGTCAGCGATTTCCGCCAGAACGACAACTGTCGGGAGAAGATGCTGTCCTGGTCGTCCTCGTTGCCCAGCAGCTGTCGCTGCCACAGCGTGTAGTCCGCGTACTGCACCGGCAGCGCGTCCCACCGTGGGGTCCGGCCTTCCGCGCGTGCGGTATACGCGGACTCCAGATCTCGGGCCAACGGAACAGATGACCATCCGTCGGCGGCGATGTGGTGCATCACCAGCATCAGCACACATTCCTGCGGACCGAGCGTGAACAGCCACGCCCGGAAGGGCAGTTCCGACACCAGATCGAACGGACGCGCGGCCTCCGCCGCCAGACGCTCATCCAGCTCCCCGGGACCGACCTCCACCACTCTCAAAGCGCCCGCCGACACCTCGTCCACGCCCAGGATCCGCTGATAGGGATCGCCTTCGGCGTCCTCGGGGAATACCGTCCGCAGCACCTCATGGCGCCCGACCACGTCCCTCCAAGCCGCCCGCAACGCTTCTCCGTCGACGGCCCCGCGCAACCGCAGTACGAAGGGAATGTTGTAGGCCGCACTCGCGGCGGCATCCTCGAAACGGTTGAGGAACCAGAGCCGGAGCTGCGCGAACGACAACGGAATCCGCTCGGGGCGTTCCATCACACCCAGCGCCGGCCGTGCGTCGCCCGCCCCCGTCAACCGGCGTCCCAGGTCCGCTACGTTCGGTGCCTCGAACAGGTCTCGTATGCTCAGTTCCGCGCCCAGCACGCGGCGGATACGGCTCACCAATCGCGTCGCGGACAGTGAATGTCCGCCGAGATCGAAGAAGTTGTCGTCGATCCCCACCGAGCTGACACCGGTGACCTCGGCGAACAGGCCACAGAGAATCTCCTCCTGTGGCGTCCGTGCTGCCCGTCCCGATACCGCGGTATCCATCTGGGGAGCCGGCAGCGCGTTGCGGTCGATCTTTCCGTTCGGTGTCAGTGGCAGCGTCTCCAGCACCACGAACACGGACGGCACCATGTAGTCCGGCACCACCCGCGCAACGTGATCACGCAGCGCCGACACCTCGACACCGGACTCGTCCGCCGTCACCACGTACGCCACGAGGCGTCGGTCGCCGGGCAGGTCTTCGCGGGCCGTCACCACCACTGCCGATACCGAGGGGTGCCCGGCGACTGCGGCTTCCACCTCACCGAGCTCGATCCGGAATCCGCGGATCTTCACCTGGTCGTCGGCCCGGCCCACGAATTCCAGACATCCATCGGTCCGCCACCGCACCACATCACCAGTGCGGTACATCCGAGTGCCCGACGCCCCGAACGGATCCGCCACGAACCGCTCCGAGGTCAACCCCCGACGGTTCAGATAACCACGCGCCAAACCCGCACCCGCCACATACAACTCACCCGCCACACCCACCGGAACCAGACTCAACGCCCCATCCAGCACATACACCGACGTGTTGTCCAGCGGACGACCGATGGACGGACCGCGCACGACCTCGCCCTCGATCGTCGCCGCGGTGGACCAGACGGTCGTCTCCGTCGGGCCGTACACATTCAGCACCCGGCACCCGAGATCCTGAAGATCGCCGCACAGACTGCCCGGCAGGGGTTCGCCACCGACCAGAACACGTAGTCCCCGGATCGGTTCCGTGTCGAATCCCATCAGCATCTGCCAGAGGGAGGGCGTCGCCTGCATGATGGTGACGCCCCACTTCTCCATGATGCCCAGCAGGGGTCCACCGCCGCGGACGTCCTGGTGCGAGGCGAGAACGACAGCGGCGCCGCTGAGCAGCGGACCGAAGATCTCCAGTGCCGCGATGTCGAACCCGACCGTGGTGACCGCGAGGAGCCGGTCCTCCTGGGTGAAGGACACCCGCTTCCGCATGGCGGCCAGCAGATTCCCCACATTGGCCAACGTGACAGTGACGCCCTTGGGGCGGCCGGTGGAGCCGGAGGTGTAGATCGTGTAGGCGGGATGGTCCGCCAGCAGCGGGCAGGCCCGCTCCTCGTCGTCCATGTCGTCACCGGACAGACCGGCCAGTTCCTCCAGCACACCGGCCTCGTCCACCAGCAGCGCGTCCGTCCCCTCCGGCAACCGGGACACGACCTCCTCGACGGTCACCACCACCGCGGGCTTCGCGTCCCCCAGCATGAACGCCACCCGGTCGGCCGGCAGATCCGGATCCACCGGCAGATAGGCGCCACCGGCCTTCAGCACCGCCAGCAGACCCACCACCATCTCCACCGAGCGCGGCAGCATCAACGCCACCACCCGCTCCGGCCCCACCCCACGCGACATCAGCAGCCGCGCCAGCCGGTTCGCCCGCGCGTTCAGCTCTCCGTACGACACCTCCACATCCCCGAACACCACCGCCGTGGCCTCCGGAGCCCGCACCACCTGCCGCTCGAACAGGTCGGGGAGCAACCCGGCGGGAGGTTCCGTGCGGGTGTCGTTCCATTCGGTCAGTAGCAGGTGACGGTCCGCCGGGGAGAGGATGTCGATCTGCCCCACGGGACGGTCGGGATCCTCCACCAGCGCCTCCAGCAGACGCACCAAACCCCCCGCCATCCGCTCGACGGACACCTCGTCGAACAGATCAGGGCGGTAGCTCAGTCGCAGCAGGACACGCTGTCCGGTGAGAGCGGCGACGAGGTTCAGTGGGTAGTGGATTCCGTCGTAGCCCTTGAGCCCGGAGATGCGGAGACCTGGAGCGGGGGAGACGATGCTCTCCCGGTCCACCGGGTAGTTCTCGAACACGACCAGTGTGTCGAACAGTTCGCCGGCGCCCACCCACTCCTGAATGTCGGTGAGCCCGACGTGCATGTGGTCGAGCATCTGGGTGTGCCGGTCCTGGGCCCGTTTCAGGAGGTGGGCCAGGGACTCCCCGGCCGCCAACCGGATCCGCACGGGCACCGTGTTGATGAACAGTCCGAGCATGCCCTCGATGCCCGGAATATCTGCCGGGCGGCCGGCCACAGTGGTCCCGAAGACCACGTCGTCCTGTCCGGTCAGGCGGCCGAGCAGGAGGGCCCATGCCGCCTGCACCACGGTGCTCATCGTCACGCCGGCGTCGCGGGCGTATCGCTGTAGCGCGCCGGTGAGTTCGGTGGGCAGGAAGCGCTCGGTCTGGGCCGGTGCGATCGGTGCGCGGGCCCGGTGTGCCGGCGCCAGATGGCAGGACTGCGTGAGGCCTGCCATGTCCTTGCGCCAGGCGGACTCGGAGACCGATCGGTCCTGGCGCGCGAGCCAGGCCAGGTAGGTGTTGAACGGTGTGACGCGCGGCAGGCCGGAGTCGTCCCCCGGTGTCTGGTAGAGGGAGAACAGGTCCCGGAGCAGGATGGGGACGGACCAGCCGTCCAGCAGGATGTGGTGATGGGTGATCACCAGCCGGAATTCCTGGTCCCCCAGGATCAGCAGGGTGAAGCGGATCAACGGCGGCCGAGTGGGGTCGAAGCGCTCTTCCCGTTCCCCTGCCGTCAGTCGGTCGGCTTCCGCCTCACGTTCGGCGGGGCTCATCCCGGAGAGATCGCACTGTCGCCAGGGAAGCACCACCTCCCGGGGGATGAGCTGGACCGGCTGTCCCTGCGCGCTGTGCCGGAACGCGGCCCGGAGATTCGGGTGCCGACGGAGCAGAGCCTGCCCGGCCGACCGCAGTACCTCGGGATCCAGCCTCCCCTGGAGGCTGACGCTCACCTGCGCGGTGTAGACGTCAAGGCTCTGCGGGTCGTAAAGGGCATGGAAGAGCAGTCCTTCTTGCAGCGGCGACAACGGCCAGACGTCTTGCAGTCCCAGCTTCATGCCTGCGGCACCTTCCACTCTGCTACGAAATTGGTCAATTCTTTGTGGCGACAGACCATCGCGCCCGTCGTCGCGGAACCGAGGTGAATCCCGCGCGACGAGTGGGCGATCGGCCGGCCATGGCCGACTGTCCGGAAATGGCGCCGGGAATTCCCGTGGCGACCGGGCGCCGGTGAAGTGCGGGCGGAGGGCGACGGGGCGGCGCCCTCAGTCACGTCCCGGTTGCGAGACTGAAGGAGGATGTGGCCTTCTCACCGGCACGCCTGGACGACGAGGCTTCCCGGCCTCCCGGGGACTTCTTGTCATCGTGCGCCTTCGGATTCGGCGTTCATCGAGTCCCGCATTTCCAAGGCGTCGGCGATCCGTGCGGCGATCTTCGCGACGGGGCCGGGATCCATCATTTCCGCGTGCTCGCAGGGGACTTGCTCCACGTGGATCGGACCACGGCAGAAGGGATGCCATGTACGGACGAGTTCATCGACCGGTTTTCCGTCGTGTTCGGCGACGAACAGGAGCATCGACCCGGAGTAGTTCCGGGGACGGAACTCCCTCCGGAGCAAGACGTTGTTCTGTGTGACCGCGATGAAGTTCTCCAGTTTGTCACCGAGAACGCGGCCGTACGAACTGCCGTCGTCGGACAGCGCGTCGCGCACCCGGGAGAGCGATTCCGTGTTCTCCGGCTCGTCCGGCAGTTCCGGGGGAGTCGTTCCCAGGACCTCGAACAGTCCGTTCACCACATCGGTGCGGTCCGGTACGCCGGTGCCGGCTCCCGGTTCGTCGACGGCCGGGTACGAGTCGAGAACGGCCAGCAGGTCCACCTGTTGCCCCTGCTCCGTCAGGAGGACGGCCATCTCGTGAACCACCAGTCCGCCGAAGGACCAGCCGATCAGCCGGTAGGGCCCCTCGGGCTGTATCTCGCGTATCGCGTCCACGTAGGCGGCCGCCATCTCCTGGAGGGACTCCGGCAGACCGGTCTCCAGGAAACCCGACGACTGGATTCCGTAGAGCGGGCAGTCGGTGGGGAGGTGGCGCAGGAACTCGGCGTACCGCCAGCTCAGTCCCCCTGCCGCATGCACACAGAAGACCGGGTTCCGGGAGCCTGTCTCCCGCAGTGGCAGCACGGTTTCGAAGGCGTACTGCCGGGCGACGGCGCCCTCCCCCAGTGCCCTGGCGAGGGCGGCGACGGTCGGAGCGGCGTAGAGCGTTCGGATCGCCAGCTTCACACCGAACGTGCTCTGGACCTGGCTGACCAGCCGGGCGGCGAGCAGCGAGTGCCCTCCGAGTTCGAAGAAGTTGTCGTCGACGCCGACCTTCTCCACGCCGAGGACCTGGGCGAAGAGAGCGCAGAGCGTCTCCTCCTGCCTGCTCCGCGCGTCGGTGAAGCCGGTCTCGTCGGGCTGCTCGGGAGCCGGCAGCGCGTTCCGGTCGAGCTTTCCGTTCGGGGTCAGGGGCAACGTGTCGAGGGTCACGAAGGCCGACGGGATCATGTAGTCGGGCAGCCTCTCCCGAAGGTGGCTCCGCAACTCCTCCACCCGGCCTTCGGGGGAGCCTTCCGCGCCGTCGACGGCCACGACGTACGCCGTCAGGCGGACGTCGCCCGGGCGGTCCTCACGGGCCACCACGGCGCACTGGCCGACCGCGGCATGATGGCCGAGGGCGGCCTCGATCTCGGCGGGCTCGATGCGGAAACCCCTCAGCTTCACCTGCTCGTCCGTCCGGCCCACGAACTCCAGGGTTCCGTCGGAACGACGGCGGACCAGGTCTCCGGTGCGGTACATGCGGGAGCCCGGCGCTCCGAACGGGGCGGCGACGAACCGTTCCGCCGTACGGGAGGGCTGATGGATGTAGCCGCGTGCGAGCTGTTCGGAGGCGATGTACAGCTCACCGACGAGACCCACCGGGACCGGGAGCAGGCGGGAATCCAGCACATGGGCCCGCATGCCGTCCATCGGGCCGCCGATGGGTACGTTGTCCGGGATCCGGTCCGTGGCGCGCATCCGGTACTGGGTGGTGAAGACCGTTGCCTCGGTGGGACCGTAGCCGTTGACAACCACGAGGCCGGGACAGGCCTTGAGCACCCGCCGCACGGCCGAGGCCGGGACGACGTCTCCGCCCGTGCAGATCTCCTTGAGCGCCGAGAAGGCGTGCGGCCGCTCCTCCGCCATCAGGCGGAACAGGCCCGCCGTGAGCCACATCCTGGTGATGCCCCAGGAGGAGAGGTAGCCGACGAGCTCGTCCACGCCGAGATCCCCGGGGGCCGCCTCCACCACCTGCCGCTCGCGCAGCAGCGTCAGCCACAGCTCCCAGGTGACCGCGTCCCACGCGTGCGGCGAGTGGAACAGGACGCGCTCGCGGCGGCCGTCGTCCCGCGGTGCGTACGGATCCGCGTCGACCATGCGCACGACGTTGCGGTGGGTCAGAGCCGCTCCCTTGGGGGCGCCGGTGGATCCGGAGGTGTACATCACGCAGGCCAGCTGATCGGGGTGCACCGCGGTGACCGGTGGTGACATGGGCTCCTCGTCCAGCGCGACATCGGCCACCGCCACCCGCCGGACCGCCGGGCCGAGATCGGGGCCCGGCCAGCCGATGTCATGGGTGAGGGGACCGGTGAGGAGAAGCGTGGCGCCGCTCTCGGAGAGCAGTTCGGTGAGCCGCTGTCCCGGTGACCGTTTGTCCAGCGGTAGGTACGTGGATCCCGCCTTCAGGGTGGCCAGCATGGCGACGAGGAGATCCGCCGAGCGCTCGAACAGGAGCGCCACGGGCACCTCCGGCCGTGCTCCGAGCTTCCGGAGGTGATGGGCGAGCCGGTTCGCCCGCCTGTCGATCTCGCCGTAGGTCAGCTCGCCGTGCGCCGACAGATACGCCGGCTCGTCGGGACGGCGCGCGGCGATCTCGGCGAAGCGCTGGTGAATCGTCGGTCCGGCACCCGCGCGGTCGCCGGCACTCGCCCCTGCGTCCGTCTCCTCGGCCTCGTTCCAGGCATCGGTGAGGGTGTGGCGTTCCTCGGGCGTCAGGATGGCGGTGCGGTCGACCAGGCTGCCGGGGTCGCGGGCGATGGCCGTCAGGATGGCGACGACATGACCGCTGATCCGTTGCGCGGTCGCCGCGTCGAAGGCGCGCGGGTTGTAGGCGAGCCGGAGGTGGAGGGCGCCGGTGGCGGGATTGTGGGCCGCCACCAGGTTGAGGGGGTAGTGGGCGTCGTCGTGGCCGTCGCTGGTGACGACCGTGAGGCCGGACTCGTCGGTGGTCGCGTGGTCACCGGGTTCTTGCTGGACGGGGTAGTTCTCGAACACGACGGTCGTGTCGAAGAGTTCCGCGTGGGGGGTCAGCGCCTGAATGGCGCTGAGCCCGAGGTAGTGGTGGTCGAGAAGGTCCGCCTGTCGTTCCCGCAGCCGTCGCATGAGCGCGAGGAAGGTGTCGGCGGGCTCGATGCCGGTCCGGACGGGCACCGTGTTGATGAACAGTCCCACCATGCTCTCGATGCCGGGGATCTCGGCCGGCCGGCCGGAGACGGTGGCACCGAAGACGACGTCGTCCTGACCGGTGTACCGCGTGAGCAGCACGCTCCAGGCGGCCTGGACCGCGGTGCTGAGCGTCAGTCCGTTCTCCCGCAGCTGGTTCCGCAGGATGCCGGTGACGTCGGCGGGGAGCGTGGTGTAGCGGGATTCGGTCCGCGGCGCGGGGTCCTTGTGCGGGCCGGGAGCCATCAGGGTCGGCTGGGCGAGTCCGCCGAGATGGTCGCGCCAGGCGGTGAGGGCCACGTCGGTGTCGCGCCGGCTGAGCCAGGCGAGGTAGGTCCGGTAGGGCGTGGGACGCGGCAGGCCGGTCTCGTCGCCTGCCGAGGCGTAGAGCGCGAGCAGGTCCCGGATCACCAGTGGCATGGACCAGCCGTCGACGAGGATGTGGTGGTTGGCCAGCACCAGATGGTGCCGGCGCTCGGCGAGACGGATCAGGGTCAACCGGAGCAGCGGGGGTTCGGCCGGGGCGAACCGTCGGGTGCGGTCCTCGGAGACGATCCGGTCCAGCGCGGCACGCTGTGCGTCCGGGGCGAGTCCGGTGAGGTCGTGTGTGCTGATCGGCACCTCGACGTGACGGGGGACGACCTGCACGGGATCGTCGGCCGTGCGCAGGTGGAAGGACGCGCGCAGGTTGGGGTAACGCCGCAGCAGCGCCTGGACGGCCTCGCGCAGCCGGTCGGGATCGAGCACGCCCTCAAGGCCGAGTTCCGTCTGCACGGTATAGACGTCGGGACCGTCGTGGTCGTACAGGGCGTGGAACAGGAGCCCTTCCTGGAGCGGGGACAGTGGGAGGACGTCCTCCAAGCCGCCCGCGCTGTCCTCCAGTTGGTCGATCTCCTGCTGGGTGAGGGTGACGAGGGAGAGGTCGGAGGGGGTGTGGCCGGCCTTCAGGTCCTTGGCGTGGGCGGTGATCGCCTGAAGGGCTTCGGCGTACAGGTCCGCCAGTTCGTGGATGTCCGAAGGGCCCAGAAGGCTCTCGGGCCAGGTGAAGTGCGTGGTGAGGCGGGGGCCGTCGGTGTGGTCGTGGGCCACCGCGTCCACTGCGATGGTGTGGGGCGTGGGCATGGCGTTGTCGACGGTGGGGAGGGCGGGCTTCTCGGGTGCCGGGGTGAAGAGGCCCTCGGTGTCCGCGCCGGTGCTCGCGGGGTTGTCTCCGGCCGGGGAGCGTCCCAGGTAGTTGAAGCTGGTCTGTGGGGTCTTCTGGTGGCTGAGGGGGTGATCCGGGGTCAGATACCGAAGGAGCCCGTAGCCGATGCCGTGGTCGGGGAGGGTTCGGAGGTGTTCCTTGACCGCCCTGACGGTGGCGGCCATGGCGGCCGGGTCGGTGTGGAGACGGTGCCAGGGCAGGTTCTGCGTGGTGACGCGGACGGGGTGGCAGGAGGTGAACCAGCCGACGGTGCGGGTGAGATCGGCGTCGGTGCCGGTTTCGTGACGTCCGTGGGTTTCGAGGTCGATGAGCGCGCCGTGCGTGTGGTCGTGTCCGCGGCGGCGCCGCCACTCGGTCAGGGCGAGGGCGTGGGCGGTCACGAGGATGTCGGTGGTTCCGACGTTGTAGGCGGCGGGGACCGAGGTCAGGAGGGGCCGGGTGACGTCGGGGGCGATGGTGGTGGTGTGGCGGCCGGTGACGGTGTCCTGCGTGGGCCTGAGCTCACGGGAGGTGAGCAGGGGGTCGGGCGGCGCGAGAACGGCGGTCCACAGGTCGGTCTCCGCCTGACTGGCCGGCAGGGTGGCGTGGTGGGCGAGGTGATGGGCCCACTGGCGCCAGGAGGTGGGCACAGGGTCCAGCCGTGGCTGCTGTTCCCCCTGGAGGAGGTTTCGGTATGCGTCGGCGAGATCCGGCAGCACGATACGCCAGGAGACGGCGTCGACGACGAGATGGTGGGCTGTCAGCAGGAGGCGGCCCGGCTGGGCGGGACCGGCGTCGAACCAGACCGCCTGGAGCATGCTGCCGGCCCTCGGGTCGAGGCGCTCGATGGCTTCCCCGGCGTGCTGGGTGATCAGTTCGTCGGGGACGCGGTGGCCGCTGACGGGGGCGGGGACGCAGGTGAGGAGGGCCCCGGCGTCGAGAGTGCCGGCAGGGCGGATGTGGAGGTTCCAGGTGCCGTCGGAGGCTTCGACGAGACGGGCGCGGAGGACGTCGTGGTGGTCGAGGACGGTCCTCAGGACGGTGGTCAGATGGTGCCGGGTGGCGCCGGCGGGGGTCTGGACCAGGACACTCTGATGGAAGTGGTCGATGTTTCCGCCCAGGCGGCGCAGCCATTCCATGATCGGGGTGGGCGGTGTGGTACCGACCGGGCTGGTCCGCGGCTGGGTGACCGCGGCGGCGCCGGTGGTGGCGACGAGGGCCAGTTCGGCCACCGACTGGTGCTGGAAGACCTCACGGGGTCTGATGACGAGTCCGGCCTTGCGGGCCCGGCTGACCAGCTGGATCGAGGTGATCGAGTCGCCGCCCAGTTCGAAGAAGCGGTCGTCCACACCTACCTGGTCGAGACCGAGGACTTCGGCGAACAGGTCGCACAGGATCCGCTCCCGCCCGGTGCGAGGGGGGCGCCCGGTGTCCCGCGGCGAAGCGTACTGGGGGGCGGGCAGGGCCCCGCGGTCCAGTTTCCCGTTCGGGGTCAGCGGCAGCGCCTCCAGAACCACGAACGCCGCGGGCACCATGTAGTCCGGCAGCGCGCGCCGGGCGCTCTCCCACAGTTCCTCGACCGGGACCTCGTGCCCGTCCTCCGCGACCAGGTAGGCGACCAGACGCTTGTCCCCGGGACGGTCCTGGCGGACTGTCACCGCGCAGTGGGACACCGAGGCGTGCGCCGAGAGCACCGTCTCGATCTCTCCCGGTTCGATCCGGAAACCACGGACCTTGACCTGGTCGTCGGCCCGGCCCAGGAACTCCAGGTTCCCGTCCTCACGCCACTTCACCAGATCGCCGGTCCGGTACATCCGCGAGCCCGCCGGCCCGAACGGATCCGCGACGAACCGCTCCGCGGTGTGCCCGGCCCGCCCCAGATAGCCCCGCGCCAGACCCACACCCGCGACGTACAGTTCACCCGCCACTCCCACCGGCACCCGGCAGAGCAGTTCGTCCAGGACGAGGACGCGGGTCTCTGTGATCGGACGTCCGATGGGCGGCTTCGAGGAACCGGAGAGCGGCTCACTCATCGTGACGCAGACCGTGTACTCACTGGGCCCGTAGGCGTTGATCATGCGGCGGCCCGGCGACCATTCCGACACCGTCTCGCCGGAACAGGTGTCACCGGCGACGATGAGGGTGAATTCCGGCATGTCCTCGGACGGAAGGGAAGCGAGCAGCGCGGGGGGAATCAGGGCATGTGTGATGCGTTCCCGCACCAACAGCTCGGTCAGTGACTCCGCGGAATGCAGGTTCTCCGCCAGGGTCAGGACGAGCGTGGCGCCGGCCAGCAGCGACACCGTGATCTCCATGAACGCCGCGTCGAATCCCAGCGAGGCGAACTGGAGAAAGCGGTCACCGGGGCGTACGCCGAAGCCGGCGATCTTGCTGGATATGAGGTTCGGGATTCCCCTGTGGGTGACGACGACGCCTTTGGGACGGCCGGTGGACCCGCTGGTGTAGATGATGTACGCGGCGTTCCCGGGACGCAGCGGGGCGACGCGGTCGGCGTCGGTCGGATCGGTGGTGGGCCGGGTGGCCGGCCACTCGTCGCTGATGCCGCGGAGGGTGAGCAGGGGGCGGGCGTCGCCCAGGATGTGGTTGATGCGCTCGGCGGGGTAGTCCGGGTCGATGGGCAGGTAGGCCGCGCCCGCCTTGAGCGTGGCCACAACGGCGACGACCAGGTCGAGGGAGCGCGGGAGGAGCAGGGCGACGCTGCTCTCCGGGCCCGCGCCTTGGGCGATGAGGTGGTGGGCGAGCTGGTTGGCGCGGGCGTTGAGCTCGGCGTAGGTGAGCGTGGTGCCCTCGTAGCTGACGGCGGGGGCGTCGGGTGTACGGGAGACCCGCGCTTCGAAGAGCGTCGGCAGCGTCGCGGTGGCATCCGACGAGCCCGAGTCCGCGGCCGGCCCGTGCGCGGAGCCGCCGGTGTGCCCGTGTGCGGTGAGGGTGCGCAGCTCGCCCGGCGAGAGGATGGGGACCTGGTTGAGGGGGAGGTCGGGGTGTGCGGCGACGGCCGTCAGGAGACGGGTGACATATCCGGTGACGCGTTCGGCCGTGGGGTGGTCGAACAGGTCGCGGGAGTACTGCAAGGAGCCCTCAAGTCCCGCCGCGGCACCGGCCGGGCCGGAATGACGTTCGGCGATGTTGAACGCGAGGTCGAAGAGGGCGGAGATGTCTTCGTCCGGGATGGGCTCAACGGTGAGACCGGGCAGTTCGAGGGTGGACCGCGTCTGGTTGTGAAAGGTGAGGGCGACCTGGAAGAGGGGGTGGCGGGCCAGGGAGCGTTCGGGATTGAGTGCCTCGACCAGGCTCTCGAAAGGAAGGTCCTGGTGGGCGTAGGCGGCCAGAACGGTGTCACGGGTACGTTCCAGCAGGTGCCGGAAGGTGGGGTTGCCCGAGACGTCGCTCCGCAGCACAAGGGTGTTGACGAAGAACCCGACGAGGTCTTCGAGTACCTCGTCGGTGCGCCCGGCGATCGGGACACCGATGGGGACGTCGCTGCCCGCTCCCAGGCGGGTCAGTGTCGCGGCCAGAGCGGCCTTCAGCACCATGAACATACTCGTGTTCGTGGAGCGGGCCAGGCCGGCCAGCCTCTGGTGGGTCTCGGCGTCGACACCGAACTTGACCACACCGCCCCGATAGCTGGGCTCGGCCGGCCGCACCCGGTCGGCCGGCAGCGACAGCTCCTGCGCCATCCCCGACAGCGACCGCTTCCAATGAGTCAGCTGGCGCGCGAACAGGCTCTCCGGGTCCGCCGGATCCCCCAGCAGGTCCCGCTGCCACAGGGTGTAGTCCGCGTACTGCACGGGCAGCGGATCCCAGCCCGGCGCCTGGCCCTTCAGCCTCGCGGCGTACGCCTGAGCCAGGTCCCGCATGAACGGCGCCGTCGACCAGCCGTCGAAGACGATGTGGTGCAGCAGCACCAGCAGCACGTGCTCCCGCGGGCCCACCCGGAACAGGCGCACCCGCAACGGCCGGTCGACCGCGAGGTCGAACACGTACCGCCGGGCCTGTGCCAGCCGGCCCGGCAGCTCCTCCCGGGACACCGTCTCCGTCCCGGCCATCACCGCCTGATCCTCGGGCCCTTCGGGCAGGATGTCCTGGAACGGCTCGCCGTCACGCTCGCCGATCACCGTCCGCAGCACCTCATGCCGGGCCACCACGTCCCCCAAGGAGGCTCGCAGCGCCCCCTCGTCCAGCTTCCCGCCGATCCGCAGGGTGAGCGAGGTGTTGTAGGCCGCGCCGACCGAATCGAAACGGTCCAGGAACCACAAACGGCGTTGCGCGAAGGACAACGGAATCATCAGAACTCCATGCTTGGTCAAGCGGTCACGGGTTGCCGGCAAGCCGCTCTTACGCCGGTGTCGTCCTGGGGCGCGATGCGAGCGCGGGGTACCTGGTTCTCGGTGCGGCCGCCGCCGCGGAACAGCTGACGAGGCAGCGGCGGCCGATGTCGGTGGCCGCCAGGCGCAGTGCCAGCGGCAGGTGTCCGCTCAGCTGCCCGAGCTCGGCGCCCGGCCCGGTCTCCGCCCCGGCCGGGTCGCCGTACGTCAGCCGTCTGATCAGGACAGAGCTTTCCTGCGGGGTGAAAGCACCCAGGCGGATCGGCTGGGCCCCTTCCAGCGCGATCAGTCCGGTCGGTTCTGTGCGGCTGGTGACCACGACCATGCAGCGCCGGCCGGCCGGGAGCAGCGGGCGGACCTGGTGGGAGGAGGCGACGTTGTCCAGCACCACGAGGATCCTGCGGTGGGCGAGCAGCGACCGGTAGAGGGCGGCCTGCTCGTCCTCGTCGTCGGGCACCGCCTCGGGAGGAACCCCGAGGGCTCGCAGAAACATCGACAGGGTCTCGGTGGTGGTGCGGGGAGCGAACGGCGGGACTCCGCGCAGTTCGGCGTAGAGCTGGCCGTCGGGAAAGTGGATCTGGGCCTGGTGGCCCCAGCTCACGGCGAGCGCCGTCTTGCCGGCCCCGGGCGGGCCGGTGATGGCGGCGATCGCCGGGCCCGACGCGGGGTCGCCGCTCGCCACGCGGAGCCGGCTCAACTGCCGTAGCGGTTCGGCGCGTCCGGTGAATCCGGCGATGTCCAGGGGCAGCTGGGCCGGGACCGGGGGTTTCCATGGAGCCGTGCGTGGCCCACCCGCGCCCGAGAAGGGGAGGTCCTGGCGCAGCACACGCAGCTGTGCTGCCTCGATCTCCGGGCCGGGGTCGATTCCGAGGGTTTCGGAGAGCCGCTCGCGTACGTGGGTGAACAGTTCGAGCGCGGCCGCCTGTTGACCTGCTCCCGCCAGGGCGAGCATCAGGCGCGCGTGCAGCCCTTCGTGCACCGGTTCCTCGGGCGTGACCGACCGCAGCTGCCGCACCGCCTCGTGGAAGTGCCCTCTCTCCAGGGCCAGATCGGCGTACGCCAGGGTGCTGGTGAGACGGAGATGGACCGCGTTGAGGATCACCGGATCCTGCCCCAGACGATGGTCCAGGTCCGCGAGGACGCTTCCGCGCCACATCCGGAGCGCCTCGTGGAAGAGCTCTTCGGCCCGTTCCGCGTTCCGCGTCGCGTGTTCCTCGTGTGCCTTCGCCGCCACGTCGAGGAACCGGAGCAGGTCCACCTGGTGCGTGCCGAGGTCGAGACGGTATCCGGTGCCGGTGTGGCGGATCAGGCTCGGGGACGCGCTGTCGGCACCGAAGCCGTCACAGCCCGACTGAAGGGCCTTGCGCAGGCGCGCCACATAGGTGTGCACCAGGGCGAGGCTGGTCGCGGGCGGATTCTCGCCCCACAGCGCGTCGATGATCTTCTCGTGCGAGACCACCTGGCCGGCATGGAGCGCGAGAGTGGCCAGGAGATGCCGCTGTTTCAGGGACCGGATGGAGACGGGCCGGTCGTCGTGGCGCACACTCAGCTGCCCGAGAAGATCGACGTACGTCGTGCCCGTCATGAGGCCACCGCCCCGTACAGCGGGCGTGCAGCACGTCTACCCGTTCCACCGGATACGTTGCGGGCGCGTCCCGCAGACGCCGAATGAACGGGAACCGAGGAGTAATCGCGATGAAGACGCTGTACGAACTTGGTGAAATGCCGCCTCTGGGCCGGGTGCCGGAGAAGATGTACGCATCGACCGTTCGGCAGGACCGCTTCGGTACGCCCGCGAGTGCCATCCGTACCGAGGTCGTCGACGTTCCGCCCGTGGGACGCGGCCAGGTGCTCGTGTACGTCATGGCCGCGGGCATCAACTACAACGGCGTGTGGACCTCGCTCGGTGAACCCATCGACGTCATCGCCATCCGCCGGCGTCAGGGTGCCACGGAGGACTTCCACATAGGCGGGTCGGAGGGTGCGGGGGTGGTCTGGGCGGTGGGCCCGGGCGTGGAGCAGGTGAAGGTCGGCGACGAGGTCACTCTCTCCAGCTGCCAGTGGGACGAGACCGCACGGGACGTCCGGCTCGGCGCGGACCCCATGACCTCCGCCACCCAGAGGGCTTGGGGATACGAGACCAACTACGGTTCCCTCGCCCAGTTCGCCCTCGTCGACGAGTACCAGTGCCACCCCAAGCCGCCCAGGATGAGCTGGGAGGAGGCCGGCTGCTTCATCGCCACCGCGGCGACCGCCTACCGGCAACTGTGCGGCTGGGAACCGCACACCGTCCGCATCGGGGACCCTGTCCTCATCTGGGGAGGTGCCGGCGGGCTCGGCTCGATGGCCATCCAGATCACCGCCCTGAGGGGCGGGCTGCCCATCGCGGTCGTGTCGACGGAGGAGCGCGGCGAGCACTGCCTGCGGATGGGTGCCAAGGGAGTGATCAACCGGACCGAGTTCGATCACTGGGGACGCATGCCGGACCACGACGACACGGAGGGGATGGCCGCCTGGTCCAAGGGCGTGCAGGCGTTCGGACGACGGATCTGGGAGATCCTCGGCGAGAAGCGCTCCCCCCGGATCGTCTTCGAGCACACCGGTCAGGACACCCTTCCGACCTCCATGTTCGTCTGTGACACCGCCGGCATGGTGGTGACGTGCGGTGGCACCAGCGGCTACAACGGCGATCTCGATCTCCGGTACCTGTGGATGCGCCAAAAGCGCCTGCAAGGCTCGCACTTCGCCAACACCAGGCAGTGCCATGACGTTGTGGAACTCGCGGCCCGGGGGCAGCTGGACCCCTGCCTGTCCTGGTGCGGCGGGTTCGAGGACATCGGCAAGGCCCACCAGATGATGTACGAGAACGTGCATCCGTCGGGCAACATGGCCGTGCTGGTGAACGCGCCCACCACCGGTCTGACCACCGCCGGCCTGACCACCAGCGGTCCGACCACCGCCGGCCTGGCCGCCGCCGGGTAGACCGATCGCCGCCTCGGAGCACCTCAGATCTCCCACTGCGCCTCCAGGTCGTCGAGTTCGCTCTGGCTCAGCGTCACCAGCGGCAGGTCTGAGGGTGACCGACTACCGGTCTTCTGCTGCTCGGCGTATCCCACCAGGGCGTCGAGTGAGCTGAACCAGAGTTCGGCCAGCTCGCGTACGTCCTGTTCCGACAGGCAGGTGGGCGCCCAGGTCCAGGTGGCGACGAGTTCGGTGCCCCCCGCTCCGTCCAGGCAGGTCGCCGTGAGCTCCAGGGTGTGTGACAGAGGCATCTCCGGATCGGCGCCTGCCACGACCGGTCCGGCGGTGCCGATGAAGGACCAGTCCTGATCGGGAGCGACCGTGACCCGTCCCAAGTAGTTGAAGCCGATCCGCGGGCGGGGCAGCGCGCCGAGCCGGGCGCGGCCCTCCGGGTGCAGATGGCGCAGCAGCCCGAATCCGATGCCGTGGTCCGGCAGCGCCCGCAGCTGTTCCTTGATCCGCTTGAGCGCCCGACCGACACCGGGGCCGCCGACGTGCAGCTCCCCGGAGGTCACGGTGCCCGGAGCCAGACGGACCGGGTACATGCTGGTGAACCAGCCGACGGTGCGCGAGAGGTCGGTGCCGGGCATCTCCTGCCTGCCGTGGCTCTCCAGGTCGACCACCACGTCGCCGGTGTCGTCCTGACCGCGGCGCCGTCGCCAGGCGGTCACCGCGAGAGCCAGGCCGGTCAGGAGTACATCGTTGACCTGGCCGTTCACCACCATGGGTACATGGGTGAGGAGCGGGGAGGTCCGGTCGGCGGGCAGTGTCATCCGCAGTTGGCGGGCCGTACCCACGGTGTCACGGCCGGTGTCCGGGGTGGCGCCCAACGCCATCTGGCCCTGGGACAGCGCGGCTTCCCAGTACGCGAGCTCGTCGAGCCTCGCGGGGTCGTCGGCGAGGGCCGCCAGTTGTTGAGCCCATCGCCGGAACGACGTGCCGACCGGCGGCAGTTCCGGCGTACGACCCGTCACGGCGTGTTCCCACGCGGCGGCGAGGTCGGACAGCAGGACCCGCCAGGAGACGCCGTCGACGACAAGGTGGTGGGCGACGAGGAGCAGCCGCGCGGCCTGCCCCGGCCCGGCGTCGAAGAGGACGCACTGCGTCATCACACCGTCGGCGGGTGAGAGCCGGAGCCGCGCCAGCTCACCCTCCTCGGTGATGCGCCGGGTCAGTTCGGGCTCGTCGAGGCCGGCCACGTCGACCTGGCGCAGCTGTTCCCCGGCCCGCACGGCGCCAGGGGGCAGGACCTCCAGCTGCCATGGAGCTCCGGTGGGCCGGTCCAGGCGCATCCGCAGCGCGTCGTGGTGGTCGAGCACCGCTTGCAGCGTCGTGGTCAGGTGGTCGTGCCGGGCCCCGGCCGGGACCCGGACCAGCACCGCCTGGTTGAAGCCGTCCACCGGGCCGTCGAGGTCTTCCAGCCAGCGCATGACCGGTGTCAGGGGCACCGCCCCGATGCCCGCCTCGGTGGACTCGTCCACCGTTTCGGAGGGTGTCGTGCCCGCCACCCCGGCGAGGTCCGCCATGGTCTTCTGTTCGAAGACATCACGGGGTGTGAGAATCAGCCCGCGTTCCCGTGCGCGGCTCACGAGCTGGATCGAGACGATGCTGTCCCCGCCCATGAGGAAGAAGTTGTCGTCGGCCTTCGCCGCGGGCAGGTTCAGCAGCTCGGCGACGATCTCGCACAGCACGGCCAGTTCCGGTGTCGGCGCGGAGCCGGTCGCCACGGACTCGGGGGCGGGGGCCGGCACGCGCAGTCGCGTCCGGTCGACCCTGCCGTTCGTGTCGACCGGCAGGGTGTCGTGCACCACGGCCCGGTCGGGGACCGCGTAGTCGGGCAGGAGTTCCGCGGCGAATCGGGACACGTCCTCCCATTCCGCCGAGCGGCCGCGCCTCGGCACGAGGTGCGCGACGAACTGCCGGCCGCCCGGCCCGTCGTCGTGGACCAGGACGACGGCGTGGTCCACGTCCGGGTGGGTGGCGAGGACCGCTTCGATCTCGCCGGTCTCGACACGGGCACCCCGGATCACGGTCCTGCCGTCGGCGCGGCCGACGATGTCGAGGCGTCCGTCCGCGCGTCGGCGTGCCAGGTCCCCGGTGCGGTACATCCGGCTGCCGGGCTCACCGACGAGGTGCCCGAAGGGGTCCGCCACCATGCGTTCCGCGGTGAGCCCCGGCCGGCCGAGATAGCCGCGTGCCAGTCCCTCGCCGGCCAGGTACAGCTCGCCGACGGCCCCAGGCGGCAACGGGGCGAGCCGTGCGTCCAGCACATAGGCACGGGTGTTGTCCACCGGTGTACCGACCGGGGGCAGAACCTCGGCGTCGCCCGGCGTCACGTCCCCGGACAGGGCGACGACGGAGAGCTCGGCGGGTCCGTAGTGGTTGACCACCCGGAAGGGCAGCCCGGGCCGGGGCCCGCGGCCGAGCGCGTCCCCGCCGGCCAGCACCGCTCGCAGGGACGAGGCGGCGAGGGCCGGTTCGTCCAGCAGGGCCCGCAGCCGGGGTGTGGGCAGCGGGCAGACGGTCACGCCCGCGGTGGCGCACCACCGCGCCAGAGCGGCGGGATCGTCCACGACGTCCCGGTCGGGCAGGTGGACCGAGGCGCCGGCGCACAGATAGGGCCACAGCTCCCACACGGCGGCGTCGAAGCCCGGAGGGGCGAGCAGGCTCGCACGGTCCTCGGAGGTGACCGCGTGGTGCTTGTTGTGCCACAGGCACAGGTCCAGCAGGCCGCGGTGTTCGACTATCACGCCCTGGGGCGTGGCGTCGGAGCCGGAGCCGTACAGGACATACGCCGCGTCACGGGGGCCGACGGTGACGGCCGGGGCGGTGCCGGGCATCGCGGCGAGGGCCGCCTGTTCGGCCGAGTCGTCCATGAGCAGAGCGCGGGTCTGGGAGCCGAAGAGGTGGGCGAGGTGCTGCCGGGTCACCACCACCGGGGCGGCGGCGTCGGCGAGGATCGCCCGACGGCGCTCGTCGGGGCCTGCGGGGTCCAGGGGGACGCAGGCCGCGCCCGCCTTGAGGACGGCCAGCAGGGCCACCACCGCCTCGGGGGTCCCTTCCAGGCAGACGCCGACGACGGTGCCGGGCCCGGCACCGACCGCGGCCAGTCGGTGCGCCAGCCGGTTGGCGCGGGTGTCCAGCTCCGCGTAGCTCAGTGGCCGGCCCTGGTGGACGACCGCGGTGGCGTCGGGTGTGCCGGCCGCGTGCGCGGCGACCATCTCGTGGGTGAGCCGGCCGGCGGGCCGCTCGGCGGCGGTGCCGTTCCAGTCGTGCGGGAGTTGCCGGCGTTCCTCGCGGGTGAGGATGTCCGCCAGGCCGATCGGCCGGTCCGGGTCGGCGGTGACGGCGTCCAGCAGCGCGATCAGGCGGGTGAGGAGCCGTTCCGCGCCGTCGGCGTCGAACAGGTCGGTGGCGTACTCCAGGAAGGCCTGGATACCGCCGGGGGTGTCGTCGGCGCCGTGGGTCTCGGTGAAGGCGGCGGCCAGGTCGAACTTGGCCCCGCCGGTACCGACAGGCATGACGGAGGCGTCGAGACCGGCGAACCCTTCGGCGCCCGCCGTGGCCGTGTTCTGCAGGACGAGGGCCACCTGGTACAAGGGGTGCCGGGCCAGCGAGCGGGGCGGGTTGACCTCCTCCACGACCCGTTCGAACGGCACGTCCTGGTGTGCGTAGGCGGCGAGGTCCGTCTCCCGCACCCGGGCGAGCAGTTCGGAGAACGTGGGGTCGCCCGAGGCATCGGTGCGCAGCACCAGCGTGTTGACGAAGAAGCCGACCAGCTCGTCCAGCGCCTCGTCCGTACGCCCGGCGACCGGGGTGCCGACGGAGATGTCGTCGCCGGCGCCCAGCCGGTTCAGCAGTGCCACCAGGCCGGCCTGTAGCACCATGAAGACGGTGGTGCCGGTCTTCCGCGCCACGTCGACGACGCGCCGGTGCAGCACGGCGTCGAGCCGTGCGGCGGCCACCCCACCGCGCCGGCTGGCGACAGCCGGGCGCGGACGGTCCGTGGGCAGCGTCAGGTGGTCGGGAAGGCCGTCGAGCGTGCGCAGCCAGAAGTCGAGCTGGCGGCCGAGCACACTGTCGGCGTCCTGCTCGTCGCCCAGGATCCGGCGCTGCCAGAGGGTGTAGTCGGCGTACTGGACCGGCAGTGGCCGCCAGTCGGGGGCGGCACCGGCGCGGCGGGCCGTGTAGGCGTGGGCGAGGTCGTGGGTGAGGGGAGCCATCGACCAGCCGTCGCCCGCGATGTGGTGCAGCAGCAGGAGAAGCACGTGGTCGTCGGGGCCGAGGACGAACAGCTGGGGGCGCAGCGGGGGTTCGGTGGTGATGTCGAAGGAGTGACTCACGGCCTTCGCCAGCGTCTCGGGCAGTTCGTCGACGCCGCACGCGACCTCCGACAGGCCCTGCCACGCCGACGCGGCGTCCAGGATCATCTGCCGGGGCACACCGCGGCGTTCCGGGAAGACGGTGCGCAGCGACTCGTGGCGGCTGATCACGTCGCGCAGCGCGGCGGCCAGCGCGGGGCGGTCCAGTGGGCCGGTCAGCCGCAGCGTGAGCGGGATGTTGTAGGTGGCCCCGCCCTCCTCAAGACGGCTGAGGAACCACAGGCGGGTCTGCGCGGGGGACAGCGGGATCTCCTCCGGCCGTTCGGCCGGTACCAGTGCGGGCCGCCCGGCGGCCGCCGTGTCGAGCAGTCGGGTGAGCCGCTCCACGGTGGATGCCTCGAACAGGGCGCGCAGCGGCAGTTCCGTGCCCAGGACCGAGCGGATCCGGCTGACCAGCCGGGTGGCCAGCAGCGAATGTCCGCCCAGTGCGAAGAAGTCGTCGTCGATGCCGACCTCGGGCACACCCAGGACCTGGGCGAACAGGTGGCACACCGTGCGTTCGCGAGGGGTGCGCGGTGCCCGCGACGCGGCGGCCGGACGGAACTCGGGGACGGGCAGTGCGCGGCGGTCCACTTTTCCGCTCGCGCTCAGGGGCAGGGCGTCCAGGGTGACGAACGCCGCCGGCACCATGTAGGCGGGCAGGGACCTGGCCAGGGAGTCGCGCAGGGCGGCCGGATCGTAGACGTCCGGTGCGCTCGGTACGACGTAGGCGACCAGGCGCCGGTCGCCAGGCGCGACGTCCCGGAGTGTGACGGTCGTGGTGCGCACCTGCGGGTCCGCGGTGATCCGGGCCTCGATCTCACCGAGTTCGACGCGGTGGCCGCGGATCTTGACCTGCTCGTCCGACCGTCCGGCGTATTCCAGCACGCCGTCGGCCCTCCGGCGGGCCAGGTCTCCGGTGCGGTACATGCGCGCTCCCCCGGTCCGCCCGGCCGAGGCGGCGTACGGGTCGGCGACGAAGCGCTCGGCCGTCCTGCCGGGCCTGCCGAGGTAGCCGCGAGCCAGCGCGGCGCCGGTGAGGTACAGCTCGCCGACGACACCGGGGGGCACCGGACGCAGCAGCTCGTCGAGAACGTAGACGCCGGTGTTCCGGATGGGCCGGCCCACGGGCACGGCCCCGCCGCCGAGTGTGTCCCCGGGGAGGATCCGGTACGCCACCGTGCCGACCGTGGCCTCGGTGGGCCCGTACTCGTTGACCACCGTGACGTCCGGGTGGCGGCGGCGCCACTCTCCCAGCTCCTCGCCGAGCAGCTGTTCACCGCCGATGACGAGGTCCTGCGTCGGCGCGAAGGCATCGGGCAGCGCGGCAAGCAAGGGGAGATGGCTGGGAGTGATCTTGGAAAAGGTGATCTCTTCCCGCGGCGGGGCCGCGTCGTCCAGGTCCGCGACCCAGATCCGGCCGCCCACGGTCAGCGGAAGCAGCAGGGTGGTCAGGGTGAGGTCGAAGGAGACCGACGAGTGCAGGAGGGCGGTACCGGCCGCGCCGGGGTACGTGCGACCGGCCCACGCGAGATAGCCCGCCAGGGAACGGTGTTCGACGACGACGCCCTTGGGGCGGCCGGTCGAGCCCGACGTGTAGATGGCATAGGCGGGCGTGAGCTGCGAGGGCATGGCGGGCAGCGCGGTGGCGTCGTATCCGGCCACGGCCGCACACGTGTCCTCGTCGTCCAGCGCGATCCACGGGACGTCCGACGGCAGGGACATGTCCCGCGCGGTCCCGACGGTGGTGAGGCCCAGGACGGCGGCGGAGTCCCGCGTGGTGAACGCGACGCGCTCGGCGGGCTGGTCGAGGTCCATCGGTACGAAGGCCGCTCCGCTGCGGGCGACGGCGAGTACGGCGACGATCAGTTCGGGCGACCGGGGCAGAAGCACGGCGACGAAACGCTCGGGCCCGGCGCCGCGGTCGACGAGGAAGCGCGCCAGACGGTTCACCCGGGCGTCGAGTTCGGCGTACGAGAGCGCGACTCCGTCCTGGGTCACGGCTGTTCGTTCCGGGGTGCGCGCCGCCTGCCGTGCGAAGGCCTCGGGCAGGGACGGCACCGGGTCCGGGTGGGCGGTGTCGTTCCACCGCCGAATCACCGCGTTCGTTTCGTCCGGGGTCATCACCTCGACGTGCCCGATGGGTGTGCCCGGGTCGGCGGTCACGGCGCCGAGGAAGCGCAGCAATTGGGTCACGATCCGCTCGACCGTCCCGCGGTCGAACAGGTCGGTGGCGTACTCGACCGCGCCGAGGATCCCCTCGGGCGCGCCCTCGTGGCGCTCGCGGAAGGCGAACGAGAGGTCGAACTTGGCGACTTCCGCGTCCAGATGGTGCCGTTCCACGGTCAGACCGGTGAGGTCGAAGCGTCCGGTCGGGTTGTTCTGGAAGGCCAGCATGACCTGGAAGAGCGGGTGACCGGCGAGTGACCGGGCCGGGTTGAGCTGTTCGACCAGGTGCTCGAACGGCACGTCCTGGTGCGCGTAGGCGGCGAGGCTCGTCTCTTTCACCCGGTCCAGCAACCGCGTGAAGGTCGGGTTGTCCGAGGTGTCCGTGCGCAGGACCAGGGTGTTGACGAAGCATCCGACGGCGTCGTTCAAGGCGCCGTCGCCACGGCCGGCCACGGGGATGCCGAGGGGGATGTCCGTTCCGGCCCCCAGCCTCGTGAGCAGTGCCGCCAGCGCTGCCTGCACCACCATGAACGGGGTGACCCGGTGGCTCAGCGCCAGTTCACCGAGCGCCCGGTGCGTGGCGGCGTCGATGTCGAACGTGAACGACGCGCCGCGATGGCTCGCCACGGCCGGGCGCGGCCGGTCCGTCGGCAGTCGCAGGGATTCCGGGATCCCGGCCAGCGCGTGTGCCCAGTAGGCGGTCTGCGCGGTGATCTCGCTGTCCTGGTCCTCGGGGTCGCCGAGCAGTTCACGCTGCCAGGCGGCGTAGTCGGCGTACCGGACGTGGGCCGGCCAGGACGGTGTCCGCCCCGCCCGGCGCGCGGCATACGCGGTGGCCAGGTCCTGCCCGAGCACGGCGACCGACCAGCCGTCGGCGGCGATGTGGTGCAGCACCAGGGTCAGCACGTGGTCCCCGCTCGGCAGGGCGAACAGCCGTGCGCGCAGGGGGAGTTCCGCGGAAAGGTCGAATCCGCGCCGCACCTCGTCCTTGAGTGTCGCGGTCAGCTCGCTCTCCGCGACGTCGATGACCGGCAGGTCGATCGCGGAGACCGGACGCGACACCTGGTACGGCTCTCCGTCGTGGTCGCCGAAGACCGTGCGCAGGGTCTCGTGCCGCTGTGCCACGTCGCGCAGGGCCGCCCGCATGGCGGTGCCGTCCACAGCCCCGGACAGCCGCAGCACCAGCGGCATGTTGTACGTCGCCGACGGTCCCTCCATCCGGCTCAGGAACCACAGGCGGCGCTGGACGTACGACAACGGCATCCGGTCGGGCAGCTCCCGGCGGAGCAGGGCGGGCCGGGCGGGCCGGGCTTCTTCGAGCCGGCGGACCAGCCGGTGGACGGACGGCGCCTCGAACACGGCCCGTACCGGCAGGTCTACGCCCAGTTCGGCGCGCACCCGGCCGACCAGCCGGGTGACCAGCAGCGAGTGCCCGCCCAGCGCGAAGAAGTCGTCGTCGATGCTCACCGCGGGCGAGCCTAGGACCTCGGCGAACAGCCCGCACAGGAACGCTTCTTGAGGCGTGCGCGGGGCTCGTCCCGCACTCAGGTCCCGCGGTTGCGGAGCGGGCAGTGCCCGGCGGTCCAGTTTCCCGTTCACCGTCAGCGGCAGCGCGTCGAGGGTGACGATCGCGCCGGGCACCATGTGGGACGGCAGCCACTGGCCGGCGAACTCGCGCAGCTCCTCCCCGGTCACCTCCTGCTCGCCCGCGGGCACGATGTAGCCGGCCAGGCGCTGGTCGCCGGGGTGATCCTCGCGGACCACCACGGCTGCCTGGCCGACGGCGGGGTGCCGGACCAGCGCGGACTCGATCTCGCCCAGCTCGATCCGGAATCCGCGCACCTTGACCTGGTCGTCGGCCCGGCCGTGGAACTCCAGGCCGCCGTCGGCGCGCCTGCGCACCAGGTCCCCGCTGCGGTACATCCGTGATCCCGGAACACCGAACGGGTCCGCCACGAAACGCCCCGCCGTCAGCCCCGGTCGGGAGATGTATCCCCGTGCCAGTCCGGGACCCGCCACGTACAGCTCGCCCGTCAGCCCGAACGGAACCGGCCGCAGTCGCTCGTCCAGGACGTACCCGCGCAGATCGGTGAGCGGCGTGCCGATGGGGCTGCCGTGGGGCTCGTCGGCGTGCCGGCGCTCCAGGGCGAGATGGGTGGCGTGCACGGTGGTCTCGGTGATCCCGTACATGTTGACGAGGGTCGGCGCGTTGTCGGCGTGCCGCTCGTACCATGCGCGCAGGCGCGCCGGGTCCAGCGCCTCGCCCGCGAAGATCACGTACCGCAGCCGCAGGGCCGCGCTCCACTCGGGATGCGCGGCGTCCGCCGCGATGAACTGGGGGAACGCCGAGGGGGTCTGGTTCAGTACGGTGACGCCTTCGGCCGCCACCAGTTCGAGGAAGTCGTCCGGCGACCTCGACGTCTCGTACGACACGACCACGAGGCGGCCGCCGTGCAGGAGCGCGCCCCACAGCTCCCACACCGAGACGTCGAACGCGTAGGAGTGGAACAGCGCCCACACATCGGTGGGTCCGAAGCCGAACTGCTCGCTGGTCGCCTCGAAGAGGCGCACAACGTTGTGGTGCGGCACCGCCACGCCCTTGGGCTGCCCCGTCGAGCCGGAGGTGTAGATGACGTACGCGGGGTGGTCGGGCAGCAGCGGCCGGATCCGGTCCTCGTCGGTCACGTCGTGCTCGGGCCATGACGCCAGATCGTCGGGCAGTCGGTCGAGCATCCAGCAGGGACCCGCGTCCTCGATCATGTAGGCGGTGCGCTCGGCGGGATTCTCCGGGTCGATCGGCAGGTAGGCGGCGCCCGTCTTCAGGACGGCGAGGATGGCCACCACCAGATCGGCCGAGCGCGGCAGGCTGATGGCCACGTACCGCTCCGGTCCCGCACCGCGTTCGATCAGCCAACGGGCCAACCGGTTGGCCCGGGCGTTGAGTTGCGCGTAGGTGAGCGTCGCCCCGTCGCAGCGCACGGCCGTCTCGCCGGGGGCACGCCGCACCTGTCGCTCGAAACGCTCGACGATGGTGGCGTGTTCGGACACGGCTGGGGTCCAGGGCGCCGAGAGCGCGGCACGCTCCTCGTCGCTGAGCAGGTCCGGCGCGGACAGGCGCTGGTCGGGGTTCTCCGCCATCGCCGACAGCACCCGTCCCAGACGCTGTACCAGCGCTTCGACGGTGTGCGGGGTGAACAGGTCCGTGCTGTAGTTCAGTACCCCGCTGATGCCGGCCGGCTGTCCGCCCGCGGTCGACTCGCCCAGGTGGAGCGAGAGGTCGAACTTGGCTGCCCCGAGGTCTGCCGGCTCCAGGGTGGTGCTGAGGCCCGGCATGGTGAAGTCCGGGTCCACACCGGTCCGGAAGGCCAGCATGACCTGGAACAGTGCCTGCCGCGCCAGGGAGCGCCGGGGGCTCAGCGCCTCCACCACGTGATCGAACGGCACGTCCTGGTGGTCGTAGGCGGCCAGGTCGGCGGCGCGTACGCGGGCCAGCAGCTCGCGGAAGGTGGGGTCCTGGGAGGTGTCGGTCCGGAGCACCACCGTGTTGACGAAGCAGCCGACCAGGTCGTCGAGGGCCTGCTCGTCCCGGCCCGCGACAGGGCTGCCGATCGGGATGTCGGTGCCCGCGCCCATTCTGGTGAGCAGAGCCGCGAACGCCGCCTGCACGACCATGAAGACGCTGGCCCGGCCGTCCTTGGCGAGGCGTGCCAGTGCCAGGTGGGTCGGTTCGTCGATCCGTACCGGCACGGCGGCGCCGCGATGGGTGGCCACGGCGGGCCGCTGATGGTCGAAGGGCAGGCCGAGTTCGTCGGGAAGGCCGGCGAGTGCGGTGGTCCAGTACGCGAGGTGCCCGGCGAGTTGGCTGTCGGGATCCGAGGCGCTGCCCAGCCTGCGCTTCTGCCAGAGCGTGTAGTCACGGTAGGAGACCGGCAGCGGCTGCCACGACGGGGCGGCGTCGGTGACGCGCGCCTCGTACGCCGTCGCCAGGTCCCGGGCCAGTGGCCGCAGCGAGAGTTCGTCGCACGCGATGTGGTGCGGCAGCAGGAGGAAGACGTGCTCGGCCGGGCCGAGTACGAAGAGGGTGGCCCTCACGGGCGGTTCCGCGGACAGTTCGAAGGGGTACCTGACCGCGTCCGCCAGCAGGGCGGGCATCCGGGATTCCTCGGCGGGCACGACGGTCAGTTCGGGGCGTGCTCCGGCGGGGTCCAGGACAACTTGGTGGGCGCCGCCATCGGTCTCGCGGACCACCGTGCGCAGCGTCTCGTGACGCGTCACCAGGTCGGCCAGCGCGGCCCGGAGCGCCTCGACGTCGAGCTCTCCGGAAAGCCGCAGGACCAGCGGCGTGTTGTAGGTGGCGCTCGGCCCTTCCAACTGGTGCTGGAGCCACAGCTGTCGCTGGGCCGCGGACAGCGGCACCGGTCCTTCGTGCGGAGAGGGGCGGAGCGCGGTCCGGTCCGGTCCTTCGGCACCCAGGCACCGGGCGAGGGCGGCGGCGGTCGGCATGTCGAAGACCGTCGCGACCCGCAGCTCCTCCCCCAGCTCGGAGCGGACGGCGGTGACCAGCCGTGCGGCCAGCAGCGAGTGCCCGCCCAGGTCGAAGAAGTTGTCGTCGACGCCGACCTCGGGGATGCCGAGGACCTTGGCGAACAGGCCGCACAGCGCTTCCTCGCGGTCGTTGCGGGGCGCCACCCGGGAAGCCGGCGAGCGCTCCGGTGCCGGAGCGGGCAGCGCGTCCCGGTCGAGCTTGCCGTTGGGGGTGCGCGGTAGGGCGTCCATCGTCACGACCCCGGACGGCGTCATGTAGGACGGCAGCGCGTCGGCGACGGCGGCGCGAAGCCGGCCCGCGTCGACGACCGCGCCCGGTGCGGGCACCACGTAGGCCACCAGGTGCTCATGGCCTGACGGTGCCGTGTGCACCACGACGGCCGCCTGGGCGACGGAGTCCAGCCGGGTGATGACCGTTTCGACCTCGTCCAGTTCGACCCGGAATCCGCGCAGCTTGACCTGCCGGTCGGCACGTCCGGCGAACTCCAGATCGCCGTCGTGCCGCCAGCGGGCCAGGTCGCCCGTGCGGTACATCCGGGTCCCGGGCTTCCCGAAGGGGTTGGCGACGAACCGGCCCGCGGTCGTGCCGGGTCGCCGGAGGTAGCCGCGGGCCAGGCCCGGTCCCGAGAGGTAGAGCTCACCGACGGTGCCCGGCGGGACCGGTTGCAGCGCCGCGTCGAGCACGAAGACCTGGGCGTTGGCTATGGGTGTGCCGATCGGCGGGACGACGCGCCCTCGCAGGGGATCGCTGAGCGTGGCGCAGACGGTCATCTCGCTCGGCCCGTAGGAGTTGAGCATGAGCCGGTCCTTCGACCACCGCTGGACGAGCTCAGGGGGGCATGCCTCGCTGGCCACCACCAGTGTGATGCCCGTGGGCAGCGAGTCCGCGGGCAGCTCGGCGAGCATCGACGGCGGCAGCGCGAGATGCGTGATGCCCTTCTCGCACACCAGTTCGCCCAGGGTCGGTCCCACCAGTTCACGGCCGGCCGGCGCCATCGACACCGTGGCGCCCGCCAGGAGCGTGATGAAGACCTCCCAGAACATCCCGTCGAAGCTCGGCGACAGGAACTGCAACACCTCGGAGGTTTCGTCCATGCGGAGCTGTTCGCGCAGGGACGCCAGGCTGGGCACACCGGCGTGGGTGACCGTGACGGCCTTCGGGACACCGGTCGATCCCGAGGTGTAGATGACGTAGGCGGCGTTCAGGAGGGAGACCGCGTGCGTCCGGTCGGCGTCGGTCGGGTCCGTCAGCGGGTGCCCGTCCCGGTCGTCGGGGGCGTCGGGGGCGTCGACGGGATCGAGGGCGTCGGCGGGATCGAGGAGCAGTTCCGGAATCGCGTGGTCGGGCAGCGTGCCGCGGACCTCTTCGGTGGTGAGCAGGCACACGGGCCGTGCGTCGTCGAGGATGAAGGCGACGCGGCCCGCTGGGTACTCCGGGTCCACCGCGAGGTAGGCCGCGCCCGCCTTGAGGCTGGCCAGCATCGCCACGAGGAGTCCGGGCGAGCGGGGCAGTGCGAGCGCCACCACCTGCTCCGGTCCGATGCCGCGCGCGATCAACCGGTGCGCCAGGCGGTTGGCCCGCTCGTTGAGTTCGCGGTACGTCACCGTGGAGGCGCCGTGGCGCACGGCGATCGCGTCCGGTGCCTGATGAGCCCTCGCTTCGAACAGCTCCGCGAGGTGGGCGGTGGGGAGGTCGCGGGCGGTGTCGTTCCACTGCTCCAGGACCTGGCGGCGACGCGTGGACCCCAGCAGGTCCAGGCCGCCGATCGGGCCGTCGCCCGTGGCGATCGACGCCGCCAAGTGTTCCAGGAAGACGAGGAAATGATCGTGGTGGGTCCGCAGCTCTTCGGGACTGTGACGGGCGGTGTTGCCGTCGAAGTCGATCCGCAGCGGGTTGCCGTCCGACCGGTCGTACACGGACAGCAACAGGTCCTCGACGTGTCTCATGGACATGTTGTGCGTGCTGGTGCGGAAGCCGGCGAAGGTGAGGTCGTAGTTGAACGCCCACACGTTGACCGACGGTCCGAACCCCACCGGCCGACCGAGTTCCTGGCTGAGTTGATCACCCCAGTAACGCTGGTGGGCGAGCAGGTCCCGGATGCCGTCCGTCGTCTTCGCGAGGAGCTCGGCACCGGTCATGCCCGACCGCAGGTCCAGCCGCAGCGGAAGGACGTTGGTGCGCATGCCCGGTGTGGTGCGGGCGAGGGGAGTGGTCCGAGCGGTCACCGCCATCGACAGGACCACGTCCTGGTTGCCCGTCAGACGGTGGACGTAACCCGCCATCGCCGCGATGGCCAGCCGTGACAGCCGCGCGCCGGTACGGCTCAGGGCGGCCCGCACCGCGTCGGTCGCGCGAGGGGACAGGTAGCCGGTGTGGCGCAGCGGCTCGGCCGGACCTGACCCGGCATGGCTGGACAACCGCGTGGGCGTGGGATTGTCCGCGAATCGCTCGCGCCAGTACCGACCGTCGTCGGCGTACTGGGCCGACCGGCGGTAGGCGACGTCTTCCTCTAAGAGGTCCAGGACCGAACCGAACGGGGTCTCGTCAAGGGGCCGGTCCTCCACCAGCGCGGTGTAGAGCCGCGCCACCCGACGGACGATCAGCGTCGTGGATGCCCCGTCCATCACGAGATGGTGCTGGTGGTGGAACCAGAAGTACCGGTCGGCGGCCACGCGGAAGAGCATGTGGCCGAACAGGCGGTCCTTGTACAGGTCGAGGGACACGGACAGTTCCTGTCGCATCAGCCGCTCCGCGGCCGCGCGTGGCTCGGGTTCGGAACTGACGTCCACGAAGTCCATCGACCACGCGGGGGTGGCGCCCACGGTCTGCCACGGTTCGCCGTTGTCCACGCCGAACCGGACGTGCAGCGTATTCGCCTCACGGACGGCCTGTTGGAGCGCCGCCTCGAAGAGTACGCGGTCCACCGGACCGTGGATCTCGATGTACTCGCCGCCACGGAAGACCGCTCTCGCCGGGTCGATCTCCCACGCGCGCCACATGCCGGTCTGCGTCGGTGACAGTGCCCAGCGGTTGACCTGTGCGTCCTTCAGTTCGTCAGGCAAGGGTCTTCCTTCATGGCGCGAGTCGACAGAAAAGGAGTTCGGTTTCTCGGTGAAGGGCGGAGATCAGATGGTTGCCCAGATCGCACGGACAGCGCTGTCGAACCCGACGGCATGACCCCGGCGTCAACTCTAAAGGGCAGGCAATCTACCCGCGTCGCGCGCGCAAAAAAAGGGGAGGCGGGAATTCCGCCGCCCGGTGGTTACGCGCAGGCGTCAGTGACTTTCGGTAGCGGACATGTGAGGACTCGCGGAATCAAGGCCTTTCCATGGCCTCGACGAGGCTCTTCGGGCGCATGTCCGTCCAGTGTTCCTCGACATAATCGAGACAGGACTGCCGGGAAGCCGCACCGTGAACGGACCGCCAGCCGTTCGGCACCTCCGCGAAGGACGGCCACAGCGAGTGCTGTCCCTCGCTATTGGTGAGCACAAGGAAAGTGCCGTCTTCATCGTCGAAGGGATTTGCCATCTTCGTCGCACCTGCCAATCCAGATAAGCGGAAGGCTGCTTGCTATTTGTGGGACAAATCTGTTCTGTTCTGTCGGTGACCTGCGTGGGCGCAAAAACCCAGGAAGATCACTCGGCCATTCAACATGCCGAGGCAGGCTCGCGCAATCTTTTTATGGGCAGGGCCGCAAAGTCCCTCTATTCGCAGGTACATTCGGCGCTATGCGCTGATATTTGGGTCCATCATTGATGGATCGAAAATATGCGACATATCAGAAATCTTTGATGTGGTCGTATGGCTGAATGTGTGCGGCTTGGCCTCGCGCCGGCAGCACCCCGGACAGACCCCCATCGCGATGACCGAGCCCGTGACCTCGTGGCCCTGTCCCGCCAGGCCTTAGGCCGTTCGTCCGAGTGGCTTGCCCCGATGGCCCGGCGGGCGGAGCCGGGGCAGCGTGGGGCCTATGACAGAGACCCCGGCCGTCGCCGCGGGCCCGGGCCGGACGGAGCCCCGGGCGGGTGGCGGGTGGATGGGCCGCGGGTTCGGGTGGCCCCTCGCTGTCGCGGTGGCGTACACCCTCCTCCAACTGCTCCTCGTCGTGCCCGGGTCGGGTCTCGGCTGGGACGAGACGGTCTACGTCAGCCAGGTCGCCCGGGACGCCGAAGCCGCCTTCTTCAGCGCGCCCCGGGCCCGGGGGATCACCTTCCTCATCGCGCCGGTGACCGCCTTGACCTCGTCCGTCGAGGCCCTTCGGGTGTATCTCGCGCTGCTGTCGGGCGCCGGTCTCCTGCTCGCGCTGTGGGTGTGGCGACGGCTGCTCCCGGCACCCGTACTCGCCCTCGCCGGCGCGCTGTTCGCCGGACTGTGGATCACCGTCCTCTACGGTCCGCAGGTCATGCCGAACCTGTGGGTCGCGCTGGGGTCGCTGTTCGCGGTCGGCTGCTTCCTGCGGGCCGTGCGCGACCGGTCCGACCGCGCTGCCCTCGCCGGCCTGTGCGGGGGCGTGGCGTTCGTCGCGCTCATGCGGCCCAGCGACGCTTTCTGGCTCGCCCTGCCGCTCGCCGCGGGCGTGCTGCTCGTCGGGGCGTGGCGCCGCCCGCTGCCGCTGCTGGCACTCGCCGCGGGTGCGGCCCTCGGCTGCGCGCCCTGGGCCGTCGAGGCGTACGTCGGTTACGGCGGCCTCTCCGCGCGGCTGCGGCGCGCCAGCGCGATCCAGGGGGACCTGGGCTGGAATCTGGCCTTCGACGACCAAGTGCGCGCGCTCGACGGGCGGCTGCTCTGCCGCCCCTGCGACATCCCCTGGCGGCGGCCCGTCACGGCGGTGTGGTGGTTCGTGCTGCCGTTTCTCGTGCTGTGCGGGGTGTTGGCCGCGGCGCGCGCGAAGAGGGCGGCCGTCGTGCTGGTGCCGACGCTGGCGGGGCTGTCGATGGCGGTGCCGTACGTCCTGCTCATCGGCTACGCCGCGCCGCGCTTCCTCCTCCCCACATACGCGCTGCTCGCGCTGCCTGCGGCGACGGGCCTGGCCAGGATCGGCCGGGCGGCGCGGCCGCGGCCCCTGGCGGTGGGCGCTCTCGCGGCGCTGCTGGCGGGGCATCTGGCGGTGCAGTACGCGGTCCTCGACAGCGCCGCCGCGCGCGGCCGTAACAACAGGGTGGCGTTCGGCAGGGTGGCGGCGGAGCTGGCACGCCAGGGCGTACGGCCGCCCTGTGTGATCAGCGGCGCGGAGGCCGTACGGCTCGCCTACCTCGCCGGCTGCGCGTCACGGCAGACCGGCGGCCACGACGGCTCCATCACCCCCGCGGGCCTTGTCGCGCTCGCCCGCGACCGGCCGGTGGCCGTCGTGGTGGCGGGGGAGGGCGCGCCGCCCGCTTACACCAAAGGTTGGCGTGTTCTGCGCCTTCCCGACCTGCCGGGCCAGAGCGACTGGCATGCCTTGCTCTCGCCGGCCGCGCGGGGCACGTCCATGCGCGGGCGGACGAAACGGAAGGATGAGATGGGCAGATGAAACGGGCGGATGAAACGGCGGATGAAACGGAACGGAGGAACAAGTCTCGTACTGAGAAACGAAATTGAGAGAGTGCTGTCCCGAAGTGGCCTCCAAGGTCCCCCACTTGGGTGACGCGGGCTCACGGATATTCCCCGAGGACCACTACTGTGCCGCACCATGACCTCTATCAATTCCGCCTCGACCAGTGCGCGGAACGCCTCCAGGCTGGGCACTCTCTCGGTGATTTCCTGGACCAGCGATCCTTCCGACGGCGAACGCAACGCGCCTTTCCTGCTCGCCTATTCACTCGGGGACGGCAGGGAGGGGACGGAGGCCGGCGAGGAGACGATGCGTACGGTGCTCGCCGAGATCGGGCTGATCCCCGGCGGCGATCTGGTCGATGTCTCGAAGACCCCCAACGTGCCGATCACGCTGCTGGTGGAGGCGGGCCGCGCCGTACTGACGATGCCGTATCTGAACGCGCAGTGCCCCGTCCCGCCGGAGTGGGAGCGCGACGCGCGGGATCACGGGCAGGTCTACTTCATCGTCGCCACCCGGCCATGGGCCGAGGCGACACCGGGCAAGCCCGTCACCGAGGAGCAACTGCGCGCCTTCGCCGGTGACGAGGCGATGCTCACCAGCGCGGCGCACTGCCTGGTGCCGGTACGCAGCCTGCGCGGCTGAGTGTCGGAAGCGCGGACGGACAGACACCGCATGACCACCGGAGACAGGGGAGCGGACGTGATGACAACGGCACTGGCCCAGAACAGGACCACCGACGAGCGTACGGAGGGCACCGGCGCTGGCGGTGGCAATGCGTGGGGCGGCGGCCGGGCCTTCGCGTTCGTGCTGATGATCAGCGGAGCGGCCGGGCTGCTCGCGGCCTGGGTGATCACCCTCGACAAGTTCGCCCTGCTTGAGGACCCGGACTTCACCCCGGGATGCAGTCTGAACCCGGTGGTCTCCTGCGGGAACATCATGAAGAGCGAACAGGCCTCGGTCTTCGGATTCCCCAACCCGATGCTGGGGCTTGCGGCGTACGCGGTGGTCATCGGCGTCGGCGCGGGGCTGCTGGCCGGGGCGCGCTACCGGCGCTGGTTCTGGCTCGGCCTGAACGCGGGAACGCTCTTCGGCGTCGGCTTCTGCACCTGGCTCCAGTACCAGTCGCTCTACAGCATCAACTCGCTGTGTCTGTGGTGCTGTCTGGCCTGGGTCGCCACGATCGTGATGTTCTGCTACGTCACGGCGCACAACGTCGAGCACGGGATCCTGCCCGCGCCCGCGGGCCTGCGGGGCGCGCTCCGCGAGTTCCACTGGGTGCCGCCGGTGCTGTGGACCGGCGTCATCGGGATGCTCGTCCTGACCCGCTGGTGGGACTTCTGGACCAGCTGATCCGCGTCGGCCGAATCCGCGCCGGGCTACGAGGTCCGGACGGGCTACAGGGTCCGGACGGGCTACAGGTCCGGGACGGTTACGGGGTCCGGGCCCTCGCGAGGCCCGGACCGTCCGGAATCCGCTGCCGGAGACTACTTCCCGAGCGGAAGCCCACCGAGCAGCTTGTTGCCGGTCGACGTGCCGACGATCTCCTTGGCGCCCGTCTTGCCCGACGTCTTCTTGCCGGCCGTCTTGCCGTTCGTCTTGCCGCCCTTCTTCTTGTTCAGGGTGTCCGTGGCACCCTTCACGGCGTTCAGCACGGACCCCGGGTTCTCGGTGTCCAGCGCGTTGGTGTTCAGCGGCCTGGGGTCCTTGAGGCCCTCGCTCAGCACGGTCTCCAGTCCGCCGTTGAGGCTCATGCCCTCGGCGGCGAACGCCGGGGTGGCGGCACCCAGAGCCATCACAGAACCGGCGACGACGGCGGCGACCTTCATGGGCTTCATGGTGAATCCTTCTTTCAGCGATGTCTGTTGCGAGGCAACTCACGCTTCGCACAGGCCTCTTGGAGGTCCCATTCGCGCGGTCGCTCGTCATCAGTAACGACGTGTGCGCGTGGCGGAAACTCCGTCGGGAAGGAATTCTGGACAGGCCACCCGAATGAAGGGAACTCGCTCCGTTCCCGTATCGAACGAGCGGCCGGGCGAAGGCCGTTCACGGCTGCTGGGGCTCGGCCTCGGTGGCGGGTTCGAGCAAGGAGTCCGTGGTCTTCTGTACGGTCACCACCACATCGGCCAGCGCGTCGTCGTCGGCGGTGGCCTTCAGCGCGGCCACGGCGTCCCTGATGGCCTTGGTGTGCTTCTCGATGTCCGCGGGCGAGAGTTCGCCGCCGGGTGCCTTCAGCGCCGCCTTGACCAGCTCGGCGACGGGCTTCAGCAGGTCACCTACGTCCGCCAAGGGCTTGGTCTCCGACGCGGGTGACGCGGGCGCCGTGGGCGCCGTGGATGCCGTGGGCGCCGTGGGTGCCGCCGGACCCGGCGCGGGGGCCGCCGTGCTGTCGGCGCCGGTGTCGCGCGGGAGTTCATGGGCGGCGGCCGGGGCCGCGGTGCCGAGCACGAGCGCGGCACACACGGCGCCGGTCGTGACACGGCGGGAGAGCTTGAGACGCATACCTGTGTCCTTTCGGGACGAGGAGGAACGTTCACCTCACCGTCCGTGGCCCGCGGGGGGCACGCAACCGAAAGGGCATCGCCCGTACGGTCGTCGGACGGCGCCCGGATCTGCCCCGGCCTGCTCCGGCCCGTCTCTCACCTGCCCCGACGTGCCCGGACGGCGTCCGCGTGGTGCCGCGCAGCGCCGCCGGAAGAGTGGACACACGGGCACGTAAGGGTGACCCCCGGACAGCGGAAGAGCCGCTCTTCCCCGAGGGGAAGAGCGGCTCTCGCGAGCGACGCCGACGCGACGTCGGCATCGCGCCGACATGGCGCCGACAGCGACGGCGAAGGCCGTCAGTTGTTGATGCAGGTGTGGCCGAAGGCCGGGTTGAGCAGGCCGATGACGTTGATCGTGTTGCCGCAGACGTTCACGGGCAGGTGGATCGGGACCTGGACGACGTTGCCGGAGATGACACCCGGGGAGCCGATGGCCGCGGCTTCCGCACCGGCGTCGGCGACAGCGGCGCCGGAGGCCCCGGCGACAGCGGCGGCGGCCGCGGTGGAGAGAACAACAGCCTTGGCGATACGCGACATGGAGAAGGGCTCCTCGGTCGAAAGGGGGACGCTATACGCGCCGGGCGCGATTGCCCGACTTATGCATCAACGCCGGGGGCGCCCGTCGGTTGCGCGTCCGAATGAGTGACGCCCCATGTGTCACCTGGCCGCGGTGCGGCGACCCGCTGACCGAGGAACAGCCGCTCGTAAGAGTCCTTTTGTACGTTCAGCGCGATTCAGCGCGTCTCACGTGATTTTCACTCCGCCCTCTGTAAAGGTGCCTTCTTGTTTCGATCTTCGAGACGGAGTGCCAATTTATGGAATTCGGCGGTTTTTGGGGTCGTAATAAAATCGAGGGGAGCCGGATAACTCAAGTGTTCGATTCGGCGTGAAGCGTGACCCCTGCCGCGCCGGTGCGTTTTTCATAGGAGCGGACAACCGGAACTGAAATCCGGGCGCCCCGAGCCCGCTCGAAGAGATCGTTTTCCCGTATCCACGAGTGGAGGAGTTGCGCGTGCGGCCACAACGGCGCCGGCCCGGGGCCGGCTTCACCGCTCTTCATCTCGTCCAGCCGGTCGACGGCGGAGTGGCCAGAGTGGTTCTTGATCTGGTCGGGGCGCAACTGGAGGCCGGTGTACGGGTGGCCGTCGCCTGTCCCGGGGAAGGGCCGCTGGCCGCGGGTGCGGCCCGGCTCGGCGCCGAGGTCCATGGCTGGCGGGTGACCCGCGACCCCGGGCCCGGACTGGTCCGTGAGGTCGCGCAGGCGGCTCGGGTGGTACGGCGCGTCGGGCCCGATCTGGTGCACGCCCACAGCGCGAAGGCCGGACTGGCCGGACGGCTCGCCGTCCGTGGCAGGGTGCCCACCGTCTTCCAGCCGCACGCCTGGTCGTTCGAGGCGGTCGGCGGCATGACGGGCCGGCTGGCCGGGTGCTGGGAGCGCTGGGCCGTCCGGTGGACCGACCGGGTCGTATGCGTCAGTGACGCGGAACGGCGCACCGGCGAGCGGGCCGGAATCCGTGCCCCCTGGTCCGTCGTCCACAACGGAGTCGATGTCGGACGGTTCGGTCCCGCGACCGGACGGTTCGGTCCCGTAGGCGGGGAATCCGGTGCCGCCGCGGGGCCGTCCGGTGCCGCGGCCATGGCCGACACCACCGCCGCGCGCGCGGCACTCCCGCAGTTGGCCGCTCTCCCGCCGGGCACACCCCTCGTGCTGTGCGTCGGGCGGCTCTGCCGGCAGAAGGGCCAGGACATCCTGCTGCGGGCCTGGCGGCAGATCCTCCTCCAGCTGCCCCGAGCGCGGCTGGTCCTCGTCGGGGACGGGCCGGACGCCGACGTACTGCGTGCCGCCGCGCCGCCGTCGGTGCTCTTCGCCGGAGCCGTACCGGACACCGCGCCCTGGTACCGGGCGGCCGATCTGGTCGTCCTCCCCTCGCGCTGGGAGGGCATGGCGGTGGCGCCGCTGGAGGCCATGGCGAGCGGCAGGGCCGTCGTCCTCAGCGATGTGGACGGCGCGCGCGAGAGCCTGTCGCCCGGTCACGAAGCGCTCTGTCTCATTCCGCCGGAGGACCCGCCCGCGCTGGCGGCGGCCATCGGCGCTCTGCTCCGCGACGCGCCACTGCGCGAAGCCATCGGCCGCCAGGGCCATCAGCACGTACTCAGCACCTATGACGTGCGGCAGACAGCGCGGGCCATCGCGGACGTGTACCGCGAAGTCGCCTCAGTGCCGCGCCCCGAACGCAGGGAGCCGATTCCCCAGTGACCACGGAAAGCACCAGCGTTCCGCCGCCCACCGGGCGGGCGCGGAGAGCGGAACAGGCCATGGGGCAACAGGCCCTGGGACAACCGGCGGTGGGACAACAGACGGTGGCACAGCAGGGACTCGGACAGCAGGCGCTCGGGCAGACCGTCGGACCGCGGACCCCGGGGCCAGGGACCCTGGGGCAGCAGGTCCCGCGGCGCGCCTCGATCGCCTCCCCCCGCGACGCCTCGGACCGCCTCGCGTCGCCGGCCCGTCGGTCCCCGGGTGCCACGCTGCGCTTCGCCCTCCCGCTGATCGCCTCGGACGTGTTCGCCGCGTTGCTGTCCACCGTCGTGCTCAACGACGAGCAGCGTGACGCGGTTCTCGTCGTCCAGCTCCTCGTCTGGGTGACAGTACTGAACGCGTCCGCCGGGCTCTACCGTCCCGGTGGCGTCCTGTCGGGGCTGGATCAACTGCCCGCGCTGGCCGCCCGGATCGCGGTGGCCTGGTGCGCCGCCGCGGCCGTACTCGCCGCGTTCCTCCCCGCCCTGGCCGTGGGTGTACCGGCGCTGCTCGGCGGCTGCGCACTCCAACTCGTCGTCGCCTGCGGCTGCCGCTCGCTCCTGCACACCCGGCGCCGCGCCGTGGCGCGCAACCGGCTGCGGTCCGCGCTGGTCGTCGGGTCGGGCCAGGCCGCGCGGCGGCTGGCCGCGCTGCTCGCCCAGCATCCCGAGTACGGTCTGCGGCCCGTCGGTATCGCCGGGCCCGCCCAGGACGAGGACGAGGCGGACCGGGCCGCGACCAGAACCGGCGGGCGGGACGGCGCGGTGACGGAGGCCCCCGCCCTGCCGGTGCTGACCTCGGCCGAGGAGATCCACCGGGCGGTCATCCAGAACGGTGTCCAGGACGCGCTGTTCATCGACCACCGGTTCCTCGACCGTGACCGCGGGCTCGGCGGCTCCGGGTTCGACGAAGCAGGATTCAACGAAGCTGGATTCAACGACTCCGGGTTCAACGAGCCCGGGTTCAACCAGCCGGGGTTCAATCAGCCCGGGTTCAGTCAGCCGGGATTTCACGACTCCGGATTCCGCGACCCCGGCGCCGCCGAGCCCGGCGACGGTACGGACCGTGCGGCCCTCGTCGCGCTGTTCCACGAGTACGGCTGCGCCACCTGGTTCGTCGGCGCCGGGCCGTGGGATCTGACCGCCGCGCCCGTGGCCATGGAGCGGCACCTCTGGGGGTTCGCCGCCCGCCGTGTCGAGCCGCCCGCCGTACGCGGCCGTCGGCGCGGAGCCGTCGTCAAACGGCTGCTGGACGTGGTGTTCACGCTTCCGCTGCTGGTGGCCGCCTCGCCGGTGCTGCTGGCCTGCGCGCTCGCCGTCCGGTTCCGCGACGGCCGCGATGTGCTCTTCCGCCAGGAACGCGTGGGACAGCACGGCCGCACCTTCACCCTGTTGAAGTTCCGCACCCTGCGCCCGGCCGACGAGCACGAGTCCGCCACCCGCTGGAACATCGCCAACGATCTGCGGATGAGCCCGGTGGGCAACTTCCTGCGTCGTACGTCGATGGACGAACTGCCCCAGCTCTGGAACGTGCTGCGCGGTGACATGAGCCTGGTCGGGCCCCGGCCCGAGCGTCCGTTCTTCGTCGCCAACTTCAGCAAGACCCAGCCCGGTTACGCGGCCAGGCACCGGATGCCCGTCGGGATCACCGGTCTCGCACAGGTCCACGGGCTGCGCGGCGACACCTCCATCGAAGAGCGGTCGCGGTTCGACAACCACTACATCGACCACTGGTCGCTGTGGCAGGACGTGTGCATCCTGCTGCGGACCGCCGTGTCCCTCGTCCGCCCGGCGGGCAGCTGATGGCCGCCGACGCCACCGGCGTCGTTTTCCCGGGCACCGTCGGGGTCGCCGGGCCGGCCGCTCGCCGTCCCGCCGTCCGTGGGCCCGCGGGCCGGCCGCTTCCGGCGGCGGGTCCGTGGGGACACGTCCTGCGCCGGTCGGCTCATCTGCTGCCGGCCGTCGCGGTCGTCGCGCTGCTCGCCGTGGAATCGGCGCCGGCCGGGGACGGCTCCGCCGGGTCCGGGAGTGTCGCGGACGCGGCCTCAGGACTGCTCGTCCTGTACTGCCTCGTACGCGTCCTGCGCGACCGGGCCAGGCCGCTGACCCGTACCGCCGCGCTCGTCCTCGGACTTCCCGTGCTGGGCGTGACCATCGCGGCGATCAGCGCCCACGACCCGGCCGCCAGCCTGCCGGGAGTGGCGCGCTACCTCCAGATCTTCGTGCTGGTACCCGGCGCGCTGCTGCTGCTCCTGCGCGACGGCCGCGACTTCCGGCTGGTCGCCGGGTCCGTCGTCGTCCTCGCGCTGGTGCAGGGCGCGATCGGTGTCACCCAGTATCTGACCGGCACCGGCGCCTCGTACATGGGCGAGGAGATCCGCGCGGTCGGCACCTTCGGCCCCACCGACGTGATGGGCATGGCCACGGTCGTCGCGTACGGACTCGTCATCTCCATCGGCTTCGCCCTGAGCCCGGCGGCGGCCGGCCGGGGGCGGCACGCGGCCCGCGTGCGGCGCGCCGTCGCACTCGGCTGCGCCGGGCTGCTGACCGTACCCCTCGCCCTGTCCTTCAGCCGCGGCGCCTGGATCGCCACCGCCGTGACCGTCGCCCTCCAGCTGACGCTGTCGGGGCCGCGCCGCGCCGTCGTGGTCACGCTCGTGGCCGGGGCGCTCGGCGTCGTACTCGTCGGAGGCCTCGGTATCGGCTCGCAGATGATCACCGAACGGCTCGGCAGCATCACACGGGTCACCGACGCGCCCGACCAGTCCGTCACCGACCGGTACACCATGTGGGCCGCGGCCACCGGCATGTGGCGCGAACACCCCGTCACCGGCGTCGGGCTGAAGGGCTTCCCCGCCTACCGCGACAGCCACGCCTCGCTCGCGCTCTCCGCCGCCAGCGACACCGAGGGCGCCGGTCTCGGCTTCCAGCGTCAGCCACTGCTCTCCCCGCACAACATGTATCTGCTCGTCCTCAGCGAACAGGGGCTGCTGGGCGTCGTCGCCCTGGCGGGCAGCTGGGCGGCGCTCCTCGTCCGCGCCCTGCGCCGGCTGCCCGCCGCGCACCGCTCCCGTACCGGCGCCGACTGCGGCCTCGCCGTCACCGGGCTGCTGGTCTGGCAGCTGGTCGACTTCGGTTACGCGGACATCGGCGGACCCTCGACCGTACTGACCGCCGTGATGCTCGGCCTCGCGGCCCGGTGGGCCCTCGGACCGGTCGAGCGGCCCGCCACGAGTGAGGCCGGTCGCGCGTGAGCGATACGAGGCACTCCCTTCCCGCCGTGCCGCCGCAGTCGCCTCCGCCCTCCCCGGCGGGCGCGAAGGGCGGAGGCAGGGGCCGAGACGGCACAGGAGGCAAGACCCGCACCGGCGCGGAGGGCCGCGGCTCCTTCACCTCCGGACGGTTCCTGGCGCGCGCGGCCTTCCTCACCGCGCTGCTGACCGCCGCCGGTGCGCTGCTCGGGCTCGTCCGCGACCAGACCATCGCGCATCTCTACGGCGCGGGCCCGGATACGGACGCCTTCCTGGTCGCCTGGACCGTGCCCGAGGTGGCCGCCACGCTCCTCATCGAGGACGCCATGGCGCTGATCCTCGTACCGGCGTTCAGCCTGGCACTGGCCCGGCGTGCCACCGCACCGGTGCTGGATCCCGACCCCGTACGGCTGCTGGTGCGCAGCACCCTGCCCCGGCTGTTCCTCGCCCTCGGCGCCGGTTCGGCCCTGCTGGTGGCCACCGCGCCCTGGGTGGTGGCCCTCCTCGCGCCGGGGCTGCCCGAGCCGGGGCTCGCCGTCGACTGCACCCGGCTGACCGCCACATGCGCCTTCACCTTCGGCATGGCCGGCTATTGCAGCGCGGCGCTCCGCGCGCACGGCAGTTTCACGGCCCCCGCGATGATCTACGTGGCGTACAACGCCGGGATCATCACCACCATGCTGCTGGTCCGCGACCGGTGGGGGGTACGGGCCGCCGCCGCCGGGGTCGCCATCGGCGGCGCGCTCATGGTCCTCGTCCAGGCGCCCCTCCTGTGGCGCAGGCTGCGCGCGCGCCGGCCGGTGGACGTGACCACGACCGGCCAGGGACCGAAGGGCGCGGGCGGCGGACCGACCGTCGCCCTCGCCCTGCTGGCGCCCGTCATCGTCTTCGCGCTCAGCAGGCAGTCGCAGGTCCTCATCGAGCGGTTCCTCGCCGCACCGCTGCCGGCCGGTGCCATCTCGCATCTGAACTACGCGCAGAAGGTCGCGCAGATCCCGATGACGCTCTCCATGATGCTCTGCACCGTCACCTTCCCGGTGGTCGCCCGCGCCATGGCGGCGGGGGACACCGAGCGGGCCAGGCTCCGGGTCGAGCGAGATCTCGCGCTCGCCGGGATAATCGTGCTGACCGGCGCCGCGACAGTGGTCGCCTGCGCGCCGCAGATCATCGAAGTGCTGTTCCAGCGCGGCGCGTTCGACCCGGCGGACACGGCGGCGACCGCCGATGTGATGCGGGTGTACGCGCTCGGCCTGCTGGGCCACACCCTCGTCGGAGCGCTCGTACGCTGCTACTTCTCCGCCGCGCGCCCGCTGTGGTTCCCCGCGTTCGCGATGCTGAGCGGGCTCGCGCTGACGACCGGCGCGGGCGCCCTGCTCGTACAGGTGTGGGGCGTGCTCGGCATCGCCGCCGCCAACGCCCTCGGTATCACCGTCACCGCCGCCCTGATGCTGTACCGGGTCGGCCGGCACAGCGTGCCCGTCAGCCTCCGGTTCATGACCGGGGGGCTGGTCAAGCTCGCCGCCGCCGCGGCGGCGGCCACCGGCTCCGGATGGCTCTGCGGAGCCCTCGTCCCGTCACCCGTCCTGGGCGCGATGGCGGCCTGCGTGGTGGTCGGCGCGGTGTTCCTCGTCATCGCGCACGCCCTGCGGGCCCCCGAGACCGACACCATCCTCCGCTTCCTCACCCGCCTCCTCACACGAAAGCTCGCGCATGTCCGCTGACACGGTGTCCGCCGGCCCCCTGTGGGCCGCCATGTACCACTCCGTCGCCGACCCGACCGACGATCCCTACCGGGTGACGGTCTCGCCGGACCGGCTCGAACGGCAGCTGCGCTGGCTGCGCCGCCGGGGGCTGACCGGCGTCAGTATGGACCGGCTGCTGCGCGCCCGTGCCGGGGGGCGGGGCGCCGGGCTCGTCGGGCTCACCTTCGACGACGGGTACGCCGACTTCCTGGAACAGGCCGTCCCGCTGCTGCGCCGTTACGCGTTCACGGCGACCGTCTTCGTCCTGCCGGGCCGTCTCGGCGGCACGAACGAATGGGACAGTCCCGGTCCGAGCAAGCCCCTCCTCACGGCGGACGGCATCCGCGCGGCGGCGCGGGCGGGCATGGAGATCGGCTCGCACGGGCTGCGCCACACCGATCTGACCAAGGCCGACGAGGCGCTGATCGCGGCCGATACCGCGCGCAGCCGCGAACTCCTGCGGGAACTGCTCCGGGACCTGACCGGCCGTCACGAGGTGGCCGGTTACTGCTATCCGTACGGCACGGTCGACGCCCGCGCCATCAAGGCCGTACGCGCCGCCGGTTACGCGTACGCCTGCGCCATCGACCCGGGGCCGCTCACCGGTGTGTTCGCGCTGCCCCGCGTCCATATCGGGGAAGGCGACACCGGCCCCAGGCTGAACCTCAAACGGCGGCTGCACCGCTGGCGCCGCGAGCCCGTCCCGGCCGGGGAGTACGCCGAGTACGCGGCGCACACCAGACGGACCGCTCGGGACGCGATGGCCATGGTGGGGCCCGCGGCCCCGGCGGCCCCGGTGGCCGCCCTGGCCGACACCCGGGCAACGACGACATGAGGGTGCTGCACATCATCACCGGACTCGGCATCGGTGGCGCCGAGCAGCAACTCCGCCTTCTGTTACGTCAGTTGCCCACGGACTGCGAGGTCATCACGCTCACCAACCCGGGAGCGGTCGCCGAGGGCATCGTCGCCGACGGTGTCCCCGTCACCGACCTCGACATGGCGGGCAACGGTGACCTCGGCGCCCTGCCCCGGCTCACGCGGCTGATCAAGCGCGGACGTTACGACCTGGTGCACACGCACCTCTACCGCGCCTGCCTGTACGGGCGGTTCGCGGCCCGTCTCGCCGGCGTACGGACCATCGTGGCCACCGAACACTCCCTCGGGGCCGTCCAGATCGAGGGCCGGCCGCTCTCCGCGGGCGCCCGCGCCCTCTATCTCGCGGGCGAACGCCTGGGCACCGCGACCGTCGCCGTCTCCGCCACCGTCGCCCGGCGCCTGGAGCGCTGGGGGGTGCGCCCCGACCGTATCCATGTGGTGCCCAACGGCATCGAGGTCGGGCGCTTCGCCTACGACGAGACAGCGCGCGGCGCGGCCCGCGCGCGTCTGGGAGTGCCCCAGGGCGCCTTCGTGGTCGGCGGGGTGGGACGGCTCACCCGCGGCAAGCGCTTCGACCGGCTCGTACGGGCCGTCGCCGAACTGCCCGACGCGCGCCTCCTCCTGATCGGTGAGGGACCCGAGCGCGACCGGCTCCTGCGGCTCGCGAGGGAGCGGGGAGCGGCCGACCGGATCCTGCTGCACGGCGCCTGCCAGGACCCGCCGCCCCCGCCCGCGGCGCTCCCGTCACAGCGCCGGCCCGATCTCCCCTCGCTGCTCGCGGCCATGGACGTCTTCGTCTCCACCTCCCCCGACGAGGCGTTCGGACTCGCCGTCGTGGAGGGGCTGGCGGCCGGGCTGCCGGTCCTCCATGTCACCTGCCCCGCCCTCCAGGACCTGCCCGCCGACGCCGCGCCGGGAGCGCGCCGGGTCAGTGGCTCCGTACCCGGACTCGTCGACGAACTACGGCGGTTCGAGGAGGCGGGACCGCGCCGGCTGCCCGTACCCCCGGCCGCGCGCCACTACGACATCGCCCACAGCGCCCACCAGCTGATGACCGTCTACGAGAACGCCGTCCGCGGCCCGGCCCCCTCCGAGAAGTGAGCTGCTCATGACCCCGCACACCAATCCTCCGCGACGCCCGGCCGCGCGGCGCCGGCCCGCCGTCCCCGAACCCGCGTCCGCTTCCACCGCCGGTTCCACCGCCGCTTCCGCCGCCGCCGTGTCGCGCCGGGTCAGGCTCCCGCTGTCGAAGGTGACGGCGCTGCCCGCCCGTTGGATCGTGCCGGTGGCGGTCCTGGCCGGGGCGCTGGCAGGTGGCACGTACGGGATGCTCCGCACACCGCAGTACTCGGCGACCAGTTATGTCGTCGTCGTACCGACGGAGAAGTCCGACCCGGCCGCCGCGCTGGGGTTCGCGACGGCCTATGGGCGTGTCGCCACGCAGGTCGCGCTGATCGGTGACGCGCCGGTCTGGGCCGGGGTGCCCGCGCGGACGCTCCGGGAGAGCGTGCGGACGGCCACCTCGCCGGACGCTCCGATGATCTCCGTGACGGCGACCTCGGACCGGGCCTCCACCGCGGTGAACATGGCGGACGGGGTGGCACGGGCGCTGGTCGTCAACGGCTCCCATTTGCAGGGCAGTACGAGGGTGCGGGTGCTCCAGTTCTCCCGCGCGGTCGAGCCGGCCGCTCCGGTGACCCCCTCGGCGGGGCTGTCGGCCCTGGTGGGCGGCTGTGCGGGCGGGCTGCTCGGCGGGCTCGGACTGCTGGTCAGACCGAAACCGCGGCGCGGTGAGTTCCACGCGAACGTACCCGGCCCGGCGACATCCGACCAGCCGCATACCCAGCCGCATGCCCAGTCCCAGGCACAGTCGCTGCCGCAGTCGGAAACGGTGTGAGCGCCTGATGGCCGCCGAATCGAGCGCGCGCACCGCCGCGACCCGCCCAGCCCCTCCGGTCACGCACCTCCGCGTCTTCTCCCCGCTGTTCAGGTCCGCGTCGCGGGCGTCCGGCCCGGTGTTCACCACGGAGCTCTGCCGTGACGCCGGCCGCTTCGCCGAACTCGCCCCGGCCTGGCACGAGTTGTATCGATGCTCGCGCACGGCCACGCCCTTCCAGAGCCATTCGTGGCTGCACTCGTGGTGGCTGTCGTACGGGAACCGGCGCGGGCTGCGGATCGTGCTCGTACGCCGGGGCGCGAAACTCGTCGCCGCGGCCCCGCTCATGCTCGTCCACCGGCCCCTGCCCGTCCTCGTCCAACTCGGCGGCTCCATTTCCGACTTCTCCGATGTCCTGCTGCACGACGACTGCGCCGAGGCGGCGGCGGGTGAGCTGGTGACGTCGCTCGCTGAGCTGGCCCGAACGGCGGTGATCGATCTGCGCGAAGTACGGCCGGGGGCGGCGGCGGAACGAATCTTCGCCCGCTGGACGGGCCCACGCAGAAAGCTGGACGACTCCCTCTGCCTCGAACTGCCCGGCGTTCCCATGGACGAACTGCTCGGTAGGCTCACCTCCTCGCGCGCCCAGCGCGCCCGCGCCAAACTGCGCAAGCTGGACGCGCTGGGCATCGAGGAGCGGGTGGTGCCCAAGGACGAGATCCCGGCGGCGGTCGGGCGGCTGCTGGAGCTGCACCGGCTCCAGTGGCGGGGCCGCGGGGTCACCCCGGAACACCTCAGCGTCCGTTTCGCGGACCATCTGACCCGGTCGGTACGGGCCATGACCGAGTACGGCGACGCGCGGCTCACCGAGTTCCGGCTGTCCGGCGCGGTGGTGGCCGCCGATCTCACCCTGATCTCCGGCCGGCTGGAGGGCGGCTATCTGTACGGGGCCGATCCCGCGCTGCGTGCCAGGAAGGTGGACGTGGCCTCGATGCTGCTGCGGAGCGGGGCACAGCGGATCAGCGCGAGCGGCCGCGCCACGCTCAGCATGCTGCGCGGCAATGAGCCGTACAAACACCACTGGCGTCCCGAGACCGTCCGCAACCAGCGGCTGCTGCTCGCCCGGCCGCATCTGGCGCCGTCCCTGCACCTGCTGGTCGCGCAGGCGGCGGGCCGCGACCGGGCCGCGGCGCTCGTCAAACGGCTGCGGGACGGCGGCGCCGGGGGATGACCCCGGCCGCCGCCGCCCCGTACGGGTGGCTGGTCAGCTGTCCTCGCGCCGCGACCAGTTGAGGCGGATGCAGATCTTGCCTCCGAGCCACTTCTCCACCCAGGGACCGAGGTCCAGCGGCGTACAGTTCCCCGGCGGCCGCGTCGGCGGCGGCGTGGGTGTCGGGAGGGGCTCCGGGAGCGGCAGGGGCTCCGGCTTGAACCCGTACAGCAGGGACCGGAACATCTTCGACGACTTCGGATTCTGCCCGCACAGCCAGATGCCGTGCGGGCAGTAGTCGGTCACCGTGTTGTACACCGGTTTGTATGTGTCGATCCATTGGAGCATGCGGCGCATGTATTCCGGGTTGTCACCGTTGCGGAAGAGGCCCCACTCCGGATAGGAGATAACCTTTCCGTGTGCAGCGGCGAAATCCACGTGCTCCTGAAGCCCAAAGGGCTCATTCACCTGTTCATCAAATGTCCGGCCCGGGGGCTGGTCATAAGAATCCATGCCCATGATGTCGACGACATCGTCACCCGGATAGCACTCGGTCCAGGGAATGGCGTCCCGTCCTCGGTTCGGAGCGAAATCGAACCGGAACTTCTGTCCTGGCACTGCGCGCATGGTGGTGACGATGCGATTCCAGTATTTTTTCCACGACTCCGGGTCGGGGCCGCAGCGATGCGTGTACGTGACCCCGTTCATTTCCCAGCCGAGCACGATCACCGTGTCCGGAACACCCAGGTCGACGAGCCGCTGCGCCAGGGTCTTGAAGTGACCGTCGTAATCGCCCCGCGCGGCCTTGCGCAGCTCCTCGCGGACGAGAGCGTCCGGCACCCGCTCCTCATTGTGTTCCAGCATGGGGACGTTGAGGACGAACAGCCGGTCGTCCTTCGCCTTTCGCCAGGCGGCCCAGTCCTCCAGAAAGCCGGGACCGCCCTCGATGTTCGACCACACGTCCCCGGGAAGATAGGTGTGCCCCACCCGAAGCTCCCTGCCGCCGAGCCAGCGCTGCATGGCGGCGATGCGCCGGACGCCCTTCGGACCGTAATCGAGATACGCGCCCATCGCGGGTTCGGGTGCCCTCGGCGGTTTCGGTTTCCCGTGTGCCATCGATTCGTCCGTCGCGGCCCGTGCGTCCGCGTCATGGGCGACGGGCGGCGCCGCACCGGAAGCGAGGAGGCCGGCCGTGACCACTCCCAGGCAGGTGGTCGTCAGCCGTCGTCGTCGAAGGGGCATGTCCGCTCCTCGTGAGTGTGGACCTCTTTCCGTGGCCTCGATCCGTGGTCACGTTGATCACAAAAGTATTTCTAATAAGCCGATCGGGAACCCGGCCTGGCGTTCCAGTAGTCCGTTCGTGAATTTCATCCCCCGCATGGGTTACCGAAATGAAGGACATCAACGTGCCGAGCTTTGACACCCGAGTCCCCGCCGTACTCATGAGGCTCGACCGCAACCCGTTCCACCACGGCACCCTTGGCGCCGTCAGATCCCTTGGCCGCGCGGGGATCGAGGTCCACGCGGTGATCGAGGGCGCGCGCAGCCCCGTGGGCCGTTCCCGCTATCTGCGCACGGCGCATCTGCGGCCCGACCACCCCACGGATCTGACGGAGTCTTCGGATCTGTCGGAGATTCAGCGCCTGCTGCTCGGCATCGCGGACGGGCTCACCACCCCGCCCGTGCTCATCGCCATGGACGACCTGAGCGCGATCGCGGTGGGCCGGCTGCGGGAGCGGCTCGACGGCCGCTATCTGCTCCCTGAACAGCCGTCAGGACTGCCGGAACGGGTGGCGGACAAAGCGGAACTGGTCGGGATCTGCGGCACACTCGGCATCCCCCACCCGCGCACCGTCATCCCCTCGGGCGCCGAGGAGGCAGCGGCGGCGGCCTGGTCGCTCGGGCTGCCGGTGGTGGCGAAGTGGAGCAGACCGTGGCTCCTCCCGGCGGGGACCGGGCTGCGCAGCACCCTGGTCGTACGCTCCCCGCAGGAGGCGCGAGAGCTGTACGCGCGCAGCGCCGAGGCGGGCAGCCGGCTGCTCCTCCAGGAGTTCCTGCCGCAGGGCCGGGACCTGGACTGGTTCTTCCACGGCTACAGCGGCGGTGGCGGCGAGTGTCTGATCGGGGCCGCCGGGCGCAAGGAACGCTCCTGGCCGGTGGGGGCCGGACTGACCGCGGTGGGCCGGTGGCTGCCCAACCCGGCGGTCGAACGGATGGCCCGTCAGATGGTCTCGGCGCTCGGCTACCGCGGGATCCTCGACCTCGACTTCCGGCTCGACACCGCCACCGGCGCCTACCATCTGCTCGACTTCAACCCCCGGCCCGGCGCGCAGTTCCGGCTCTTCACCGACCGGTCGGGCACCGACGTCGTACGGGCCCTGCATCTCGACCTCACCGGCCGTACCGTCCCCCCGCAGGAGGCGGCGCACGGCAGGACCTTCGTAGTGGAGAACTACGCCCTGCTGTCCTTTCTCGCGTCCCCGCGCTCGTCGCTCCTCTCGCCCTTCGGGCGCAGCGGCGGCCGGCGTGGCGGGCGCGGTGTGCCGCGGCCCGGGTCCACGGAGGCCGCGTGGTTCGCGCTGGACGATCCGCTGCCCGCGTACGCCATGGCCGTCGCGTGGGCGCTGCATGTCGTACGGCGTGGCTGGCGCAGGCTCAGACGGGCGCTGCCGGGACGGCATACGGGCGGCTCCGAGCGGCCCCGCACGTCCCCCGTACGGCAGCGCGGGCGCGGCAGGAACCGCGCGAATCCACGCCCCCCTGTCTCCCAGAGGCCCTGATGAACCGTCCGTCAACCATCCCAAGCCCCCTGTCAGAACCTTCGACGCAGAGAACGGGACACACGATGTACGACCTGGTAGTTGTGGGCGCAGGCCCCTACGGACTCTCCATCGCCGCCCACGCGGCGGCGGCCGGCCTCGATCTGCGCGTGTTCGGCAGACCCATGGCCTCGTGGCGGGACAATATGCCACCCGGCATGTTCCTGAAGTCGGAACCATGGGCGTCGAATCTCTCCGCCCCCAAGGGCGCGTTCAGCCTGGCCGCCTACGCCGCGACCCAGGGGGTGGAGGTACGCCACGCCTCCCCGCTGCCCGTTGGCTTCTTCGCCTCGTACGGCCTGTGGTTCGCGGAGCGCGCGGCACCGCCCGTCGACGAACGTACGATCACGTCCGTACGGGCCTGCCCAGGCGGGTTCCGGCTCGACACCTCCGACGGGACCACCGTCCTCGCCCGTACGGTGGCGCTCGCGGTCGGCGTGATGCCCTTCATCGACATCCCCGCCCCGCTGCGCGGACTCCCCTCCGAGCAGGTCTCGCACAGCAGCCACCACGCCGATCTGGCGCGCTTCCAGGGCCAGGACGTGACGGTCATCGGCGCCGGGCAGGCCGCCCTGGAGACCGCCGCGCTCCTCGCCGAACAGGGCACCGTCGTACGGGTGGTGGCCCGGTCGGACCGACTGAACTGGAACACCCTGCCGCCGCCCCGGCAGCGCCCCGCCCTGGAGGCGGCCCGCGCCCCGCACACCGGGCTGGGCTGCGGATGGAAGAACTACCTCTACGCGGAGACCCCGGGCATCTTCCGCAGACTGCCCGAGACGACCCGGGCCCGGGTCTTCACCTCGGCGCTCGGCCCGGCCGGCGCGTGGTGGCTGCGGGACCGCTTCGAGCCGGCGGTGGACGTCCGGCTGGGGGAGAGCGTGGCGGGCGCGTCCCGGGTGGACGGGCGCGTACGGCTGGAGCTGGTCTCCACCACGGGCCGGGTCGGGACTGTGGACACCGACCATGTCATCGCCGCCACCGGATTCACCCCGGGGCTCGAACGGCTCGGTCTGGTCGACCGCGAACTGCGTGCCGGTATGCGGACGGTGCGCCCGAGCAGCGCTCCGGAGGCGAGCGCGCTCTTCGAGTCCTCGTATCCGGGGCTGTTCGTCGCGGGACTGCTGAGCGCCCCGTCCTTCGGCCCCTCGATGCGGTTCGTGTACGGGGCCGCGTACACCGCCGACCGGCTGGTGGCGGGGGTGCGACGGCGGCTCGGATCACGTGGCGGATCGCTCGTCACGGTCCGCCAGCGGCAGGCTTCACCGGCGCCGGTGGGGGAGCCGAGACTGTCCTGACGGTGCGGCCCCGGGCCGCAGCGGGTGGGACGGGGACAAGCCGGCCGGGAGAATCCGTCGTGATTCTCCCGGCCGGGCGGATACTCCGTCAGACGCGCGAGGCGGCGGTGCTGCGGCGGTAGAGGATTCCACCACCGAGCAGCAGACCGGCGCTGGCCGCTCCCATGGCGAGCAGGTTCAGATCACTGCCGGTGGAGGCCAGCTGGGCGCTCTCGTCCGAGGCCGCGGGCAGGGGCATCGAGGCGGGCAGGATCGCGTCGGAGGAACCCCGGGGGGCCGGGGTCCGCGGTTGCGTGGCGGGGTCGGCCGGGTCCACGACACGGCCGCCCGGCGGTGTGGCGGCTTCGGGCGGCTCGGGCGCCTCGGGGGCCGCCGGGGAGCCGGGGGTGCCGGGCGTTTCCTGGGGCGGCCGCGGGGTGCCGTTCGCGCAGAAGTTGCCGAAGACCGGGTTGAGGACGCCGATCAGATCGACCGAGTTGCCGCAGACGTTCACGGGAATGTCGAGGACGGCCTCCAGTGCGTTGCCCGAGAGCACGCCCGGTGAGCCGACGGCGGCGGCGGAGGCGTGCGTGGAGCCGGCGGCCTCGTGGTGGTGCCCGCCCGGGGACGCCTGGCCGGGCGCGCCGTGATGCGGCGCGTGGCTCTGGGGCGGGGCCGCGGGGGTGGCGGCGTCGTCCGCTTCGGGGGCCGGCCGCGTCGCGTGCGCGGGGGGAGCGCCGTGCGCGGGGGGAGCGCCATGCGGCGCGGGGTCCGAGTGGGGCCCTGGAGCTGCCTCCGGGCCCGGGGCAGCGTGGGGCGCGGGAGCCGGATGCGACGCGTGCTTCGGCGCGCCCGACGTGTTGGCACAGGCATTACCGAAAGCGGGGTTGAGCACCCCGATCGGATCCACCGTATTCCCACAGACATTGACCGGGATCTCCAGAGGCACCTGAACGTTGTTCCCGGAGAGCACGCCCGGTGAGCCGACGGCCGCCCCGTCGGCGTCCACGGCTTGGGCGTAACCGCCGCTCATGGAGAGGACACTCGACGCCGCGGCGGCGGTGAGCAGTCCTTTACTGATGAGATCTCGCATCTGGTTCTCCTCCTGCTCGCCGGTGCGGCGAGCAGTGGTCGTTGTTGAAATCGGTGCCAACTGAGGCCGGTCCCGGGGCGCATGCCGAACACGCCCCGGGACCGGCCGAGAACACCCCCGAGGGATGCCCTTACAACGTCACTGCAACGTCACTTGTTGATGCACTTGGCGCCGAACGCGGGGTTCAGCAGGCCGATGACGTCGATGCTGTTGCCGCACACATTGACGGGAATGTTCACGGGAACCTGGACGACATTTCCGGAGAGAACACCCGGGGAGTGGGCGGCTACGCCCTCCGCCTCGGCGTCGGCCATGGCCGGGGCAGCGGAACCCATGGCCAGGAGCAGGCCTGCGACGACCGTTGCGGCCTTCTTGCACTTCATCTTGAGCCCTTTCCGCAGCGGCGAATACGTTCGCACGGCTTTCGTGGAACGCGAGCACGGCTGTCCCGGCTCACACGTCCGCTGCTGGAGGTCCAACGATCGGACTGAGGCGAAGAAACTGTTCGGGAATTAGGCAGCCGATACTTCACTCGGTTGCCACGATAATGTTTTCTTAGCCACGCAACCCGGAACACTGCTGGAATTTGACGGAATTCTACACGCCGTGCGCGCTCTCCATTCACCGCCGTAAACGCCGTACGGGCCGGCCGGGGCTCCATTGCCCCAGCCGGCCCGTACGCGCCGCGGGAGGTGCGGGAGGTGCGGGATCAGCGGTTGCCCGCGCCGTTCCCGGACAGGACCGGGATGTCGTCCAGGATGTGCGACAGCGGCTCGTCGCCCTTGGCCTGGGTGGAGTTCTCCGCGCACTGCTGGTTCTGCGGGTTGGACAGGACGTTGATGTCCTGGACCGCGACCGGCACGAGGAGGCCGACCAGCGAGCCGACGTTGGCCTTGACCGGAACACCGAGGCACAGGTCGTTCAGGGAGCCCTGGATCAGCTCCGCCTGGGGGCTCAGGTCACCCTTGGTGGACTGGTTGCCGTAGGCCTCCTTGGCACCGTTCCCACTGAAGGAGGTGGTGCCGTCGTCGTTGCCGGTCGCGAACGCCGAGGGCGCCGCCGCGGCCGTGACGCCGACCACGGAGACGGCGACGGCCGCGCCGACCATAATCTTCTTGATCACGATGTGTTCCTTTTCATCAAAGAATGCGTGCGGAGCGACCTGCACAACCGGGCATCAGCTGTTTAGTTCCGCTGCTTCACTCGATCGGCTTGCCGGTGCGCGCGGCATTGTCCGTGGCGTTACTGGGGGTTGCGGCCCTGTTGATCCCCGGTAATACACCGTTGGAGTGAAGGGCCGGAACCAAACCCGGGGTCTGGAGTTGCACCAGTAGCCCCGGGGACTTAGGGGCTTCCTTCAGAAGGGGACTCATCGTGATCAAGAAGGTTATGGCCGGTCTGGCCGTCACCACCTCCGTGGTCGGCGTTTCCGCCGCCGCCGCGCCCACCGCGCTCGCCGTCGGCAACGACGGTGGCACCACGTCCGCCAGCGGGAACTTCGCCACGCAGGCGTACGGCAACATGGCGACCCACGGCAACATGAGCCCGCAGATCGCCCTCATCCAGGGCTCGCTGAACAAGCCCTGTATCGCACTTCCCGCCAAGGCGAACGCCGGCGCCCTGCTGGGCCTCGTGCCGATCGCGGTCCAGGACATCAACGTCCTGTCCTCCCCGCAGAACCAGCAGTGTGTCGAGAACTCGACGCAGGCCAAGGGCGACGAGGCGCTGTCGCACATCCTGGACAACATTCCGATCCTGTCCGGGAACGGCACCGGCAACCACTGAGAAATCGGCTGGGCCGCCAGGCCGGGCCGCCGCTGAATTCCGCGGTGGACCGGCCTTTTTCTCTGAATATTGCAGTACGCCATTCGGGGGAATCGCCGAAACTAATCCATCCGTGAGCGAGTTGAGCATGGCGGACTCCACCGGTGGAGTCCGACTTTCCGGAAAGGTATTTAAATGAAGAAGCTGTGGGCAACCGCCGCTGTAGCGGTGTCGATCGTCGGAGCCACGGCGACCGCCGCGTCGCCGGCGCTCGCCATCGGTGACGACTCGGGCACCACGTCGCTCAGCGGCAACGGCGCGAAGCAGGCCTTCGGCAACCAGTCCACCAAGGGCGACATGAGCCCGCAGCTGGGCCTGGTCCAGGGCTCGCTGAACAAGCCCTGTGTCGGTCTGCCGCTCAAGGCGAACGTCGGCTCCCTCATCGGCGCCATTCCGATCGCGGTCCAGGACGTCAACGTCCTGTCCTCCCCGCAGAACCAGCAGTGTGTCGAGAACTCGACTCAGGCCAAGGGCGACGAGGCGCTGTCGCACATCCTGGACGACATCCCGGTTCTGTCCGGGAACGGTGTCGGCAACCGCTGATCCCACTCCGAGGCCCGGCCCGGCGCACTGCGCGGGGCCGGGCCTCCGGCATGTCCGGACTCTCTACGCGATGCCGGGTGCGACGGGTGCGGAAGATATTCGCGGAACGGTGTCAACCGGATCGGCGCCCCCATGCGTATACCCCCTGAGATCTGACCACGTCCTGGGAGCCGCATGACCGTCGAGGAGTTTGAGGAGTTCTACGCTCACTCCGTTCAGCAGCTGGTGGGACAGGTGTATCTGATGACCGGAGACCTCCACGAGGCTCAGGACGTGGTGCAAGAGGCCTTCGTACGCGCCTGGGGCCGCCGGGCGAAGCTGGACAGGGACGCGGGACCCGAGGCGTGGATCCGTACCGTCGCGTTCCGGCTGGCGGTCAGCCGGTGGCGCGGGCGGGGCCGGGCCCTGGAGGCCTGGCGGCGGTACAGCGGAAGCGAACCGCGGGCCCTGACCGCTCCCGAACCGGGCACGGTCGCTCTCGTCGCCGCGCTCCAGACGCTGCCGGAGCGACAGCGTCAGGTGACGGTCCTGCACTACGTGTGCGATCTGACGGTGGAGCAGGTGGCGGCAGAGGCCGGCATCTCGACCGGAACCGTCAAGACTCATCTGTCCCGGGCCAGGGCCGCGCTCGCGGCAGGGCTCGACGACTCACCCCCCTCCGACACCTCCGAGGAGGAGCACGGTGCCTGAGTTCCGTCCGAGCGAGGAGGATCCCCTGTCCGCCGCGCTCAAGCACGCCGCCACCCAGAGCGGACGGCAGGTGCTGCCGCTGCCCGTCGAGGAGATCGAGGCCCGCGGGACGCGGCGTCGGCGTGCGACGCTGGCCCTCGCCGCGGCGTGCGCGGTGTGTGCGCTGAGCGGAGCGAGCGCGCTCGCCGCGCTGAACCTCACCTCCGAGCAGCCGCCCGCCCGTCCCGTCCCCTCGTTGACCCCGCCCTCGTCGCCGCCCGGTCCGCCGTCCAACAGCAGCCGGTTCGCGTCGCCGTCCGCTCCGACCACGTCCGCCGAGGTGTCCTCCGGCTCACCGCTCGGCGGGGTGCCGTCCGGCACTCCCTCGTTCTCGTCCGGTACGGCGTCGCCGTCCACGGCGCCGCCGTCCACGGCGCCGCCCCTCGGTTCGGGGATCGGCTCCGGACCGTCGGTCATGACATCGCCCGGCTCCGGCGCGAGCATCTCGTCGGCGCCGGCCGGTTAGGGAGACCCCACCCCATGCACGGAGTCAGCCTCGCCCCGCCCGGAACCGGGGCACCGGCCCCGCCCTCCACACCGCTTCCCGAACCGGCCGCGAGCCCGACGCGGACCGTCCGGGGCCGGGATCCGTACATCGTGGCCGTGGTCCTGTTCTGCGCGTATGCCGCACTGTCCATATCCAGGTATCTGCAACTGCGGACGATGTCCTGGGACTTGGGCATCTTCGAGCAGGTGATACGCGCGTACGCGCAGCTGGAGGCCCCGGTCGCCGACCTCAAGGGGCCCGGCGTGAACATACTCGGCGATCACTTCAGCCCCGTCGTCGCGCTGCTGGCCCCCGCGTACCGGCTCTTTCCGACGCCCGTCACGCTGCTCGTCGCCCAAGCCGCGCTCTTCGCGCTCTCGGCCATCCCCGTCACCCGCGTCGCGGCCCGTCTGCTGGGGCGACGGCCCGGGGTGGCGATCGGTGTGGGGTACGGCCTGTCGTGGGGTGTGCAGCGGGCGGTCGAGTTCGACTTCCACGAGATCGCCTTCGCTGTCCCACTGATCGCCTTCGCTCTCGAAGCGCTGCTGACGGGCCGCCGGCGGGCCGCGCTGTGCTGGGCGCTGCCGCTGGTGCTGGTGAAGGAGGATCTGGGGCTGACCGCCGCCGCGATCGCGCTGGTCGTGGCGGTGCGCGCGCGGCGTACGGCGCCCCGTGTCGTGCCCGACGCGCTGGCGGTGGCGGCGCTGGCGGTGGTCGCCGCGGTGCTCACCTTCGCGTTCGTCATACCGGCCTTCAACTCCGGCGACACGTACGACTACTGGGTCAAGGTCGAGGGCGGGGCCGGCCCCCTCGACGGCTTCGACGTCAAGTTCCGTACGCTCCTCTGGCTCCTGCTGCCGACCGCCGGTCTCCTCGCCCTGCGCTCCCCGCTGGTGCTGATCGCGCTGCCCACGATCGGCTGGCGTTTTCTGTCGTCGGAGGACAACTACTGGGGCACGGCCTGGCACTACAACGCCGTACTGATGCCCATCGTGACGCTCGCGCTGGTCGACGCGATCGTGCGGGTCTGCGGCGGCTCCCGTGCCTGGCTGCGTTCCTACGCGCACCATCTCCCGGCGATGGTCGCGGCGGCGGCGCTGGCCCTGACCACGTCGCTGCCGCTGTCGGCGCTGGCCGAGCCGGACACCTACCGGGTGCGTCCCGAAGTACGGGCGGCGAAACGGCTGCTGGACAGCATCCCCGACGACGCGACCGTCGAGGCCAATGTCGGGCCGATCAGCCTTCTCACGTCGCGCTGCCGGGTCTTCTGGGTGGGCGACACGCGAGGCATCACCCCGGACTACCTCGCGCTCGACAACAGGACCAGGTGGGTCGGGGACCCGGTGGCGTACGCGAAGCGGCTGCATCCACGGGCCACTTACACGGTCACCGGGGAGGTGGGCGGCTTTCTGGTGCTGGAACGGGCGAGGGGCGCGGAGTAGGTCCGTATCCGCTTCCGCACGCACGTGCGCATGTGCGTGTGCCTTTCGCCCCCTCGCTCATGCGTTCAACTCCCCTCTGTTCCATATGGGTTGTCGCTGAGATTTCCCCATGCGGAGTAGTGAGTAAAGGTCACTTCGGGTGTAGAAACGAGGAATTGCACACGGAGAGGCGAGGACTCGCACCTATGGCTAGGGATTCACTCTCGATCGAAGAGATCGACAAGCCTGTGACGCCGGGCGGGGCCCGGGTTTTTGTGCGATGGGATCCGGATTGGGTGCCGCCGTATTTTCCCGAGCCCACGCGTGAGTTGGTGGAGCGCGTCGCCGTCGGACTGCGGAGGCTGGCGGAATGACCGTACGCGGCGTTGAGGGCGCCGATCTGGTGCCGGGATCCGGTCTCCGGTGGCCCAAGTGTGAGTGCGGGCAATCGATTTGCCCCGATGGCAAGAGTCCCGCCGCGGCGCGTGGAGGCACCGGTGCCGGGGCGCTCTCCGCTCGCGTGGCCGAGCGGAACAAATGGAGCGGTCGCGGTGTGGTGTGAGTGATGTGAACGACCGGGGAATTCCCGGGCCGCCGCATTGCGGTCCATTACGGGGGAACACGGAATAGCCGCGCCCGACCAGGCCCGACGGCTATCCGACGGCGGTCCGATGGCGTCCGAGCCGGGCGGGTAGTGTGTCGGAATGCTCACCGTGACCTCCGTGAATGTGAATGGACTGCGCGCCGCCGCGAAGAAGGGTTTCGTGGAGTGGCTGGCCGGCACCTCCGCCGATGTGATCTGTCTCCAGGAGGTACGTGCCGAGCCCCAGCAGCTCCCCGAGGAGGTCCGCTCCCCGGAGGGCTGGCACGCCCTGCACGCCCCCGCCGCCGCCAAGGGGCGCGCGGGCGTCTCGCTCTACTCGCGGCGGGAGCCCGAGCGCACGCGGATCGGGTTCGGCAGCGCGGAGTTCGACGCGAGCGGGCGGTACGCGGAGATCGATCTGCCCGGTGTGACGGTCGCCAGCCTCTATCTGCCCTCGGGCGAGGTGGGCACGGAGCGGCAGGACGAGAAGACCCGGTTCATGGACGAGTTCCTGCCGTACCTGGAACAGCTGAAGAAGAGCGCGGCGGCGGACGGGCGCGAGGTGCTGGTGTGCGGCGACTGGAACATCGCCCACCAGGAGGCCGACCTCAAGAACTGGCGCGCCAACCGCAAGTCCTCCGGCTTCCTCCCCGAGGAGCGCGCCTGGCTGACCCGCGTCTTCGAGGAGACGGGTGCGGGCTATGCCGATGTCGTCCGTGCCCAGCACCCGGACCAGGAGGGCCCCTACTCGTGGTGGTCGTACCGGGGCCGTGCCTTCGACAACGACACGGGCTGGCGCATCGACTACCACGTGGCGACGCCGGGTCTGGCCGCGCGTGCCGTCAAGGCGTATGTCGAGAGGGCCGCGAGCCACGAGGAACGGTGGAGCGACCACGCGCCGGTGACGGTCACCTACGATCTCGTATGAGCGCCTTTCCGCCGCGGCACCCGCGACCGCGCACCGGACCGTTCCGCGATCTGGTCGCGCCGCTCTCAGCCGACGGGAGGTTCCGGGGGGTCGGTGGGCGGGGTGGCTTCCCGGTCCGTACGCAGATGGCGGTCGAGGGCCAGCGAGAATTCCGCCTCCACGACGCTCTTCGCCAGCGGGCGCAGTTTCTCCGTGTCCGGCGTGGTGGTGTGGGTGCGCAGGACCGTGGCGAACAGTCCGGCCAGGGCGTCGGCGTGGACGCGGACGCGGCGGGCGGCGTCGAGGACCGCCGCCAGGGGGACACCCTCGCGGACCAGGGCCGCCGATACGTCCAGCAGGCGGCGGCTGATGTGGACTATCTCGTCGCCGTCCGTGACCAGATAGCCGAGGTCGAGGGCTGCCCGTAGGTTCTCCGGGGTGACCTCGCCCTCGAAGTAGTCGGCGAGTTCCTCGGGGGAGAGCCGGACCGGGGTCTCCTCGGTGGGTTCGCCGAGGCCGAGCACCTCGCCCACGTCCCTGCCGCTCTCGAAGGCGGTGGCGAGGTCGGCGATGCCGTTCAGGGTGTGGCCGCGCTCCAGCAGGCCCGCGATCGTCCTGAGCCGGGCCAGGTGACGGTCGTCGTACCAGGCGATCCGGCCTTCGCGGCGAGGCGGCCGGATCAGGCCGCGTTCGCGGTAGAAGCGCACGGTACGGACGGTGATGCCCGCCTCGCGGGCCAGCTCCTCCATGCGGTACTCGCGCGGTTCGCCGCCTTCTGCCATGCCGGTCAGCTTATGGCGTACCCGGGGGTGTCGCGACAGTCCCGCCGGCCGGCGGCGACCGGCACGCCCGGCCCGTGACGGGACCGGTACGCGCGCCCGCGACGGGACGCGCACGCGTGCCCGCGACAACCGGCGGGCGCGCCCGCGTACCGGCAGGCGCGCTCGGCGCAACTTTCCCGCTTCCCACCCCTACCCATCAGTACGGCACTGCTCTAGTCTCCAATTATGCCAGTGATTACTGGCGCGGTTTCCTGTGTGTCGTCCGGTGTCAGGAGGCGGTATGGGCCAGCACGAACACGACCACGTGCGCGAGCACGTACACGTGGCGGTGGTCGGATCCGGGTTCGGCGGGCTCGGGGCGGCCGTCCGGCTCCGCCGTGAGGGGATGACCGACTTCGTGGTGCTTGAGCGCGCCGACTCGGTCGGCGGGACCTGGCGGGACAACAGCTATCCCGGATGCGCCTGTGACGTTCCCTCACATCTCTACTCGTTCTCGTTCGCGCCCAACCCAGACTGGCCCCGCACTTTCTCCGGGCAGCGGCACATCAGGGCGTATCTGGAGCATGTCGCGGACACCTTCGGGCTCCGGCCGCATCTGCGGCTGAACCACGAGGTACGGCTGATGCGCTGGGACAACGACGCGCTGCACTGGGAGATCGAGACCTCGCGCGGCACACTCACCGCCGATGTCATCGTCTCCGCGACCGGGCCGCTCTCCGATCCGAAGATCCCGGTGATACCCGGACTCGCCGGGTTCCCGGGGAAGGTCTTCCACTCGGCGCGCTGGGACCACGGCTACGATCTGCGCGGCAAGCGCGTCGCCGTGATCGGTACGGGCGCCTCCGCCATACAGATCGTGCCGGCGATCCAGCCCGAGGTGGGCCGGCTGACGCTGTTCCAGCGGACGCCGCCCTGGGTGATGCCGCGCGTCGACCGGGCGATATCCGGGGCCGAGCGCCGGCTGCACCGGGCGCTCCCGTTCACCGGGACCCTGCGGCGCCGTCTCCTGTGGGGCATCAGGGAGTTGCAGGTCCAGGCCTTCACCAAGCGGCCGAACGAACTCGGGCTCATCGAATCCCTCGCCAAGGCCAATATGGCGAAGGCGATCAGGGATCCGGTGCTGCGCGCCAAGCTGACGCCCTCGTACCGCATCGGGTGCAAGCGCATCCTGCTCTCCAGCTCGTACTATCCGGCGCTCGCCCGGCCCAATGTGGATCTGGTCGCCTCGGGACTGGCCGAGGTGCGTGGTTCCACACTGGTCGCGGCGGACGGTACGGAGACCGAGGCCGACGCGATCGTCTTCGGGACCGGCTTCCATGTGACGGACATGCCGATCGCCGAGCGGGTGGTGGGCGCCGACGGGACCACGCTCGCGGAGGCGTGGCGGGACGGGATGCAGTCGCTGCGCGGCGCGACCGCGGCGGGCTTCCCCAACTGGATGACGATCATCGGCCCCAACACCGGTCTCGGGAACTCGTCGATGATCCTGATGATCGAGTCCCAGCTGAACTACATGGCCGACTATCTGCGGCAGTTGGACGGGCTCGGAGGCCGCAGGAGCGGGCCGGGCACCGGGGGCGGCCCGGGGAGCGCGGGCGGGCACGGGCGCGTGGCGCTGGGGCCCCGGCCCGCCGCCGTACGCGCCTGGAACCGGCGGGTGCAGAAGCGTATGCAGCGGACCGTGTGGAACACCGGCGGCTGCACCAGCTGGTATCTGGACGAGCAGGGCCGCAACACCACCGTCTGGCCGGGGACGACGGCCGAATTCCGCCGGGCCACGCGAGAGGTCGATCTCGCGGAGTACGAGGTGATCCGCGCCGCCACGGCCGTACGGGTGCCGAGGCAGGCGGAGAAGCCGGTCGCGGACCAGCGGGCGGCCGGGAAGCGCCTCGGATCCCGGGCCGCGAAGGAGAGCGTCCGATGAGTCCGATGAGTCCGACGAGTCCGACGAGCCGGCCGCACAAGGAGCGTGAACTGACCGCCGTCTCCGCCGACGGCACCCATGTCCATGTCGAGGTCCACGGCGAAGAGGGCCGGCCCGCCGTCGTCCTGGCACACGGCTGGACCTGCTCGATCCGGTTCTGGGCGGCGCAGCTCGCGGATCTGGCCGCCGATCACCGGGTGATCGTCTACGACCAGCGCGGCCACGGCCGTTCGGCGGCGCCGGCCGGTCGCTCGGGCTACTCCACGGACGCCCTCGCCGACGATCTGGAGGCCGTACTCGCCGCCACGCTGGAGCCGGGGGAGCGAGCCGTCCTCGCGGGACACTCCATGGGCGGGATGACGCTGATGGCCGCCGCCCGGCGGCCCGCCTTCCGGGAGCACGCGGCAGCCGTTCTGCTGTGCAGCACGGGCAGTTCACGGCTGGTCCCGGAGGCGCTTCTCGTACCGATGCGGCCCGGCAGGACCCGTACCTGGCTCAACCGGCGGATCCTCGGCTCGCGCGTCCCGCTGGGGCCGGTCACACCGCTGTCGAAGCGGATCCTGCGCTACGGGACGATGGGCCCGGGCGCCGCGCCGGACCGGGTCGCCCAGGCCGCCCGGATCGTGCACGCGTGTCCGCGGCCCGTCCGGGTGGCCTGGGCGCATGTCCTCGGCACGCTCGATCTCGACGCGGAGGTACGGGAGTTGAGGGTGCCCACCGCCGTGATCGTGGGGAGCGCCGACCGGCTGACCCCACCGGTGCGGGCACGGGTGCTGGCGGCCGCGCTGCCCGAGCCTGCCGGACCCACCGGATCCAACGGACCCACCGGACCCACCGGGCTCACCGAACTCACCGGGGTGGGACATATGACGCCCATGGAGGCCCCGGAGGCCGTCACCGGAGCGATTCGGTCCCTCGTCGGTACCTACCTGAGCGAGAAGGAGGACGTGGCGTGAGCGGGACGGGTCGGCGGGGTTTCCGCGATCTCGACGGGCAGGTCGCCGTCGTCACGGGCGCGGCGCGCGGCGTCGGCGAACTCCTGGCGCGCAAGCTCTCGGCGCGCGGCGCGAAGGTCGCCCTCGTCGGGCTGGAGGAGGACGGACTGAAGCGGGTCGCCGCCCGGCTGCACGCCGACCGCGACCATTGGTACGCCGATGTCACCGACGACACCGCGATGGCGCGGGTCGCCCGGGAGGTCGAGGCGCGTTTCGGCAAGGTCGACATCGTCGTCGCCAACGCCGGTGTGGCGAGCGGCGGTCCCTTCGCGGACTCGGATCCGGCCGCCTGGCGGCGGGTCATCGAGGTCAATCTGATCGGCGGCGCGGTGACGGCGCGGGTGTTCCTGCCCTTCCTGCGCGCGAGCCGCGGCTACTTCCTCCAGATCGCGTCGCTGGCCGCGATCGCCCCGGCGCCGATGATGACCGCGTACTGCGCGTCCAAGTCCGGGGCCGAGGCCTTCGCGCACAGTCTGCGCGCCGAGGTCGCCCACCAGGGGATCAGGGTCGGCGTCGGCTATCTGTCCTGGACGGACACCGACATGGTGCGCGGCGCGGACCGGGACGAGGTGATGCGGGAGCTGCGGCGTCGGCTGCCGTGGCCGTCGAACCGTACCTATCCGCTCGGCCCCGCCGCGGACCGGCTCGTCGCCGGGATCGAACGGCGCTCGGCGCATGTGTACGCGCAGTGGTGGCTGCGCGGGACGCAGCCCCTGCGCGGATATCTGCCGGCCGTGATCGCGGCGGCCGGACAGCGTGAGATGCGCCGCTTCGAACCTCGACTGGCGGGCGTGCGAAAGGGGCTGGTCGGGGCGGGCGGGGCGGCCGACGAGGAGGAGCGTACACAGCGTTACTGATCGAAATGCGCGGAATGTCGGGGCGTGTAAGTCTGGTCGAGGCTCCACTCCGGTGCCCCCCAACACCCTTTCAGGAGTGACATTCCATGGCTATCGCCGATCAGTTCAAGGACAAGGCCGAAGAGCTCGCCGCCCAGCAGGCGAATGCGCGGCAGGGCGACAAGAAGGACGACCGGACGCAGCAGCCCGGCCGCCCCGGCCAGCCCGACCGCGGTTCGCAGCCTGGTTCACCGGCCAGGGACCGCAACCAGGGGCAGCACGACGCCCCGCAGCACAACGCGCAGCACGACGCGCAGCGCGATGTCCAGCACGAGGCGCAGCAGAACGCGCAGAACAGGGCGCAGAACGCACGCGACGACCTGGACGACCGCTTCGACGCCTGAGTGAATGGCTTGATGACAGCGGGGCGCACCCGGTTTCCGCCGGGTGCGCCTCCTTTTTATGTCGTGCTTTTTATGTCGTATGCGCTCTTGTGTTGTATGCGGTCATGTCTTACGCGCTCATGCCTTATGCGCGGGCTCGGTCCGTGCGCGCGTTGTCGCCGCGTGGCTTCTCCCCGCGCGCGTCGTGCGTGCGCGGCGGCAGGGGCGGGCGGCGCAGGTCGGGGACCGCGCCGTATCCCGGCGGGGTCGAGGCCGGATGCCCGGCCAGCAGGTCAAGCGCCGCCCAGACCGCGTCGTCGAGCTGGGCGTGCCGGCCCTCCGCCCAGTCCAGTGGGGTGCGCAGGGCCTCGATGTCCGGCTCCACGCCCTGGTTCTCGATGGACCAGCCATACGCGTCGAACCAGGCGGCGTTCATGGGCACCGTGATCACCGTGCCGTCGCCGAGCCGGTGCCGCCCCGTCATCCCGACCACCCCGCCCCAGGTGCGCTGGCCGACCACCGGGCCCAGGTTCAGCAGCCGGAAGGCCGCGGTGATCATGTCGCCGTCGGACGAGGTGGCTTCGTCGGCGAGCGCGACGACCGGGCCGCGCGGGGCGTTCGACGCGTACGAGACGGGCTGGGCGTCGCGCGTCAGGTCCCAGCCGATGATCCGGCGGGTCAGCTTCTCGACGACCAGTTCGCTGATGTGGCCGCCCGCGTTGCCCCGTACGTCCACGATCAGCGCGGGGCGCGAGACCTCAAGACGCAGATCCCGGTTGAACTGGGCCCAGCCGGAGCCGCCCATGTCGGGGATGTGCAGATAGCCGCATCTGCCGCCGCTGATCTCCCGTACGGCCTCCCGGCGTTTGGCCACCCAGTCCTGGTAGCGCAGCGGGCGTTCGTCGATGAGAGGGACGACCGCGACGCGGCGGGAGGGGCGGTCGCGCTCCGCGGGCCGGAAGGTCAGCTCGACGGTCGTGCCCCCGGCGGCGGAGAGCAGCGGGTAGGGGCCGGCCACCGGATCGACCGGCCGGCCGTCCACATGGGTCAGGACCGAGCCCTCGCGGATGCCCGTACCGGCCAGCGGTGAGCGCGCCTTGGAGTCGGAGGAGTCGCCCGGCAGGATCCGCTTGATCATCCACTCGCCGTTCCGGCAGACCAGATTGGCGCCGAGCAGACCGATCGGGCGCTGGTAGTGCGGTGGCCCCTCGTTGCGGCGGGCCGGGGTGACATACGCGTGGGAGGTGCCCAGTTCGCCGAGGACCTCGCGCAGCAGATCCGCGAACTCGTCGGGGGAGCAGACCCGTTCGACCAGCGGACGGTACTGGTCGAGCACTCCGTCCCAGTCGATGCCGCACATGTCCGGCTCCCAGAAATAGGCGCGGATGATGCGCCCGGCCTCGTCGAACGCCTGGCGCCACTCCGCCCCGGGATCCACATCGTGCAGGATCCGGCGCATGTCGAGATAGACGGTCGTATCGCCGTCACCGGGCTCGGTGGCGGGTACGGCGCGCAGCTCGCCGTCGTCCACGACCACCAGCCGGGTGCCGTCGCCGCTCGGCACGAACCAGTCGAGGTGGCCGACGAGTTCGCTCTTGCGCGCCTTCGTGATGTCGAAGTGTTCGAGGGTGGGGCGGCCCGACATGTCGGCGGGGTTGGCGAAGGTCTCGCCGAGCGCGCCGGAGATCGGCCAGCGCAGCCAGACCAGACCGCCACCGCTGACCGGATACAGCGCGGAGTACTTGGACGCGGTGACCGGGAACGGGGTGACCCGGTCGGCCAGCCCCTCGACCTCGACGGTGACCGTACCGTCGCCGGACTCGCCGACCGACGGATCGAGTCCGCCGGCCGCGGGGCGGCCCTCAGGCGACAGCGCGAAGGGCGACGGGGTCGCGGAGGAGAGCGGTACGAGGTAGGGGCGGCAGCCGAGGGGGAAGGAGAGGTCCCCGGTGTGCACGTCGTACACGGGGTCGAAGCCGCGCCAGGACAGGAACGCGAGATAGCGGCCGTCGCTGGTGAAGACCGGATTCTCGTCCTCGAAGCGGCCGTTGGTGACGTCGACGACCGTACGGGCGAAGCTGCCGGCGATCTTGGCCAGTTTGATCTGCCGGAGGGAGCGGCCGATGCCGGGGTGCGACCAGGTCAGCCAGTCGCCGTCGGGAGAGAAGGCGAGGTCGGTGACGGCGCCGTTGATGGAGCGGATGAGTTCGACGACGGGTTCCGGTGTGGGGGTGGAGGTGGGTGTGGGTTCTGGCGCGGCGTCCGGTGGGGTCGTGGTGGTGGCGCCGGACGGTGGTGCGGGTGCGGGTGCGGGTGCGGGTTCGGCTTCCGATTCCGGTCCGGCTTTCGGCTCTGGTGCCGGCTCGGGTTCTGGCTCCGGTTCCGGTTCCGGTTCCGCCGTGTCTATCAGCAGCAGCCTGCCGTCGTGCGAGGCGATCGCGATCCGTTCCCCGTCCGGATCCGCCACCATCTCCCGTACGCGGCCCAACTGCCCCGAGGCCAGCCGCCGCGGCTGCCGCTCACCGCTCGCCCTGGGCAGATACGCGATCTCGATCGCGTCCTCGCCCTCCGCGTCCGTGACGTACGCGACCTGGCCGGTGTCACCGAGCATCACGGGGAACCGGACCCGGACGCCGGGGGTGTCCGCGATCGTGCGGGCGGGGCCGTCGCGGTGGGTCAGCCAGTACAGGCTGCCGCGTACGGAGACGGCGCTCGCCCGGCCGGTCATGTCCACGGAGATCCCGGCGACATGGCTGCTGGCCGGCACCTGGTAGTCACGCCGTCCCGCGCGCTGTCCGCCCAGCCGTACCTCCAGCTTGCGCGGCACCGAGTCGGGCGTCAGCGCGTCGACCAGCCAGATGTCCCCCGCGCACTGGTAGACGACCCGGCGCCCGTCGGACGAGGCGTGGCGGGCGTAGAAGGCGTCGTGATCGGTGTGCCGCCGCAGATCGGTGCCGTCGGGACGGCAGGAGTAGAGGTTGCCGACGCCTTCGTGGTCGGAGAGGAACGCGATGCGGCCGTCGACGAACATCGGGCAGTCGAGATGGCCCCCGAGGTCCGCGAGCAGCCGCTCGCCGTGCAGCCAGAGCCGGCCCATCGCGCCGCCGCGGTACCGCTTCCAGGCGGCGGGCTCGTGCGGCGGTTTTCCGGTGAGCAGGAGCGTACGGTGCCCGCCGTCGATGTCCGCGACGGCGATGTCATTGACCGGGCCCCAGGGCAGCGCGCCGCCCGGGGAGCCGTCGAGGGGGAGGCTGTAGGCCCAGGCGAAGTACGAGAACGGCTGGCCGTGCGAGGAGACCGCGAGGATCTGGGACTCACCGTGCTTGTCGGGCGGTGTCCAGCCGCAGACACGGGTGTCGGTGGCGCCCCAGTAGGTGAGCCGGCGGGAGGGTCCTCCGGCGACCGGTACGAGATGGATCTCGGGGTCGAGGCTGCGCCAGGTCGTATAGGCGATGTGGCGGCCGTCCGGCGAGAAGCGGGGGTGGCCGACTCGGGTGCGGTCGACGGTGACCCGCCAGGCGCGGGCGGGGCGCTGCCCGGCCGGTGCCAGGGGGGCGACCCAGAGGTCGTCCTCGGCGGCGAAGCACAGGGAATCGTCGTGAAGGTGCGGGAAGCGGAGATACGCGACGTCGTCACTCACCCACCCAATGCTGCACTTTCCGTGCGAATAACGCCTCCCGGCAGGGGGCCGTGGTGCGGGTGTGGCGGAAGTCGCGGTCGTTGTGGGTGGTGCCGGGGCCGGGCCTCCGGAGCATCGCCCCGGGGTGTGGCGCAGCGCACAAGCGAAACGGTTTCGTTTCGGTGGGGGCCGGGGTTATCTTCGTACTGTACGAAACCGTTTCGTTTGGAAGGAGCAGATCGTGGCGCGCAGCAGGCTTACCCCGGAGCGTGCGGCCGAGTTGTACGCCGCCGTGCTCGATCTGCTGCGCGAGGTCGGTTATGACGCCCTCACCATGGACGCCATCGCCGCCCGCACCCATTCCAGCAAGGCCACCCTCTACCGCCAGTGGGGGAGCAAGCCCGAGCTGGTCGCCCATGCGATGCGGCACAAGAAGCCCATCAAGCTCGTCGACGTGGACACCGGCAGCCTGCGCGGTGACTTCCACGCCGTGATGGCGCACACCGATGACTGTCAGATGGAGAAGGACAGCGCGCTGATGCGCGGTCTTTTCCATGCCGTCCACGACAACCCCGATCTCCATCAGGCGCTGCGTGAGCTCCTGATCGAGCCCGAACTCAACGGGCTCGCGGGGATCCTTCAGCGCGCTGTGGACCGCGGCGAGGTCGCCGCGGACAATCCCGCGCTGAAGTACGTGACGCACATGCTGGTCGGCGCCATCGTCGTCCGGCATCTGATCGAGGACCGGTCGCCCGACTCGTCCTTCCTCACCTCCTATTTCGACGCCGTGGTCCTCCCCGCCCTCGGCGTCTGACAGTCCCCTTCAGCACCCGCAATACCTGACGCGTGCCGCTCTCTCGTTGTCGGGCCGGCTCCCCATGCCCTCAGATCCATCCACAGACCCGGGAGTACGCCCTCGTGGCCACGTTTCTCTACAAGCTCGGACGGTTCGCCTTCCGGCGCCGCAACTATGTCGCCCTTGTGTGGGTGGCATTGCTCGCGCTCGCCGGTGTCGCGGCCGCCTCCGCGTCCACGCCCACGTCCAGTTCCTTCTCGATACCGGGGACGGAGGCCCAGAAGGCCTTCGACCTGTTGGAAGAGCGCTTCCCAGGAGCCAGTGCCGACGGTGCGACCGCTCGGGTCGTCTTCAAGGCGCCGGCCGGGGAGAAGATGACCGACGCCGGGCACAAGGCCGAGGTCGGCAAGATCGTCGACGAACTGTCGGGCGGGTCCGGCCAGGTCGGCTCCGTGACCGATCCGTACACCGCCAACGCCGTCTCGCAGGACGGCTCGACGGCGTACGTCCAGGTCTCGTACAAGGTCACCTCGATGGAGCTGACCGACGAGACCCGAACCGCGCTGGAGGAGACCGGCGCCGAGGCGCGGACGCACGGGCTGACGGTGGAGGTCGGCGGGGACGCGCTCCAGGCCACTCCCGAGATGGGGTCCACGGAGATCATCGGTGTGGCCGTCGCCGCGGTGGTGCTGGTCATCACGTTCGGTTCGCTGGTCGCGGCGGGGCTGCCGCTGGTGACCGCGCTCATCGGGGTCGGTGTCGGGGTCTCCACCATCACCGCGCTGGCCAGCGTCCTCGACCTGGGCTCCACCACCTCCATCCTGGCGATGATGATCGGTCTCGCGGTCGGGATCGACTACGCGCTGTTCATCGTCTCCCGCTACCGGGCCGAACTGGCCGAGGGCCGGGAGCGGGAGGAGGCGGCGGGCCGGGCCGTCGGCACCGCCGGGTCGGCCGTGGTGTTCGCCGGACTCACCGTGGTGATCGCGCTCGCCGGGCTGGCCGTCGTCAATATCCCGATGCTCACCAAGATGGGCCTCGCCGCCGCCGGTACGGTCGTGATCGCCGTCCTCATCGCGCTCACCCTCATTCCCGCGGCGCTCGGTTTCGCGGGCAAGCGGGTGCACGGCCGCAAGGCCCGTGCGGCCCTGGACGCCAAGGCGGCGGGCGGCGCGGAGGCCGGGAAGCCGAACATGGGCACGCGCTGGGCGCGCCTCGTGCTGCGCCGTCCGGTCGCGGTCCTGGTCACGGCCGTGCTGGGGCTCGGGGCCATCGCCATCCCGGCCACCTCGCTGGAACTGGGTCTGGGCGACGACGGTTCGCAGCCGCCGAGCACCACCCAGCGCAAGGCGTACGACCTGCTCTCCGACGGCTTCGGCCCCGGCTTCAACGGGCCGCTGATGGTCGTCGTGGACGGCAAGGCCAATGACAACGCCAAGGCGGCGGCCACCGAGCTGTCGGACACGGTGAAGAAGCTGGACGGCGTCGCCGTCGTCACCCCGTCCACCCTCAACAAGGCGGGCGACACCGCGACCATCACGGTGATCCCCGAGGACCGCCCCTCCTCGGTGAAGACGGAGGACCTGGTCCACTCCATCCGGGACACCGGCGGGCAGATCAGGACGGACAGCGGTGCCCAGGTCCTGGTCACCGGTTCCACCGCGATGAACATCGACTTCTCGCAGAAGATGAACGACGCGCTGCTGCCGTATCTCGCGCTCGTCGTCGGACTCGCCTTTCTGCTGCTGATGGTCGTCTTCCGCTCCGTGCTCGTACCGCTCAAGGCCGCCCTCGGCTTCCTGCTCTCCGTGGTCGCCGCCCTCGGCGCGGTCGTCGCGGTCTTCCAGTGGGGCTGGCTCGGCGGTCTGCTCGGGGTCGAGCAGACCGGCCCGGTGATGTCGATGATGCCGATCTTCATGGTGGGTGTGGTCTTCGGTCTCGCCATGGACTACGAGGTCTTCCTCGTCACCCGGATGCGGGAGGCGTATGTGCACGGGGAGCGGCCCGGCGAGGCGATCGTCACCGGGTTCCGGCACGGCACGCGGGTGGTCTCGGCCGCCGCGGTGATCATGATCGCGGTCTTCGCCGGCTTCATCGGCTCCAGCGAGTCGATGATCAAGATGATCGGCTTCGGACTCGCCATCGCGGTCTTCTTCGACGCGTTCGTGGTCCGGATGGCGATCGTGCCCGCGGTGCTCGCACTGCTCGGCGACAAGGCGTGGTGGCTGCCGCGCTGGCTGGACAAGGCGCTGCCCAACGTGGACGTGGAGGGCGAGGCGCTGCGGCAGCGGCTCGTGGACGACGCGTCGCAGGGCCCGGACGGCGGTCCCGGCGCGGAGCGTGAGCTCGTACGCGTCTGATCCCCTGTGCACCGGGGCCGCGACATGAGCGGTGCGTGGCCCCGGATCGCGCCGACGGCCGTGGGGACGGCAGGCCGGCGCGTGGTACGCGGCCCGGCCGTACGCCCTGAGGGGTGGCGGCCGGGCCGCCTGCGTTTCGCGTCCTGCCGTTCAGGTCCTGTGGAGGAGCTTGCTCAGCTCGGTCTCGACCTCGATGTCGTGCCGCTCCTGGCCGACCGGCACCATCGCGTACGAGCTGTCCAGGAACCGGCGCAGCGGCGCGGTGTCCAGCTGGACCACGGCCACTCCGTCCGGCGAGTGGAACTCCAGCACGACCTGGGCCCGGCCGCAGGGCCATACCTGGACATCGCCCTCACCCGAGGGCAGCCGCAGGCCGGATTCGAGAAGGTCGCGGGCGAAGGCCCAGATGACGTCGCCATCGTCGAGGGAGACCTCGGGCGGGAAGACGATACGTATGGCGAGCGGATCGGCGCCGTCATAGCGGAGCGTGACAGAGACGGTCTTGGGGTGGGGGGCGTCCGTGATGAGACGCGCGGTGGCGGGCTGCTCGATGACGGGTGACATCGACTGGCTCCTCGGTTAGCTGCGACGGCTGCTTGTGGCTGCTGTGCTGGGCGGAATCGGGAGCTGCCTCCTTGACTAACCGGACATTTAGCTTCTAATCATACAAAATATGCCGGATTTGTCCATGCTTGGCCATGGCTTTGCCGATCGGGCACTTGCGGAACACCGTCCCGCCACCTTGCATGTCACCTGCTCTTGCGAATGTCTCGCAAGAAGTGCCCATCATCGAGCGACTCGATACCGCGCCGTACGAGCAGGAAGCGGAGCCCCGCCATGCATGTCCCCGACGGATTCATCGATCTGCCCGTCTCGGCCGCCACCGGTGCCGTCGCCGCGGGCGCCGTCGCGGTCAGCCTGCGCGGCGCGCGCCGTGAGCTGGACGAGCGCACCGCGCCGCTCGCCGGACTCGTCGCCGCGTTCATCTTCGCCGTACAGATGCTCAACTTCCCGGTGGCCGCCGGAACGAGCGGGCATCTGCTGGGCGGGGCGCTGGCCGCCATACTCGTCGGCCCCTATACCGGGGTTCTCTGTATCTCCGTCGTCCTGCTGATGCAGGGCATCCTCTTCGCGGACGGCGGACTCACCGCGCTCGGGGTGAACATCACCGACATGGCCGTGGTGACGACCGTCGTCGCCTACGCGCTCTTCCGCACCCTGGTGAAGCTCCTGCCCCGGACGCGCCGTTCGGTGACCGTCGCGTCCTTCGTGGCGGCGCTGGTCTCCGTACCGGCCGCCGCCCTCGGCTTCACCCTCTTCTACTGGATCGGCGGGACGACCGACATCCCGATCGGCAAGGTGCTGACCGGGATGGTCGGGGTGCATGTGCTCATCGGGATCGGCGAGGCCGCGATCACCGCGCTGACGGTCGGCGCGGTCATCGCCGTACGGCCCGACCTCGTGTACGGCGCCCGGGGGCTGTCCGCGCCGCTGAAGCTGCGCGTGGGCGGCGAACTGGTCGACGCCGCCCCCGCGTCCGAGCCCGCGCCGACGGCCGCGCGCTCCACCCGCAAGGTCTGGGCGACCGGGCTGGTCACCGCGCTCGTCCTCGCCGGATTCGTCTCCTTCTACGCCTCCGCCAGCCCCGACGGACTGGAGAAGGTCGCCGCCGACCAGGGCATCGACCGCAAGACCGAGCCGCACCACACCGCCGACTCCCCGCTCGCCGACTACGGCGTCAAAGATGTCGACGACGCCCGGATCTCCGGCGGGCTCGCCGGAGTGATCGGGGTGGGCGCGACCGTGGTCGTCGGCAGTGGCGTCTTCTGGGCGGTGCGACGGCGCCGTACGGCGGCGGAACCCGCGCCGGCCGGCGGGAACGTCTGACATGGGCTCGGGTCATGCCCAGGCGCTCTACCGGCACGGACACTCGCCGGTCCACGCGCTGCCCCCGCACTGCAAACTGGCCGCCGTCTTCTGCTTCGTGCTCGTCGTGGTCTCGACGCCGCGCGAGGCGGTCTGGGCGTTCGCGCTGTACGCCGTGCTGCTCGCGGCCGTCACGGGGATCGCGCGTATCCCCGCCGGTGTGCTGCTGCGCCGGCTGCTGATCGAGATCCCGTTCGTGGCCTTCGCGTTCCTCATGCCCTTCGTGGTGCCCGGCGACCACGTCCAGTTCCTGGGGCTGTCGTTGAGCGTGCCCGGGCTCTGGGGCGCCTGGAACGTCCTCGCGAAAGGGACGCTGGGCGTCGCCGCGTCCGTGATCCTCGCCTCCACGACCGAGCTGCGCTCCCTGCTCCTCGGTCTCCAACGGCTGCGGCTGCCGCCGCTGCTGGTGCAGATCGCCTCCTTCATGATCCGTTACGGCGATGTCATCACCGACGAGATGCGGCGGATGTCCATCGCCCGGCGCTCACGCGGCTTCGAGGCCCGGGGCGTCCGGCACTGGGGCGTCCTCGCCAAGTCCGCGGGCGCGCTCTTCATCCGCTCCTACGAGCGCGGTGAGCGGGTGCATCTGGCGATGGTCAGCAGGGGATACGCGGGCACCATGCCGGTCATCGACGAGGTGACCGCGTCCCGGACGCAGTGGACCTACGCGGCAGCCCTCCCCGTGTCGGCGCTCGCCGTCTGTCTGCTTGGCTGGACCCTATGACCGAGCACTCCGTCCCCGGCGTGCCCGCCTCCCTTGAGGTCAGCGGGCTCGCGTACGCCTACCCCGACGGCCATCAGGCCCTCTTCGGTGTCGATCTGACCGTCGGACGCGGTGAACGTGTGGCGCTGCTCGGGCCCAACGGCGCGGGCAAGACCACGCTCGTCCTGCATCTCAACGGCATCCTCACCGCCGGGGCCGGTTCGGTCGCGGTCGCCGGGGTGCCGGTGGCGAAGCGGAATCTGGCCGAGATCCGCCGCCGGGTCGGCATCGTCTTCCAGGACCCGGACGACCAGCTGTTCATGCCGACGGTGCGCGAGGACGTGGCGTTCGGCCCGGCGGCCTCCGGGCTGCGCGGCCCCGAGCTGGCGGCCCGGGTCACCGCGGCGCTCGACCAGGTCGGGATGGCGCAGTACGCGGACCGGCCGCCGCACCATCTCTCCTTCGGGCAGCGCCGCCGGGTCGCGGTGGCGACCGTCCTCGCGATGGAGCCGGAGATCCTCGTACTCGACGAGCCCTCGTCCAATCTCGACCCGGCGTCCCGGCGCGAACTGGCCGACATCCTGCGGGCGCTGGACATCACCGTACTGATGGTGACGCACGATCTGCCGTACGCTCTCGAACTCTGTCCGCGTGCGGTGATCCTGAGCGAGGGCGTCATCGTGGCGGACGGGCCCACCGGGCGGCTCCTCGGCGACGAGCAGCTGATGGGCGCGCACAGGCTGGAGCTGCCGTTCGGTTTCGACCCGCGTTCCGTGTCGCCGGGACACGTTGCACCATAGAGAGGTCGCGCCGCCGGGGCGTGGCGGGACGACGAGCGGTACGAGGCGTGGGTACCGACGGGGCGGGAGAGCGGGCGTGGACGTCCAGGGCACGGTGGAGGCGGGCTTCGAGCCGGTCAGGGACGCGTTCGTACGGAACTTCGAGCGGCTGGGAGAACAGGGCGCGGCCGTCGCCGTGTACCGGGACGGGCGCAAGGTCGTCGATCTGTGGGCGGGCACCCGTGATGTCCACGGGCAGGAGACGGGGGACGGGGGCGCGGACGCGGCCCCCTGGGCCGTCGACACGGCGCAGGTCGTCCGTTCCGCCACGAAGGGCGTCGCCGCCGCCGTACCGCTGCTGCTGCACCAGCGCGGGCAGATCGATCTCGACGCCCCGGTCGGCACGTACTGGCCGGAGTTCAAGGCCGCCGGCAAGGAACGGGTGCTCGTACGCCATCTCCTGTCGCACCGCGCCGGGGTGCCGGTGCTCGACCGGTCGCTCACCCCGGCCGAGGCCATCGACGGGGAGTCGGGCGCGCGGGCCCTGGCCGCCCAGCGGCCGGAGTGGGAGCCGGGCACCGGCCACGGCTATCACGCGCACACCTACAGCTGGCTGATCGCCGAACTGGTCAGGCGGGTCACCGGCCGGAGCGTGGGCCGGTGGATCGCCGAGGAGATCGCCCGGCCGCTCGGGCTGGACTTCTGGGTCGGGCTGCCCGCCGAGGAGGCCCACCGGGTCGGCCGGATCGGCCCGGTCGAGGAGCCGACGGCGGTCGGCGGCGCGCTCAGACTGCGGCCCAAGCGGTCCGTGTCGGAGGCGTACCGCGACGCGGAGTCCCTGACGCGGCGTGCGTTCGGCGTCATCGAACCGCGCCCCGACGAGAACGCCCCTGCCTACCGCGCCGCCGAACTCCCCGCCTCCGGGGGCATCTCGACCGCCCGCGCGCTGGCCCGCTGCTACGCCGCGATGATCGGCCCCGTCGACGGCCACCGGCTGTTCGCGCCCGCGACGCTGACGCTCGCGCGTACGGAGGAGTCGGCGGGTCCCGACCGGGTACTGGTCGTCGCCACCCGCTTCGGTCTGGGCTTCATGCTGCACGGCCCGGCCGCCCCGCTGCTCGGCCCCGGCTCCTTCGGACACCCGGGGCGCGGCGGCTCGCTGGGCTTCGCCGATCCCGAGTCGGGCATCGCGATGGGGTATGTGACCAATGGGATGCGCAAGGGCGTGACGGCCGACCCCCGCGCACAGGCTCTGGTGCGCGCCGTGCGGTCGGCGACATCATCGCCGGATGAAGCGATTTGACGGACACGGAGTTCTGATCACCGGAGCGGGCCGGGGGATCGGCGAGGCCACCGCGCGCAGACTGGCGGAGGAGGGCGCACGCGTCCTGGTGACGGACCTGGACGAGAAGCGGGCGGTGACGGTGGCGGAGTCCATCCCCGGCGCGGTCGCGCTCGGCTGCGATGTGGCCGACCGGGCGTCGGTGGAGGCGGCGGTGGCGTACGCGGCCGAGACCTTCGGCTCGCTGGACGTGCTGGTGAACAACGCCTACTCCTGCACGCGGGACGCGCCGCTGTTCGAGGACGAGCCGGACGAGGTCTGGGCGCTGGACCTCGACATCACCCTGACGGGCGCCTTCCGCTGCGCCCGTGCGGCGCTTCCGCATCTGGCGGCCTCGGGCCGGGGCGCGATCGTCTCGATCGGCTCCGTCAACGGCGCACAGGACTTCGGCAACCACGCCTACAGCGCGGCCAAGGCGGGCCTCGCCGGTCTGACCCGTACGCTGGCGGGCCACGCCGCCCCGCGCGGCGTCCGCGTCAACCTCGTGGAGCCGGGCACGATCCACACCGGTGCCTGGTCGGGCCGCGAGGCGGAACTGGAGCGTGCGGCGGCCCACTACCCGATGGGGCGCGTGGGCACGCCGGCCGATGTCGCGGCGGCGGTCGCGTTTCTGGCCTCTGCCGACGCCTCCTGGATCACGGGGGTGACGCTGCCGGTCGACGGCGGGATCCTGACGAGCAATCTGGGGCTGCGGAGAGCGATCGCGGGCGAGGCGTAGAAGGCGAGGCGCGGGAGGGAACCGGGGCGCGGCGGGACGGGGCGCGGCGGGACGGGGCGCGGCGGGACGGGACGGGGTGGGGCTTTGGGGCGCCGCCGTGCGACCTGCCCCACCCCGTCCCGTTCCGCGTGCGGGCCTGCGGGCCTGCGGGCGTGCGGGCGTGCGGGCCTGCGGGCGTGCGGGCGGGCCCCGCTATCCCCCGTGCTCGCCGCGCCGGACCGAGACGACGTTCGTGGCGTCCACCGCCTTGCGGAGGGTCCTGGCCAGTTCGACGGCGTCGTCCACGGCCCACAGGTGGATGAAGAACAGGCGGGGCTCGTCCCTCAGGCTGTGGTTGTGCAGCTCGACCAGACCGATCCCGCCGCGCCGCAGAATCTTGATGACGTGCTGGACCTCCTCGGCGACCATCACGACATCGCCGTTCAGCGCGGCCTTGCCGGCGCCGAGCGGCTGGAAGATGAACGCCGAGATCGCGCCCAGGCCGCGGGGCAGCGCCATGCCTCTCTCGACGATGACCTCACGGCGCGCGAAGGTCGCCTTGTAGACCCCGCCGTCGTCCGAGCCCTTCATTCCCAGCGCGGCGTCGATGCCCTCGGTGTCCAGGTCGAGGGGCTTCGACGGCCGCGGATTCGGGGGCGGGGTCGCGGTGCGGTCGAGCGCCGCGCGCAGACCGCGGGCGATGGCCACCGGGTCCCGTCCATGCGCGTGGACATGGGTCCACCAGACGTCGGGGGAGTGGGCGAGCAGATGCTTGTGCAGCGCGGTCTGCTCGATGCCGTGCGCCTGGAGGACATCCGTCACCTCATGGAGCTCGCCCTCGGTCACCGTGAGATCGCCCATGGCCAGCACGCTGCCGTCGGTGTAGCGGACGAACGCCACGTGTGAGCCCAGGGCGAGTTGGGGCGAGACCCGGACTCCGTAGGAGACGACATCGAGGTCCCCGCGCGGGAAGTGGGTGTTGTACGCCTCGTCGCCCGCCATGGCGCCCTGCCGGCCCAGCTCCCGCGCGACCTGCCGCCAGTCGGCCGGGGTGGTGGTCACCGGCTGGAGCGGCTCGTGCGGGTGACCGCCGCCCTTCACCGCGGCGTCGGCGGGGGCCGGATCCGGGGACTGGGCGCGGGCGACGGTGGTGCCGATCCCGGCCAGCAGCGGCGCGAGCGCGGCCGTGGTCAGCAGGAGACGCCGGGGTGTCTCGGATCGGTTGGCCGTGTCCTGGTCCCGGTCCTGGTCCCGGTTTTGGTCCCGGTTCTGGTTCCGGTCGCTGTCACTGTCGGTCGTGTCGTGATGGTCCGTGTCCTCGTGTGATTGTCCATTCATCACATTGATACCTCCGTGACGAAAGGAGATCACGAGCTGACGGATAAAAGGGGATCTGTCAGGAGCTGTCCGGCGAGTGTTGCCAAAGGGGCCCGTCCGGACCAAGGGCCGCGCGGAGGCGGGGCACATGCCCTCGGGGGAGAGCTCCGGCGCCCCGCCGTCCCCCCGCTCTCACCCGGCGGCCAGCACCGACGCCACCACCGGTCCCGCCGCGTCGCCGCCATGGCCGCCCGCCTGGACGACCGCCGCGGCGGCGAGGTCGTTCTGATAGCCCGTGAACCAGCTGTTGGAGGTGGCCTGGCCGTCGACCTCCGCGGAACCGGTCTTCGCGCCCTTGTCGCCGCCGAGCCCGGACATCGCGTTCGCCGCCGTACCGCTCGTGGCCGTGACCCGCATCATGCCGCGCAGCTGGCTCGCCACGTTGTACGGCAGCGAGCGCGCGGCGGTGGCCAGTTGCCGGTCGTCCAGCGAACGCGGCACGATGACGGGCTGCTTGAACGAGCCGTTCTTGGCGGTCGCGGTGATGGACGCCATGTTGAGGACGTTCATCTGGACCGTGCCCTGCCCGATGTACTGCGCCGCCGCCTCACCGCCGGTCGCGGCCGGCACGCTGCCGTCGAAGGACGCGACACCCGTCTTCCAGTTGTCGAGGCCGATGCCGAAGACCTCCTCGGTCTCGGCCTTCAGCGCCGCGTCGTCCTTGGTGTCGTCGATCAGCTTGATGAAGGCGGTGTTGCAGGAGCGGGCGAAGCTCTGGGTGAACGTGCCGCCCGCGATGGAGAATCCGTCCAGGTTCGTGAACGTACGGCCCTGGTACATCGCTTCCTTGGGACACTCGGCCGCCCGGTCGGCGGCCACGAGACCCTTCTCCAGCAGCATCGCCGCGGTCACGATCTTCATCGTGGAGCCCGGCGCCTGTCTGCCGAGCATCGCCGCGTTCCAGCCGTCCTCGCGGTTGTTGGCGACGGCCAGGATCTCGCCCGTACTGGGCTTGACGGCGGCGACCGACGCCTCGCTGTACTTCTTCACCGCCCGCTCGGCGGCGGCCTGCACGCTCGCGTCCAGCGTGGTCGTCAGTTCGCCGGGCGCGCCCTTGGAGAGCGTGAGCAGCGTTTGGTCCGGCACGCTCTCGGTGTCGCTCCTCAGCACCAGCTCGACGCCGGGCGTGCCGCCCGCGTCGTCGCCGTACCGCTTGCGCAGCTCGTCCAGAATCGGCCGGAGCGAGGGGTACTTCTCCTTCGTCAGCTCGACGCCGTCACGGTCGACGGCCTTGATCGGGGGAGCGGAGGCCTCGTTGGTGACGAGGCGGGTGTCCTTCGTCAGCTTCGGATGGATCACCGAGGGCGCCCAGTCGACCAGCGGGCGCCCGGTGGTCAGCCCGCGCACCACGGTCAGTTCCGAGGCGTACGACAGGGGCTTGGTCTTCCCGTCGAACGAGACGGTGGCCTTGACGGTGAACGGGACCTTGGCGCCGACCGCCTGCCCCGGCGTGATCACCGCGTCGGTGACATGGGCCTCGTCGCGGTAGCCGCCGATGACGGCCTCGGCGGTGGTGGGGTCGTTGGTCAGCTGGGCGACGGTGGCCGCCTCGTCCCCCTTCGCCCACCCCGTCAGGAAGTCCTTCGCGGCCTTGTCGACCTCGGCGGCGCTCAGCGGTCCGGTCTTGACCTCGGCCGTCGTGGTGGAGTCGCCGGCCGGGGATCCGCTGCCGCCGGTGAGCCCGTCGTACACGTTGTACGCGCCGTACCCGACGCCGCCGGCGAACACGGCGAACACCCCGCCTATGACGGCGATCTTGGCTCCACTGCGCATGAGTGCAGTCCCCCTCCCCAGGAGCCCCCGGAACATCTGAACGTGTTCAAGGGGATGTCGTGTGGACTCTACGGGACCGGTGTGTCACAGGGGGCGAGCACCGACGAGCGTTATCGGACTGACGCGCCCCCTTGCCGTCACCGTTCCCGCATCGTTTCCTGGTCGTTTCCTTGTCTCCTGTCCGACGTCTCCCGTCCGATGTCCCCTGTCCGATATCCCCTGTCAGGCGTCTCCCGTCAGGCGTCTCCCGTCAGGCGTCTCCCGTCAGGCGTCTCCCGCCAGGTGTCTTCTGTCCGGCGTGGTCAGACCCAGGTGTCGAGCCACATCCGGTTGCGCCACGAGTCCAGTGGGATCGCCGTGCCCGTGTACAGCGGCCAGAAGTAGATGAAGTTCCAGATGATCAGCAGGACCAGCACCCCGGCACCGACCGCGCCGATCGTTCTGCGTCTCTCGTCGGAACCCGCCGGTCCCACGATCGCGCCGATCATCATCGTCACCGCGAGACAGAGGAACGGGACGAAGACGACCGCGTAGAAGAGGAAGATCGTCCGCTCCTGGTACAGGAACCACGGCACCCAGCCCGCCGCCACCGCGCAGGCGATCGCGCCCGCGCGCCAGTCGCGGCGGAAGAACCAGCGGTACAGGACGTAGCAGAGCGCGAAGGCCCCCGCCCACCACAGCAGCGGGGTACCGATCGCCAGCACCTCGCGGGCGCATTTGCCGGCCGTGGACGCCGGGCAGCCGTCGGTGCCGGCCGCCGGGTCCTCGTAGAAGTAGGAGACCGGGCGGCCCAGGACGATCCAGCTCCACGGGTTCGACTGGTAGGTGTGGCCCGACGTCAGATTGACGTGGAAGCTGTAGACCTCGTTCTCGTAGTGCCAGAGGCTGCGCAGCCAGTCGGGCAGCCAGGTCCAGCTGCCGCCCTTGCCCGCCGTCTCGGCCCAGTTCCTGAAGTAGCCCTTGTCGGTGACGATCCAGCCGGTCCATGAGGCGATGTACGTGAGGATCGCGACCGGGACCGTCGAGAAGAAGGCCGGCACCAGATCGCGCCGGAACACCCCCCAGAACGGCCCCCCGCCCGCCGTCCGGCGCGCGCCCAGGTCCCACACCACACACATGATCCCGAAGGCGGCCAGGATGTAGAGCCCGTTCCACTTCGTCGCGAACGCCAGGCCCAGCATCAGTCCGGCCGCGATCCGCCAGGGCCGCCAGCCGAGCCGCAGATTCTCCGCGACGTCCCTGTCCGGGCGCAGCACGCCGTCCTCGTCCACCGGGAGCGCCGCCGCCAGTTTCCGCCGTGCCCAGTCGCGGTCGATCAGCAGACAGCCGAAGGCGGCCAGCACGAAGAACATCAGCACGAGGTCGAGCAGGGCCGTACGGCTCATCACGAAGTGCAGGCCGTCCACCGCGAGCAGCGCGCCCGCCAGGCACCCCAGGAATGTGGAACGGAACAGCCGCCGCCCGATCCGGCACAGCATCAGCACCGACAGGGTGCCGAGCACCGCCACCATGAAGCGCCAGCCGAAGGGGTTGAACCCGAAGAAGTGCTCGCCGAGACCGATGACCCACTTGCCCACCGGCGGATGCACCACATAGCCGGGATCGGTCGGCACCGGGACCGACGACGGATCCCGCAGAATCGACTTGTCGATGTCCTTGGGCCAGCTGCCCTCGTACCCCTGGTTGATGAGCGCCCACGCGTCCTTCGCGTAATACGTCTCATCGAATATCACCGCCTTGGGGCTGCCCAGGTTCCAGAACCTCAGCACCCCGGCGACCAGCGCCACGAGCAGCGGCCCGCCCCACGCGGACCAGCGGATCATCCGGTCCGCGAGCCGTGGAGGCACGCCGAGCACGGCCCACAGCCGCTCCGAGGGCCGGGTGTACGGCGGCACCAGCCGCTCGCGCAGCCCGGTCACCGGCCGGGGCACATGGCCGAATCGGCGCAGCCGCTGAGGCCATGAGGGCGGCTTGTCGCCGGCGTCGTGCCCGTGCAGGGCTTCTGGCGCAGTACTGGTCACCGCGCCATCGTAGGGAACGCCGCTGTGAGTGGGGCGCCTCGCGCCCTGCGAGGATGGCGGATGTGATTGGAACGCTGGTACTCGCAGGGACGCCCATCGGTGATGTCACGGACGCGCCGCCCCGGCTCTCCACCGAACTGGAGACCGCCGATGTGATCGCCGCGGAGGACACGCGGCGGCTGCGCAGGCTCACCCAGGCGCTCGGTGTGCAGACCCGCGGCCGGGTCGTGTCGTACTTCGAGGGCAATGAGTCCGCGCGGACGCCGGAGCTGGTCGAGGCGCTGACGGGCGGGGCGCGGGTGCTGCTGGTCACGGACGCGGGCATGCCGTCCGTCTCCGACCCCGGCTACCGGCTGGTCGCGGCGGCGGTCGAGCGGGACATCAAGGTCACGGCCGTGCCGGGCCCGTCGGCCGTGCTGACCGCGCTGGCGCTCTCCGGGCTGCCGGTGGACCGTTTCTGCTTCGAGGGTTTCCTGCCGCGCAAGGCGGGCGAGCGGCTCGGCCGGCTGCGGGAGGCCGCGGACGAGCGGCGCACGCTCGTCTACTTCGAGGCGCCGCACCGCCTGGACGACACCCTCGCCGCGATGGCCGAGGTCTTCGGCGCCGACCGCAGGGCGGCCGTCTGCCGCGAACTGACCAAGACATACGAAGAGGTGCGGCGCGGCGGTCTCGGCGAGCTGGCGGCCTGGGCGGCCGAGGGCGTACGGGGAGAGATCACCGTGGTCGTGGATGGCGCCCCGGAGCGGACGGCCGGAGAGCTCGACCCCGAGGAACTGGTGCGGCGGGTACGGGTGCGAGAGGAGGCGGGGGAGCGGCGCAAGGAGGCCATCGCGGCCGTCGCCGCCGAGGCGGGCCTGCCCAAGCGCGAGGTGTTCGACGCGGTCGTGGCCGCGAAGAACGCCGCGCGTACGGCAGCCGGAACGGCCGCTGAGCGCACGTCCCCCGCGGACGGCAAAGGAATTTCGTGAAATGTAAAGCACAGACCGCGTGCCGCGCCCTTTGGGCATGAGAAGGCCAAGACCAATCCATTAATCGACAGGGCTGATGCGCTCCCGCTGTCAAAGGCGTCCACTTGGTCAGTGGAGAGGAGCTGGCATGAGTGAGATCACGGGTACCGCCGTTGCCCACGAGGCATATGCCTTTTGTTGTATGCGTTGTGGGCACGGCTGGGAGCAGGCGTACGACATAGAGCACCACGTCGACGGCTCGGGCCACAATTACGTCGTCTACAAGTCCGAGGGCGTGCGGGTACCTTCCCCGCTGTCCAGCCCGAACTGCGTCAACTGCGGGGGGCATGTCGTCCGCATCATGCGTTCCGGCCAGGTCTCTTCGGTACGGGCGCTCATGGCGGAGCGGCACCACCCGGCGAAGACCAAGCGCGCCGCGGCGGCCGAGGAGATACCGGCGCAGGCGGGCGGGGAGATACCCGCCGGAGCCGCCCCGTCGGGGGAGGACGGGGCGTCCGAGGCGACAGGGACGGCTACAGAGACGGCGACGGGGGCGGGGGCTGGGGCGGGCAAGGCGGCCAGGCAGCACCACTGGCACCTCTCCGACCTCCTGCACCCCTTCCAGCACCATCAGCACCGAGGGTGACCGCCCGCGCAACACCGTGGGTGAGCCACCCCGCGCAGCACCGAGGGTGAGCCACCCCGGCCCCGCACCGAGGGTGAGCTGCCCGCGTCGGCCGTACCACCGCGGGTGATCTCCCGGGCGCGGCCCTCGTAGGATCGCGCCCATGAGTTCGAAACAAGCCCCGCCCCCGCTGCCCGAACCCCTTCGGGTGCCGGTCGCGGACGCGCACACCCACCTGGACATGCAGGACGGCACGGTCGAGGACGGTCTCGCCAAGGCTGCTTCGGTCGGTGTGACGACGGTGGTCCAGGTGGGGTGCGACATCAAGGGCTCGCGCTGGGCCGCGCAGACGGCGGCGGCGTACGAGAACGTCCACGCGGCGGTCGCGCTGCACCCCAACGAAGCGCCCCGCATCGTGCACGGCGACCCCGACGGCTGGTCGCGGCAGGGGGCCCGTGAGGGCGGCGGCGACACCGCTCTCGACGACGCGCTGGCCGAGATCGACCGGCTGGCCGCGCTGGAGCCGGTACGGGCCGTCGGCGAGACGGGGCTCGATCACTTCCGTACCGGACCCGAGGGCATGGCCGCCCAGGAGCGTTCCTTCCGCGCCCATATCGAGATCGCCAAACGCCATGGCAAGGCGCTCGTGATCCACGATCGCGAGGCGCACGCCGATGTGCTGCGTATTCTCGCGGAAGAAGGCGCTCCGGAACGCACGGTGTTCCATTGCTATTCCGGTGATGCGGAAATGGCCGAGATATGTGCCGCCGCCGGCTATTACATGTCTTTTGCGGGCAATGTCACATTCAAAAACGCTCAGCCGTTGCGTGACGCGCTCACAGTAGCGCCATTGGAGCTGGTTCTCGTCGAGACGGACGCGCCCTTTCTGACGCCGGCGCCGTACCGCGGTCGGCCCAATGCGCCTTATCTCATTCCGGTCACGCTCCGCGCGATGGCCGAGGTGCGGGGGATCGGTGAGGACGCCATGGCCGAGGCGGTCTCCCGCAATACGGCGCGTGCGTTCGGTTACTGACGCATAACGGACCGGGGGTCCTGGCGGGAGGGCACAGGGTAGCGTCGGCACGCGGCGTAGTCGAGTCGCTTTGGAGAGTGACGAAGCCTCCATTAGTCTCCGGGGGCACCGCGGCCGTGTGCGTCAGGGCCGCGGCGGACCGGACCGGATCTCGTGAGGCGTCGTGAGCAATGCGCAGGGCAGTCACCGTGCGGCACGGGGCGGGCTGGGCCGCCGTAAACCCGCCCGGCGAGCCACCCCGTCCGGGGCAGTGCCGTCCAAGGCAGTGCCGTCCGGGGCCGCCCCGCCCGAGGCCGTGCCGTTCGGGGCCGCCCCGCCCGCGATCGCTCAGGCCAGGCCCGCCGCCTCCGCAGCCTCCACCGCCTCCCCCTCCCCCGAGGCGCTGCGCCGGCTCGTCCCGCAGGCGCTCGTCGTCGCCTTCCTCGCCGGCGGCACCTCCGCGTTCGTCGTCAACGACAAGGCCGTGGAACTCACCGTCGACGGCAGCGAGCCGCGCACCCTGCACACCTTCGCCGGAGAGGTGGAGGACCTGCTCGCGCACGAGGGCGTGACGGTCGGCGCGCACGACATCGTCGCCCCTGCGCCCGGCGCGGAGCTCGCCGACGGCGACGAGGTCGTCGTCCGCTACGGGCGGCCCGTCCTGCTCACCCTCGACGGACACCGGCGCCAGGTGTGGACGACGGCCCGCACCGTCGAAGGAGCGCTGCGCCAGCTCGGGGTGCGCGCGGAGGGCGCGTTCCTCTCCGTCTCCCGCTCGGCCGCGATCTCCCGTACCGGACTGGCCCTGGACGTACGGACCGAGCGGACCGTGACCTTCATGGCGGACGGCCGCGAACACACGATCCGTACCAACGCGGCGACCGTCGCCGAGGCCCTGGCGCAGGCCGGTCTCGCACTGCGCGGGCAGGACACCACGTCCGTACCGCTGGACACCTTCCCGCGTGACGGGTCGACGATCACCGTGATGCGGATCACCGCCGGTGAACAGGTACGCGACGAGCCCATCCCGTACGACACCGTGCGGACCGCGGACCCCGGCCTCTTCCGCGGGACGGAGGTGGTCGACCAGCAGGGCCGGCCGGGCGTGCGCCGGGTCACCTACGCCCTGCGCACGGTCAACGGCGTCAAGAAGAAGCCGCGGAAGATCCACGAAGAGGTGGTGCGCCGGGCGGTCATCCAGCGGGTGAGGGTGGGCACGAAGACGGCGCCCGCCTCCGTGGCCGGTGCGGACGGGCTCAACTGGGCCGGGCTCGCCGCCTGCGAGTCGGGCGGCCGGCCGGGGGCCGTCGACGCGTCGGGGAACTACGGCGGGCTGTACCAGTTCGACACCGGCACCTGGCACGCGCTCGGCGGCCGCGGACGGCCGCAGGACGCGCCGGCCGAGGAGCAGACGTACCGCGCGAAGAAGCTCTACGTGCAGCGGGGGGCGAGTCCCTGGCCCCACTGCGGCCGTAGGCTGACCGGGTGAGCACCACTGAGCCCGACGCCCCCGAGCCCCACGCCGCCGCGCCCGGCGCCCCCGATGGCCTGCTGGGCCCCGCGGACATTCGCGAACTGGCCGCGGCGCTGGGCGTACGCCCGACCAAACAGCGCGGACAGAACTTCGTCATCGACGCCAACACCGTCCGCAGGATCGTCCGCACCGCCGAGGTGCGCCCGGACGATGTCGTCGTGGAGATCGGCCCCGGACTCGGCTCGCTGACGCTGGCGCTGCTGGAGGCGGCGGACCGGGTGACGGCCGTGGAGATCGACGACGTCCTGGCGGGCGCGCTGCCCGCGACGATCGAGGCGAGGATGCCGGGGCGCGCCGGACGCTTCTCGCTCGTACACTCCGACGCGATGCGCGTCGAGGAACTGCCGGGCCCGGCGCCGACCGCGCTGGTCGCCAACCTCCCGTACAACGTGGCCGTCCCCGTGCTGCTGCACATGCTGGAACGCTTCCCGACCATCGAGCGGACGCTGGTGATGGTCCAGGCGGAGGTCGCCGACCGGCTGGCCGCCGCGCCCGGCAGCAAGGTGTACGGGGTGCCGTCCGTGAAGGCCAACTGGTACGCGGACGTCAAGCGGGCCGGCGCCATCGGCCGTACGGTCTTCTGGCCCGCGCCCAATGTGGACTCCGGACTTGTCTCGCTGGTACGCAGGAGCGAGCCGGTGAAGACGACGGCCTCCAGGGCCGAGGTCTTCGCGGTCGTCGACGCGGCCTTCGCGCAGCGCCGCAAGACGCTGCGCGCGGCGCTGGCCGGCTGGGCGGGCTCCGCCCCGGCGGCGGAGGCGGCGCTCGTCGCGGCGGGCGTCTCGCCGCAGGCACGCGGCGAGGCACTGACAGTCGAGGAATTCGCGCGGATCGCGGAGGCGCGGACCGTCGAGTCACGGATCGCGGAGTCGAAGGGGGCGGGCGCGTGAGCGCGACCGAGTGGGTACGGGTACGGGTGCCCGCGAAGGTGAACGTACAGCTGGCGGTGGGCGCGGCCCGTCCCGACGGCTTTCACGACCTGGCGAATGTCTTCCTCGCCGTGGGTCTGTACGACGAGATCACCGTCACCCCGGCCGACGAACTGCGCATCACCTGCACGGGGCCCGACGCGGCACAGGTCCCCCTCGACCGCACCAACCTGGCGGCCCGCGCGGCGCTGGCGCTGGCGGAACGCCACGGCATCGACCCGCGCGTCCATATCCATATCGCCAAGGACATCCCCGTCGCGGGCGGCATGGCCGGCGGCAGTGCGGACGGCGCGGGCGCGCTGCTGGCCTGCGACACCCTCTGGTCGCTGGGCTCCGCGCGGGACGAACTCCTCGCCATCTGCGCCGAGTTGGGCAGCGACGTCCCCTTCAGCCTGATCGGCGGCGCGGCCCTGGGCACCGGCCGTGGCGAACAGCTCACCCCGCTCGATGTGGGCGGCGACTTCCACTGGGTGTTCGCCGTCGCCGACGGCGGCCTGTCCACGCCGACAGTGTTCCGCGAGTTCGACCGCCGGACGGAGGGCACGCCGGTCCCCGCTCCGTCCGCCGACCCCGCCCTCCTGGAAGCGCTCCGCACGGGCGACGCCACCGCCCTGGCCGGCGCCCTGTCCAACGACCTCCAACCCGCGGCCCTCACTCTCCGCCCCTCTCTCGCCGACACCCTCGCGGCGGGCACGGCGGCGGGCGCCCTGGCAGCCCTGGTCTCGGGCTCGGGCCCGACGACGGCCTTCCTGACGAAGGACCCGGACGCGGCGAAGGAGGTCGCGGAGGCCCTGCACGCCTCAGGCACCTGCCGCACGGCACGGGTGGCGTCGTCTCCGGCGCGGGGGGCGACGGTGGTGGAGGTTCGGGGGGAGGGGTAGTGGGGGTTGATGTCGGGGGTCGACGTCGGGTGAGGGCCGAGGGGTAGTCGGGGTGGGCCGGGGCGTTTGATGGCGGGTGGGGGCCGCCCCTAGGTTTCAGTGTCGCGGTTGCGGGTTGGGCGTCAAGGGCGCTCCTTCGTCGCGTCGGCTGCGCCGATTGCGCTGCGCTTCACCCTTGACTCCCAACCCTCCACCGCAAGTGCTGCTTTGAGGGGGGCGGCCCGGGGGTAGACCGTACACCCTGGGAGTTGGGAAATCACCAGGTCAGGGCATGAAAAAGCCCCGCTCGGCGCGTGGCCGAACGGGGCTGGTCTGCTGTCTGGTCAGTCGCAGAACGACGACTTCACAGCGGACACGATCTCGGCCGCCTGGTCGTCCGTGAGGCTCGGCACGTCGCCACCCTCGAACCGGGCTTTGGCGTTGCTCTGGACAGTCCCCGCATCCTTGCCACCCGTGATGTCTAGGCAGACGTTCCGAGCCCGGTCAACGGCCCTGTCTTCATCTGCCACTAGACCGGGCTCCACGGCATACAGAGCAAGGATCAGGGTCCCGGTCTGTACCTCGTTGGGCGACGGAATACCGGACGGCTTGGACGGCTCCGCACTCGGTTTCTCGTCGGGCTTGTCGGGCGCCGAAGCGGACGGTTTGGGTTCGGCCGTTGCCTTGTCCGGCTCGTCCTCGAACAGCGACAGCACCCCGCCGAACGCGAGCACTGCAACTCCCGTGATGATCCACGTTTTCCGCTTCACGCGGTTTCCCTCCCCTGGTGGCGCAACAAGATCGTCAATGCCTATCACGCGAGTCCCACATCACGTACACAACTCGGGCACACAGAAGCCCCGCCCGACACTTGGCCGAACGGGGCTGGTCGCTTTCCGCTAGGGGCTACGCGCCCCGCTATGACTTAGTGCGGGTGTCCATCGGGTTGTTCGTGCGGGTCCAAGTCTCCGCCGGGTTCACCCTGGCCGAAGTACGGCTGTTGGGCGGGCAGGAACATTGACGGGTCGCACTCTTCACAGCCACTACAGGAACCGCCTTTCGGCATGGCGCATGCCATTGCTCTACTCCTTGGGGATTGAGAGGGAGGGGCCCCGCCCAGTAGGTGGTCGGGCGGGGCTGTACGCGCGCCTACGGGTTGCGCACGACGTCATCGGGGGTTGGGCCCGCACCGAGCGCCACGGCGTGACTCGGGCACGCGTAGAGGGTGAATCCCGGGCCGCTCTGTCGCTCGATGTACCGGACCTGAACAGGCGCGTACGTCCACCGTCGGCAACGGCAGCAACGGGCGCCGGACAGAGTGGGGCTCGGTTCGGCGGTGAGCGCGGCTATCAGCTCGTCGCGGGTCATGCCGTTACCCCCGCAGCAGCCGACGCGTACTGAGTGAAGTGGTCGCCCTCGTACGCATACGGGTAGTCCACGCCGAGCGTGGCGAGTTCGGCAGCCCGGCGCCGCTCATGGATCACGCCGAGTTCCATCGTGAATTCGGTGAGCGCGTACGGACGGACGAGTCGGATCTCTTCCCCGTCAAGCGGCGCGTACAGGTCGTCAACGCGCTTGGGGGTCGGGGTCGGCCACGGTGTGCCCCACGGGTTTACGTGAGCGGGCTCGGGAGTCGTCGGGGTGGCCGTTGCGCCGTGGCGCCCTTGAGCGGGCAGCATCAGCCGCAGCATCCACGTAAGGGCTCGGGCGATAAGATCGCGCATAAGTCGTTTCAGCTCCTCCGGGCTGTCTCGATCAGCCCCGGCAGACCGGTCCGAAGCGGTCTACCGGGGCGTTCTTGTTTTCAGGTAGGACGGTAATGCCAACTCGCCTAACTCGTCTACCCGTCTAACTCGCCTGCCCGTCTAAGTCGCCCATCTTTGGCCGCTTGTCTACGCTCTCCCTATGCCTGAGAGCCCGCCCGACCCGCACCGCCCGCGAGCCCCGTATATGCGGGTCCTGGACGCGCTGACCGTGGATATCGAGGCGGGCAGAATCCAGCCCGGTGAGCGCATCCCGTCAGAGTCCGAACTGTGCGAGCGGCACGGTGTAGCTCGGGAGACTGCCCGGCGGGCGGTGCGGGTGCTCCGCGAACGTGGTCTTGTCGAGACCGAGTGGGGCCGTGGCACGTTCGTCCGGGACCCGAGCGCGGACCAGGGCCGCGAGAGCGGCATCTAGGATCGCCCCTGGACGGGTCCCGCTAGCCGGCCCCGGTGCACATCGCCGTTGGGCGACTGAGCGGAGAGCGGGACCCGTTGAGGACAGGAAAGCCCCGCCCGTCTGCCACGCGGCACAGACGGACGGGGCCTCTGGGGTCCCTTGGTCAGTGCTTTACGGGGCCGTACCGACCCTCTGCCGGGGTCGGAAGAAGTCCCCGGGCCCTTTCCATCAGCTCTGGGTCTGCGAGTGTCATACGGCCAGCCACGACCACACTGTGCCCGTACAGTGGCTTTTCGAGTTCAACGCGCTGCACCATGCCCAGCGACCATGCTGTATCCGGTAGGTCAAGAGTTTCTGGCTTTGGCGTGAGTCGAGCCGAGAACCCCAGACAAGCGAGCCACGCGCCCCGGGCGTGCGCGTGCGCATTGCCGTAAAGCCTGGACGGGTCATGCCTACCCGCTACAGCAAACAAATCACCAGGTTCAAACGGGTTTTCCGGTACCGAGATAACCCCGAGAACTGCCGTATCTCCGAAATGCCCCGTGGTCGTGAACGCCATGACGCAGTAGCTATCGGGCCAGTCGTGCAACAACTGAAATACGGTTACGCGTCCCTGCCCGGCTTCATCTTTTGCCATAGATTCTCTCCTTGTTGCCAGCGTCGACCCCCACCACGGTACCGGTGGGGGGCGACGCCTCAGCGACGCGAAGATCTAGTGCGAGTGCCCACAGTCAGGCGGGTTGCCGCCGCCGCCGTCGTCACCGCAGGTGTCCCCGCAGTCAACTCGGTTGGCGTCCCAGAGTTCAGGGTCGGGGTTGTAGCCCGCCCGCTCGATTGCCTGGACAGTGAGGGGGAGTACGGTCTCCGCTGGCGGATACACCTCACCGCCGTAGCCGTCGCACGGGCGGTGGTGCACCTTGGGCCAGCCGTGGGACACGAAAAACTCGTCGTACTGCTTCGTGTACTCCATGAACGCGTGCCAGCCCAGATCCACCATCGGGCTCATGTACAGGGTGGGTGCGTCCTTAGGCTTCTGTGCGGCTGTGGCCAGGTACGCAAGCGCCTGTTCCGTGATGCGGTCGGCCAACTCCGGCGCGATGACGTTATTCGTCATCACGCGCTTACTGAGCCGCGCGAAGAACTGGTCACTGACCAGCCCCCGAGCGGTTTCCCGCTCCACTGCTACTGCTGTCATGTCAACACTCCTCTTCTTCGAGTGGTGCTCTGACTTGCGAACCCACCCCGACCACTTACCGATACCTCCCCAGGAATGGCATGTGGTCGGGGCGGGAGTCCCCTTGCCCGGATTCGAACCGGAGTTATCCAGAGGGGAGGCGGGTTGCGGAACGCGGCCTCTGGGGCTCTACCACTGAGCTACAAGGGGTTGTGTCTGATCCCGCCCCGTTCGTCACACGGGATCAGACCCCGCCATTAGGGAGTCCTGGCCAATGGCGGTGGTGGTGCTCCGTTCCTGCCGGGATACCGGGCAGAAGACCGGGGAGGATATCCAATCCGGCTACGTCCGGCAGGAACGGAGGTTCATAGGTGGCCATTGATCCCTGGGTACGGGCGCCCCCGCGCATCCGGTGCACGGTCACTACGTCGCCCGGAAGGGTGCCTGATACCCCAGCGGCACTCACTCGGGGTGCCCGCCAAGAACACGGCGTGCTCGCCGGTACTGGTTCAGTTCGTCAAGTGCTGCGTTGACTGTATTCGTCATTTGGCTGGCCTCGTCAAGCGAGATCCATCCGAGTGAGATTCGATAGTCCGGTTGCTCACAGTTTCCGCATGGCGTCTCAATGCCGATGGAGTCGAAATCGACCCCCACCCGCCGTAGCGCGTTAACGAACTTCGATCCCACTTCCTCAGCGTTCTCGCGGTCGCTGTTGGCCCAGTACTCCGGGCCCACATGTTCGTAATCCACGTGCCAATCTCCTTTCAGCAGGGTCACCACTTCTCGCCGATCCTCGGAACGGATGCGATCAGAAGCCCGGTTTCGACACGCCGCAGCACAAGGCGTGTTGGCAGCGTGTACCCGCCACGAGGAACCCATGCCGGGGCCAAGCCCCAGACTCCGCCGGCTGCTATCAGCGCGTGCAGCTGGTCCGCGTCACTGGGCTTGGGGGGCGTCCGCTTCCGGGGCACGTCCGCTCCTCTCCGTAGCGGGATCACTACCAAGGCGACCAAGCGTGGCCTAGAGTCAGATTCCCTTCAACTAGCCAGAACCGAAGGAGGGGTTGAAGGCAGCATGGTCAACCGCAGGGAACTGAACCCGGAGAGCAGCCCACGAGCGGCCTTTGGCGCCCGTGTGCGCAGGTTGCGGGAGGATCGCGGCTGGAGCCAGGAAGACCTAGCCGGGAAGGTGGAATATTCCAGTCAGCATATTTCGGCTATTGAAACTGCCCGGAAACCGCCAACCCTCGCGTTCTCGCGCAAGCTTGACCTTGTGTTCGACACAGGGGATACGGCCGATTCGTTCGAGCGCGAGTGGCGCGACATGCGGCATGGCTCGTTGCTGGAAGGGTTCCCGGAGTACGTCGGGTACGAGGGGCGGGCAGCGGAAATCCGGCTCTACGAAGTGGGCGTCATCCCTGGTCTCCTCCAGACACCGGAGTATGCATCCGTGCTCGCCGGGAGCGCCGTCAAGCGGGGGGCGGTCACGGCCGATCAGGCCAGCGAGCGTGTGGCGCTGGTTGCGGAGCGACAAGCGGCGCTCGTCCGGACGCCCCCACCGTGGATCTTTGTGGTGCTGGACGAAAGCTGTATCCGCCGTCCCATCGGGGGACCGGACATCATGGAAGCCCAGTTGGCGCGGCTGGTTGAGTTCGCGGCGCTACCGAACAGCGTGCTTCAGGTGGCCCCGTTCGACATGGGAGACCGCAGACCGTTCAACTTGCCCATAACGGTACTGACGTTGTCGGACCGCTCGCTCTTGTCGTACGCGGAGTCCGCTCAACGGGGGCACCTCGAACGGGACAACACATTCGTTCTGCCCATGCTGAGCGCCTACCATCAGCTACAGGCGGAATCGCACTCACCGGCGGAATCTATCGCCGTGATCAGCCAGTTACGAAAGGGCATCCCGTGATGACCGAACCCCTCCGATGGTCCAAGTCCTCATACAGCGACAACGGCGGCCAGTGCATCGAAGTGGCCGCCAACCTCGCCAGCTCGCACGGCGTGGTCCCCATCCGCGACTCCAAGAACCCGAGCGGTCCCACCCTGAACGTTCAGGCTGGTGCGTTCGCCTCGTTCGTGGCGGGCATCAAGGCAGGCACGCTCGACACCATCTGATGTGGTACCGCGCGCGCGTCAGACCAAGGCCCCGCCCCTCTTGCGCAAGAGGGCGGGGCTCTGTCGTGATCAGGCGCCGTGATCAGGCAGTGTGCCCGCGGGGTGGCGTCTGGCCCGGTGCCCTGTCGTCCAGCCACACGCCCCATCCCATGTCCGGCTTATGCCGCTGCCCGGTCTGCTTCGTCCCAATGCGTCCACGGTTCCGCGGCGGGGACCATACGGCCGGTCTCGGCGGACCGCGTCCATTCGTAGTGTCCTACCAGCCGGCCGGTACAGAGCGTGTGGACGACCATCCGGAATCGCGAAATGTGGCCGGACATGAGCCGAGCCGCCATTGCTGAGTACGTGTGCAGTGCGCGAACGAGTTGCGCGTCTGTGGCGACGAAATCCCGCGTGTCTGGATACGTCGGCCCAGCTGCCCGCCACCCCCAACGGTCCGAGCCAGTACGCACGTAAATCTCAATTCTCAGAGAAACATTTGCTTGCATGTCCTACCCCCCTTGCTTTGGACTCAGGGGCGGGCAGCAACTCTCTTAGTGCCGCCCGCGCCCCTCACTGCTGTTCTTCTTCTATCCCCATTCGATGTCACCGGGGACAGGTGCCGATGTTGCGGCAGTCGGTGGGGTTTGGATGGAGTCGGCGTGCGCTGTGGCGGTGCCCCCGAGTGCCACCAGGAGCGCACCCGCTACAGCGACTGCAAAGCGTGTGAGTGATCGCAAGGTGATTCCCCTTCTCCGGTTTTGATGACTTTCTGTGACCAGCTGTTGCGGGCATATTCGCTTGGCAATGCCCGCATGACTCTCTGTAGACTGCATGACCCCTGTCAGCCACGGAAGCCCCCATGGACCGCATGATCATGCAACCGGAAATTTTGCACATGACAATACGACCATGGAGGCAGATTGAGGAGGTAGCGCCATCAATCGGGCACCGGTAGTCAGCGACGCGGCGCGGGCACTCATGGAGCGTCTTGCCCGTGGCGAGCGGGTGACCGAGGCCGAGCCGGGTATGGACGAGCTGGTCACGCTTGGGCTCGCCCACATGGACCCCATCGAGCGGAGTTACATCCTCGGGACCATGCATGCGGCAGCCTCGCGATTCGTCGAAGCAGCACACGCCGAAGCAATCGCCGCAATGCATCGAGCGAATCAACTGCTCCGCCTTGTAGGTGAGTTCGGCGGGCATCCTGCCGCAACTGGTGGAGGCGTCGAGAGAATTACGGACCACGTAGGCATGACTGCCGAGACAACGCGCGCGGTGCACGCAGCGGAGACGATCATCCGTGTTGCCCATCCGATCCCGCGATCTCCGGCAATTCTGGAGCGGTCCATAGAACTGGACGTCGAATCGCTTCGCAGGGGGATAGTGCGGCAGACAATCTACCTGGAGAGCGCGAGGAATAGGCAGGAGGAGCGCGCATACGCTGTCGCTTTCTCCGCAGCGGGGGGCCAGCTACGCACGCTGATACCCCCGTTTGAGCGGATGATCATTGTTGATGATCGCGTGGCTTTCATCTCGGATCACGAGGGGGAATCTGAGAAAAAACCGGGGGTCAAAGTCACACATCCTTCGTTGGTGAAGTTCCTTGTGAACGTCTTCCAGCAGCAGTGGGACCGCGCCGTCCCGTGGATGGGTGAAACCCCCACCGCTCCAGCGGGGGTCACCACTCCACGGACTAGACGCATGCTCCAGCGGATGTATGAAGGTGCAGCGTTGAAGAGCATCGCGACCGAGCTAGGCGTGAGCCTGTCCACGATCCATGCCGATCTGAAGAGGATTCAAACGGCACTCGGAGTGTCTAGCCAGATGGCGTTGGGCGCCTGGTGGGCATCGGGCGCGTCGGCTGGGGAGCGAGCCCAGCAAGAACACGAGCAGTGAGCGGGTCGCCGGCTCGGCGCGTCACGGTGGCGACTGTCCGCCCCGAGCTGTCCCGAACGTGGATGTCCACCAGGGCGCCGCATCGGGTGATCTCAATGGACCCGCCCTCGCGGGTCGGGATGACGCTCACGCGGCAGCACCCGCCCGGTACAGCTCGGAGAAACGATTCTTCCCCTTCACCCGGGCTTGCTTGACCTGATACGGGGTCACGCCCATGTCGTCGGCAAGCGTCGTATCCGGTCCCTCCCCGTAGTGCCCGACCGGAGCTATGCCGTGGTCAGCTTTGAGTACGTGGCGCTGGCGGTCGCTCAACTTCCCCAAGACGCGGTGCACTTGCTCGCGAACGGTCTTGCGCCTGGTGGTCTCGTAGTCGCGCGGGTCGAGCAGATCGACCGGTACGCCGCTCTCCGCCGAGATCACGTCCCCGAGGGTGATTTCCTCGCCGTACAGATCGTGGTTCAACGGGCGGTCGAGCGAGTCCGTGCCGAGCCATGACAGCAGCGCCGCATAGGCGCGGTCACGGGTCATCTTCCGCGGACCCATTACGTCCGTGGTCGCAATGCGGGCGGCGTCGTAGGGGTCGCCGGCTGCCAGGGTCAGGGCGCCTTCAAAATCCTTGGCGCACGAGGCGGAGACTCCGGAGCGCTTGAGCTGGTGGCGGTGCTCGGTCATGGCGGAGTGCAACGCCTTATCGACGTAGGCCATGAACTGACGCGGAGACTCGCCGTCGAAAAGTGCGATGGATTCCCACAGCCGGATACGTCCCGCTTGCGCGAGGTCTTCGGCCAAGTCGTGGTCAACACTCCCGCCCGCTCGGACGGCATAGCTATTCGCTCGCTGCGTTATGAGTTCGTCCGTCGCGGCGATCACGGCAGATATCGCGGAAAGGTCGTTGGCCTTGGCGGCCGAGATCATTTCGCCAGTGAAGTGCGTCATTGGGCATCGCTCCGTACTCGGGTGGCATTGCCCTCTGTGGAGAGCGGTGGTTTCCCGGAACGGGGCGCGAGGGGGTCACATAAGGACTCGCTGCCCTAATCAATGCGTCATAAAAAAGGCATGAAAATGCCCCGCCCTGGGTTAGCAGGACGGGGCTTGCGCATTGCCGTTATCGCTGCATGGCAATGAACTTAGGTATGGACTTTTAAAGCCGCTATGGACACAGAATGCCCATAGGTGGATCTATTGACACTTACCTGCGGTAAGGGGGTTTGAGTCGTAACGGTCGGATACGTGGAGTAGTGATATTGGCCCTGGGTGTACACCTGCTGATGCATAGCGTGACTGACCGAGCGAGGTGCGAGGCTTTCGTTATGGAACAGACACCGCCTGGTGTACAACTCGGTGACGATCAGTCAGTAACTAGCGCCGTACAGGCTGCCCCACGACCGGCCACCTATCTCCGCTTCGGCCTCGATGGGCACACCAAAGAGTTCCCAAGTCATGCACCGCTCGAACTCGCGGGCAATCTCTTCCGCTTCCTTGCGCGGAGCCGACGCGAGGATTTCGTCATGGATCGGCAAGCGGCAGTGTTCGAGCAGACCGGCGGACTCGGCGTTGAGCATGGATTGCCCCAGCACGTCACGGGCCGCGGACTGGCACATGTAATTGGTCACCGCATAGGTTCGGTCACGGTCCAAAGGCAGTCGGCGACCGGTTGCCGAGATCGAGACCATGCCGGTTTGGAATGCCTCACGCTGCCATCGGGAAGCGGCACGGCGGATCTCCGGATACAGCTTGTCGTATGCCCGTAGTGCCCGCTGTACGTCCTCGATGGGGGCGCCGGACTGCCTCGAAATCGTCTGTGCTCCGCCGCCGTATACCTTTCCGAATCCGATTGCTTTAGCTAGCTTGCGGTGGGCTTTGGTGAAGTTCTTCCCGAATACGATTCGGGCGGTGAAGTCGTGCAAGTCTTCGCCCCCGGATATCGCCTCTTTCATCCGGCGGACATTGGCGAGGGCAGCGAGAACGCGCATTTCCACGGCAGAAAAGTCCGTCGAAATGATCACGTGCCCGTCGTCTGCGAGGAGACAGCGCCGGATCATCGCGTCCGAGGACGGAAGCGTCTGGAGTGCGGGCCGCGTGATCGACATACGGCCCGTGCGGGCAGCGAGCGGGGATATGAAGGGGTGCACGCGTCCCGCGGCATCCACGGTGTCCAGGAAGGTGCGCGCGTACGCCTTCCCCCACTTCCCTGCCCGCTTGGACTTGAGCACCGCGAGGGCGAGCGGGTTCGGTGTGCGGAGCCCAAGGGGTTCGCCCTGTAGAGACAGGTCCGCGAGGCGGGACAAGACCGCCTTGTCTACCTTCACCGCGCCCGAGTCGGTGTGCTCGGTCAGTGCCTCGCCCATGCCCGCGAAGGCGTCCGCGAGTTGTGCGTTCGAGTTGACGTTCAGCACCCCGTACCGCGCGGCCTGGTCGGCGTAGTGCTGTGCGTCCTGGCGTAGCCGGCGGTCGAGCTGGTGCGTGTAGTCGAGATCGAGCACCAGGCCCGTGCGTTGCATGACCGCGCACAGCCTCGCTATCTCGTGCTCGTACGTCACCAGCTCGGGGCGCACGTCCAGCCGCGCGAGTTCGCGCCGTAGTACGGGCTCAAGGCGTGCGGTCAGCAGAACGTCAAGTCCCGCGTAGAGCAAGTAAGTTGGGTCGGTTGCGGGGATTCCCGCCCACCCAGTTTCCTTCGTGAGCCCGAGCCCCCTGAACACCGCTGTCAGGCCCGATTGCGTGTCCGGGGCCGCGGCGTCCACCCAGTGTGCGGAAAGAGGCTTGAGCCCCGTTCCTATCCCGCCCTCTTGGGGTTGGCGCGGGTCTACCAGGCTCGCCAGGATGCGGGTATCCGTGGTGCGGTCCCATGCGGTCAGCTCGTCCAGCGGAATACCGCCGTGCCGGTCCAACACAAGCCAGTCGTAAGAGGCATTGTGAATCAACAGATGCGGAATCCGTAGGATCGCATCCCGCGCGTAGGACTCGAAATATCCGCCCCGTTCGTACAGGATCACCCATGCGTCGTGCGCATCGCCGAATTGCACTGTCCGGAGCCGAAACGTCGGGCTGAACACATCGAGCCCTGTTGTCTCGGTGTCGAGTGCGACGGGCCCGCGGTGCCGTACCTCGTAGAGCCACTTCCAGAATTCGTTTAGATCGTCGGTGTTCTCGGGAACCCGGATTGTCACGGGCTCGCCGGCTATCTCGTGCCGAAATGTGATCATGCTTCCCCCCGAAAGCAAAATAGGGGGCCGCCCACCGGTGAAGGTGAGCAGCCCCCTTTAAGGTGTGGTGCCTACTTGCCGAATATCCCCGGGCCGACCGCATCGGGGCTTTCGTCGGCGAGGCGGAGACAGCCGAGCGCGATTCCCTTGTTGGTCCGCTTCTTGACCGCCCCGCGTTCCTCCATGGCTTCGTAAAATGCCCTGCGGGTCCACTGTTCCTTTGCGGGCAGGTTCTCGGCCTCGCACCAGTCGCGGTAATGGTTGAATGCGTCGTTGCCGTTCATCACAACCGACTCGTCGGCCCATTCGAGAACGCCCGGAATGAAGCCCGCGAGCGGGTCCGACGTCTCGCGGTACTCCTGTGATGCACCCGTGATGACCTGCGGGTCTCTCAGTCCCTCGCGGTACCAGGCCACCGCTCCGGCAACCGCCCATGCGGCGATTCCATCGGACTCGGCAAGTAGCTTTCGGTCCAAATCGGGGTCACGTTCGGCGGGTGCAAACCACCGCTTGAAAGGCAGCAGCTTGACCCGTCGCCAAAGCCCCTCGTCCTGAGACTTGAACTTGGGCTTATGGTTCGTCGCGAGCAGCAGCAGAAATGAGGGTTTGAACTCGAAGAACTCTTGGCGCAGGAACCTTGCCGAGATCATGTCCTTACCGGTTACCCGCTTGAGGATGGATTCCGACATGGCCTTGCCCGCCTCGCCCTCGGACGCCATGACGAGGCGTGAGCCGCGGAGCGCCGCAACATCGTTCGGGATACCACCGCTCTTGCGTTCCTCGAACGTGCTAAACGGGGTCGTGCGGGTGATGGCACGGAATACCGATGTAACGGTGTCCACCAGGACCGATTTACCGTTGGCGCCTTTCCCCCACAAAACCCCGAATGCTTGTTCCGTGGTGTGGCCGGTGATCCCGTAGCCGATGAGCCGCTGAATGTAAGCGGGCATCTCCGGCATTCCCGGGAAGATCTCGGCGAGGAAGGATTCCCACCGCGGGCACTGCGCGTCGGGGTCGTAGTGGATATCGAGCCCGTATGTCAGTAGGTCGCTCTGGTCGTGTGGGCGGAGTCGGCCCGTGCGCAAATCGACGGTCCCGTTACGGAAGTTCAACAGGTCGGGCCGGTCGTCAAAGTCGGTGGCATTGATGCTGACGTTGGGGACGGACTGCAACTCGGTCAGCAGCGCATCTATTCGGCTGGTCATGGTGAATCCGCGCGCCAACTGGTTCTGTCCGGCGAGGACGAGAGCGGCCCCCATGCGGTGGATTTCCTGCCGGACCCGCATGTCCGAGCGGACCCAGACCGAGCCGTTCCACGTGTAGAACCCGAGCCCGGACGCATAGCGGATACGGCCCCCGCTCCATGCCACCAACGCATGGGCATTCATCGCGTCGCTCTCGCCGTACGTACCGACGAGCTTGGACAGGATCTCGGCCGCTTCTGCGCCCTGGTCGCGGGACACGGTGTCGGCGCCGGTCCGGTTGGTCAGTTCGGCGGTACGGGCTGCCGCTTCCCGCTCGGCGGTGTCGCGCACCGGTCGGGCCGACTTCACCGCGCGGTGCAGCTCGGTGGGGAACGCGGACGGGTCGCGCTCGCGCCAGTCGGTCAGGTCGTCGCCCGGGTTCGGGATGTCGAGTACGTACGCGGTGATCCCGTGGGTGGTCAGTCCCTCCGCGAGACGCGACGAAAAGCCGTTGCCCGCACGGTCGTTGTCCCCGGCGAGGATGACGAGCTGTCCGCGCAGACCGTCGGCGAGTTCCTGCACCAGCTCGGGCGAGCCGGCGAGACTCGCGCCCCGGATCGCTACCGCGTCGTAGCCGCATGCAACGGCCGTGAGTGCGTCCCCGGGGCCCTCGGTGATCAGGGTTGTCCCGTATCCGCCCTGACCGCGAATCACGCCGTACGGGGCCCACCTGTACCCCCGCGGGTTCCGCAGGGACACCCACCGACCCGGACACTGTCCGGTCAGGTCGCGCCCCTGTAGGCCGCGCGGCACCGAGTCGAACCCGACCAGCGGAACCGTCACCCGGGTGAACGATCGGTACGCACGGGACAGGTGGGGGAAGTCGGCGCCCTGGTGCCCGTCGTCCAGGCCGATCCCGAGATCTGCGGCCGTGGCCAGGTCGAGCCCGAACCGGTCGGACAGGTAGTTCCGGGCCCGCTCGGACCACGGGCCGGCGAAGTCTCCGAGGGCGAGCGAGCACCGGTCCACGTACGCAGCGAGCGCCGCTGTGTGCGCGACGGGGACGAGCTGCGGGCGCTCGGCCGGAACCGTGGCACCCGGGCCGCTCACGTCGAACAGATCACCCCACCCGAGCCGTACCGCCGAGATCACGTCCGCCGTGGCGCACCCCGCGCGACAAGTCATCCGGACCTTGTTGTCCGCACCCCTCCAAATACGGAGCGACGGGCGCGAGTCGGTGTGTGCGGGGCACAGAGCCGAGTAACCCCCGTCGCTCTCCTCGGCCACCTGAGAGAACCGCCCGAGCAGATCAGCGAACAGCACGGGTACTCACCCCCTCGGGGACGAGTCGGCGGAAGTCCGCGAGCAAGTGCGCAAAGTCCCGCACGGTCGTGGTCAGGTACCACCGGGACGTGTCGAGCCCGCGGAGCGAGACCGACCAGCCGTAGAACGCGGCGAACTCATCCGCGGGCATGCCGAGGGCGAGCCGCACCCGGGTCCACATGCGCACTGAGACGTGTACGCGGCCCATGGCGACCGAGGACCCGCGCACCTTCCGCACGACGATTCCATACGGGAATCCCGCGTGCCTCGCTTCAATCTCTGCCTGACGAATCCACGTCGGTACGGCGGGGCTCCGGGTGTTCTTCGCTTCCAGCACGAACGGGGCCGCGTGGATATCTCCCACGTCCTTTGCGCCCTCTTGCGCGGGTCGGCGCACGTTGCCCCCGTCAAACGGGTTCAGGAATGCGCCGGACTCGTCCACCAGGCCGAGAAAAGCGTTTAGGTAGTCCCGCACCGCGCTTTCCCACTGTGTCCCCTTGGCCTTGTTCGGGTTAGCCATGGTCCGACCCCTGGTCCACTCGGGCACCCCGGGCCATGGCATGGGCCGCAGCAGCGAGATACCGAATCCAGTCGGGGCGCTGCCGGTAATCCGGATACAGCCGCACCGTGTCCCCCGGGCCGAGGGCTCGAACGTCACCGAGTGACGGAGCCGACTTGGCCGAAATAGTGATGTGCATTGATCCCCCCATACGAAAGGGCCGACCACACCCCGCGGGTACGGTCGGCCCTTTCTGTGTCGTGCTGTTACGCGTCGCGTTCGCCGGTAGCATCCGGGATGATCAGCCGGACGTGCTCGGCGGAAATCCATTCGCGCCGCAGCGAACGGCGCTTGGTGAAACCGGATTCCACTCCAGTCGGGCGAATGCGGAGCATCGGCCGTAGCCGTCCGTCCACCAGTCGCGCGGTCACCTTGTCCACAATGGCGTCAGCCATCCGAACCCGGTTTCCCTGACGAGCCGCGTACGCGACTAGATCCCCCTTGTAAAGTTCCTCGCCCCCGTAATCGGTGACGACCCCCCGCTTAGCCATTGCGGCTACTCCTCTTTGTAGTTCATCAAATGCAGGTAGGCCATGAATGCCTGTTGGCTGACGACGCCGTTACCTGCGGCCTTGATTTGCCGGGAGCGATTGAGTCCCGGAATGTGCGTGATCCACCCGCGCGGCAATCCCATAAGCCATTCCGCGAAAACGGAGGCGAGGCGACGACCACCGCGGGGCCCGAACTCGACCGGTATCGGAGCCGGCGAGCCCATGAGGGTTTCCCAGCGGTGCACAGCGGGCGCGTACTCGGCCCACCATTCCGGCGGGGAATGAAAGGCGCCCGGGGTTTCCTCGGCAATCTCCGGGTCAACGGGCAGCAGATATGAAACCTCATCATCGAGCGTCGGTCCGTGACCACCCGCACGCCGTTTATCAGGGTGCTGCGGAGCCCCGTTGGTGCCCAAATTTGCGGTCGGTGTTTTGAACAGCTTTACGGCTCGGTCCTTGTCGAATAGCCGCGCCACGGCGGTTACAAGATCCTGCCCGCCGCTTCCCTGCCGTTCGTCCCGTGCGAAATCAGGTCCCTTGGATGCGTCCGACGCGAGTGGAGTTGGTAGAAGGGGTGGCGATGCAGAACCACCGATCTCGCATGTGGGGGGCTCCAGTAGCGGACGCGCGGAAGCAACACCACCGAGCGTCATACCCGCACGCGGCCAATCCCGCGAGTACGTGCGCCAAGCCCCGGTTTCGGATGGCGGATACGTTCTCCAGGAAAACGAACCGTGGTCGAAGAACGCGAACGGCCCCGAGGACGCTTTCCCAGATGCCCGACCTTTCGCCATGAATGCCCGCCCGTTTCCCTGCGTTGGATATGTCTTGGCAGGGGAACCCCGCCGTAATGATGTCCACCTCTCCCGCGATGGTGGCCCAATCGAATTGGGTAATGTCTCCGATGTTGCGTGCGTGCGGATAGCGGGTGGCCAGGATCAAGGACGCGTACGGGTCGATGTCCGCCACGATCTTGATCCTGTCCCCGGTCAGAGCCTCGACAGCCCGACCGATCCCCCCGTATCCGGCGCACAGCTCAAGAATTGGGATGCGTTTCCCCCGTGAATGAGGGGCCCCAGGAATCATTCCCGGGGCCCCGCACCGGCTAGAACTTGGGCTCGGCGATTGCGTCGTTGTAGGACTTGAGAACGCGGATTACCGGCTTTCGGTAAGAAACGTCGCGCCCCTTCTTCGTGGTGTACTCGACCAGCTCAAGTTCCAGGGAACACAGGGCCTCGGCGCCGATCTTGTCGAGAGCGTTCTCCACCTCGTGCAGAACTTCGGCGAGCTTCCATGAACCGGTCTGGAGACGGAAAAGGCCAAGGTCGTAATCCTCGGCGAGACGGAACGTCACGGAAATGGACGGAGCCGGACCCCGCTTGGCCTTTGCAGCGGCCTTGCGGTCCTCCATGAGTTCCGGGCAGCGGCACGGCTTGCCCTTGTCCTCGTCCGGGGAAAGAAACTCGACACCATCACAGTGGTGAATGAGCGCCGAGCCGTTCCACAGCTTGAGATCGGACGAAATGGCATCCGTGCCGGAAAGAACTACCGTCACCTTGTTCTGAGCGGTCAGAATCTCGATGAAATTTTCCGACGTGGAATCGGTCTCGACCGGAGAACCGCCCATGAGCTGAGAAATGGCGTCGGCAACCTCCGGGTCGCCGGTCGTCACACGCCACTCGGCGAGGGCAACAGGAATGCCGTTCTCCTGCTTACCGCCGTGGAAGCGACCAACGGTGTCATCGGAAAACGTCGCCTTGGGCTTGGCGGACGGGTCGGTCTCGAAAATACGAATAGCCATGTGGCTAATCCCCCCTGGTTTTGGGCATGAAAAAAGGCGGACCGTAGGACTTCGGCTCGCCTGGTCTTTGGTGATACGGGTCGGTCAGCTTGCGCGGCGCTGTGTTCCGGTGATCAGCCGGCGGACGCTCTGCGCAATCGGGCTGCCGAACACGGTCTTACTGATCTCGCGGTCCCACTGGAATACATGCCGCAGCGTCAGAAACACATTGAAGATCTCTTCGTCAATCCGGACGGGCTTGAACACCCAGCCTTCCGGAGTGATGTGAAGAACTGCCGCGCCGTCCACCTTGGGCATGGGCTCGGACGTGCCATCGGGCGAGATGATCCGGTCCGCGTGCGCGTAGGCGGAGAGCTGTAGCGCAACGTCGGGATATGCGCTCTTACTGGTCTTCCAGTCGACCAACAGCGTGTGCCACTCGCCGTTTTCGTGGTCGGGCTTTCCGTCCTCGCCGAGCCGGACGCGAATCAGCGCGTCAAAAGAGCCCGCGTAAGCGTGCTCGTCCGACCAACACACGTCCTCGGCCCGGATGAGTTGCGGGCGCACCGCGAGCAGGAATTCAGCGAACCCGAGCCGGTAGGGCTCAAGGTCGGGATGCACGCGCCCGATCTCCTCAAGGCGGATCATGCGTTCAAACAGGTCGTGTGCGCCAGATCCCACCTTGGCCCGGAGATTGGTGTACCGGGTGTGTGAGTTGCGTAGAAAGTCGATTGCCCCCGCGGGGTCGCGCTCGGCGATTGCCCGCACGGCGTCCAGGTTCTCAACCGCCGTTACCGCGGTCATGCGAGCAGCCCAGAACGTCAAGAAAGGCTTAGGGAGCATCCCGACAATGGAAGTGACCCCGGGCACCTTCTCGGCGCTCTCAGGGTGGATGTAGAAACGCGAGCCACCGCGCTTGATGGTCCGGATGGTTCCGGGCATGGCTGGTCCCCCTCGGGAATGGATGGTTGAGGTAGAGGGGGTGGCAGAGTGACGGTTCTAACCGGTTTTTTGGGAACGCTAGAAAAAACAAGAAAGAAGAGGATCGGGGGTCACTCTCGCCACCCCGACACCCGCTGTCAGCGGCGGACCGCGAGCGTGTCCACCAGCGCGCAAAGGTCGTCGAGTGAGCCCGCGTTGGGGATCGTCACGTCCGCCGGGTACGCGTCTAGGTCGAGTTCGGAGACGTGGCGGGCAGCCTCGCCCCCAGCAGTCGCCCCGGGCCGCTCGATACGGACCATGAGGGCCCCCGCGGCGCGCAGTGCGTCCGCCTCGTTCGCGTAGCGCACATCGGAGACGACCACGGGCAGGGACCACCGGTCGGCAGTGCCGATCTTGTCCAGTGCCATGCGGAGCCAGAAATCAGGGTCATCCGTGCGCACGGTCTCGCCGAGATGCTGCAACGTCCGGCGCACCTCTGGATAGCCGTTCTTCGCCCGGTCCCACCCGTACCGCTTCACCACGTCGGACAGACGGATCGGAAGCGCCCCGTACGACGTGCCCTCGGCCCCAACGATGGGGTCGAGCCGTAGGGCGGATTCCTTGAGCGGGTCCGCGAACGCCACCCGCACGAACTGATAGGCCGAGACGAGCCGAGCGGCTGCCGAGTCCTTCCCCGACCCCGCTCGGCCCATCAGAGCGACGTGCCGATAGCTCACGCGTCGGCCTGGTCGTCGCCCTGGTGCTCGTCGGCCTGGTGCTCGCCGGCCGCAGCAGTCTTGTTGTCCTCGGCGCGCTGCACCGCCTCACCGGTACCGAGCACCGCGGCGACCAGGCCGAGGACAAGCGCGCTCGGCAGCTCGGGCACGTAGTGCGCCACCAGTGCGAGAGCGGCGACCGCCACGGCGTAGATACGGGCCGGATGAGTGTGGATGAACGGCATAGAGGTTCCCCCTGTTGTGTCGGTGTGTTCGGTGTGTTGTGTTGCTGTCTGTGAACGGTCGGGCGTTTGCATTCCCGAGCTGGTCCACGCCGAGCCGTAAACAGTCACGGGGCGTGGTCAGACCGCCGGGACCTTAAGCGCGTCCCAGGTCATCGCTCCGGGCCAGCCGTCCGCGTCGGCCCCGGAGAACCCGCGCTTTCGCTGCCACACCGCGTACGAGTTGCGGTCCGCCGTGGTCCACTGCGGCCCCGGGCCTGACGTGTAGCGCCCGCACCCCTCGGCGACCAGCCGGCGACCCATGGCAGTGACCAGCGGAGAGCGCGGGTTCTTCTTGAACCACGCGGTCCCCGGGAACGGGGCAAGAGCGGGCTTGCCCGGGGTCGAGCCGAGCAGCCGCGCGAGGCTGTCCGGTCCGGGCACTCCGTCCGCGTCGGCACCCGTGTAACCCAACGACCGCTGAAATGCCCCGTAGTTGAGCGTGTCCGCATCCGTCCACGTCGGGCCCGGACCCACGGTGTAGTGCTTGCCGAACCCGCGCTTCACCAGGGCCTGACCGACGCGCGTTACGTGGTCGCCCTTGGCGCCGTAGCCGTAGGCCAGTCCGCCGATGGTCACCCGGGCCCGCGAGGGCGACGAGCTGCCCCCGGACGAGCTGCCCGAGTAGGCGGGGCGCCCGAACCCGAGAACCTGCGAACGTGTGCGGACGCGCCGATAGCAGCCGTCCCCGTTGCCCTGACTGCCCGCGTTGCCCGAGGACGTGTTGCCTTCAATCGTGCGAATGCTCGCGCCCGCGGCAGAGTTCTCGGTGACGATGCCGACGTGATCGGCAACAGGTCCGCCGTCCCACGAATAGAACACGATGTCCCCGCGCTTAACGGCCGCGTTCTTGCCGAACCACTGACCGCGAGTACGGAACCAATTCGCGTGCGACGGGCAGTAGGCAAACCGTCCGACTGCACCCGCGTTCCCGCTTCGGTGCGCCCAGTAGCTCACCGCCATGTCGCACCACGGGTTGTGATCCAGCCCGTACCAAGCACCGTGCTTGGTCTTGTTGTTGGGGCCTTCCTTATAGCCAACGTCCGCCGCAGCAGCGGACAGCATGGCGTCAATGCCTGACATGTTCCCCCTTGTTTTGGGCATGAGAAAGCCCCGCCCAGTAAGCCCGAACGGGGCTAGTCTTTCGGTCGCTCGGCTCTAGCCGGCGAGGCGTGCGACGGTCAGTCCCGCAGCAACGACAGTCGCCACCGCGGTAATCAGCGCGACGGGAAGAACGAATCGCCCCCGCTCGCTTTCAAGCCCACGGATACGGGTCTCGTGATCCTCTAGCGTCTCGTCCACGGATTCCCCTTGTTGTCCGAGCCGTTGAACGTCGCCCCGGAGCCCCACTACTTCGTCATAGATTTCACGGGCCCCGATACGCACACCCAAAGGCTCATCGGTCTCGTCCATTTCTCCCCCTCGGTCTGTCACGATGGCGGGGGCGCATTGGGACGGGTCGGCGGGTCCGGAGTAAGCCCCGCATCGGCGGGCAATCCGTTGGTCTGGGTTCCCCGCAGTGTCAGTGATTGTTTGATGACTCCGCTGTCCCCCGACACACGGTTTCCGATGACCCACGCAAGAGTGTCAAGTGTTGCGCCCGTGGTGTCGACCACCCGCACCACGTCCCCAAGTTCAATTCTCGGGTCGGGAAGCACTTCTACCGACTGCAACAGCGGTGGGGGGAATGCCCCTGCGTCGCGCAGTGCCTCGGCGAGGGACCGCCCGGAGGCGGAATCCTGTACCCATCCCTTTACGTCGTGTTCCAGCGTTTGTATGCCGTAGTGCCTTTGGCTGGCGGTGTTCCACGCTGTCCAGCTCGACGGAACGGGTTTGCTGTACTCCGCCTGAACAAGGGAGATCAGCGAGGCTCCGTGGTAATAGAGTGTGGTGGTGCTGCGGTTGTGGGCGGTGATGGTGGCCGTGGTTCCCGAGCGGGTAACACGTACGTCGACGGCGCCATGTGCCAGGGATGTTGTCGTTCCTGCGCCAACGCGGAACGTGATCCGGTTGGGCCCGCCCACGGTTTCGGTTGTCGATGTCCTCGGGGTGCGTGGGTCCCGGAAGTCCTCGCCGATTGTGACTGTCCGGGTGAGGGTGGTCCCCCCGGCAATGGCAATGGGGGCGGGTGAGTCATCGAATCTTTCGGGTCCCGCCGAGATGACAAATGCCCAGTCTTCCCAGCGCACACGGCAGTGATTCCGGCACGCGTCGATTTCCTCTCGCACCTTCAGAGAGCTGATTTCCCGAGCGGATTTGACAGTCAGCGCCGCCGTGGTCGGTACGGTGGTCCACCGGGTGTGGTTGCGCCACAGGAAATGACCGTCCGCGTTGAACTCGGCGGTGGCCAGTGTCGCTCTTGCTATCTCGTTGATCACGTCCCATGCGGAGCCAGTCACTGCCGGAACAGACCGTAGAGGAAACATGGGTTGGTCGAGTCCCGCTGTGCGTTTCCATGTCCCGGATTGCGTTACCTCGGCGAGGCTGGCCGGTTTGGCTGCACGTTGGCTCACCTGAAAGCATTCCGCGACTGTGTTCACCACGGTCAACGTCACCTGATATACGTGGCCGGCTGGTGCAGGAGTGGTACTGAAAACCCCGTTGCTCAGGTACGCCGGAATATTATCGGGCCCGGTGATGACGGGTGCGAGTGTGGCAACCCCTACGGTCGACCATGTGAGCCACCATCCGATATGGAAGCGGCCCGGAACGGTCACCGGGTTCCATGTCCATTGGAGAGCCTGATTCTTCGTGTGGTCTGAGTTGGCGCCGCTCCACGCTGTGATCTTCCCGGTTATGAAGTCCACTTCCATCGTGACGAAATGGGGAACTCCGACCGTCCACAACTCGGTGTTGATGCGTACGACTTTGCTTGTGGTGCCCTGTCGGGTGTCCGTCCAGAATTCAAACCAGAGACCGTCTGCGTGCCGGTTGACCGGCAACAGCTCGGGAATGTAGGTGATCACGCTCGGAGATGCCAGACCGCCGATGATCCCTGATTCAAATGGGGCGTTGGCCTTTCCCCATTTGGACAGGTCCCCGTACATCCATTCCAGATATCCGATGTTGGCGTTGGCACCCCCGTGCAACGACGCGTAGAGAATGCTGGTCTCTCGCGGGGGCGGGCATGTGTGGATTCCCGCACCGCGCAACAGGTGGTCAACCACCCACACCGGGGATGCCACCCATGAAGCCCATGTAGCAGCGCTGCTCAGGGCTCCGTCGGGGCGGGGCAGTTCGGCCGGGTGCCGCAGTCGCTCGGCTCCGTCCAGCGCGGTGACCGCCACCTGATCCGCACCGGATGCAGCCTCACGCGAACGGACTGTGCCGCGGAACGTGCCGAGGGTCTGCGCGTTCAGTCCCCATTCATGGGTCACGGACTGTCCGGGACGGACCACGTCACCTGTTGCCCTCGGAGCCCACGGGCCGTAGAGAGCGGCAGCTGACTTGTCCCCGGTCCCGCCAAGGGACAGTTCCAGCTCTGCGGACGACACCCCAGAGAACGCGCGCATAGCGGGCGGTAGGTCGGTGCTGTATGTCTGGTCAAGTGCCCATGTCTGCACTTGAGTTGAGACGTCTCGTCCTCCGAGCCTGGTCGTCTGCGCGGCGGACCGCTCACCTTCGGCGAGTGCTGCTGTCAGCCGGCTGTCTGCGGGTTTCACCGAGTCACCTCCACCAGCTCTAGACCGATGTCCCGATACCGCCCGTCCCCGGGCGAGGCTGCATGGCTGTAACGGGTGATGCTGAAAGCGGGGCATCCCTCCCCGACTGTCACCGGGGCCCCGCGCACCAGCTCCGCGGACACGTCGCTCGTAGCAAAGATCGACGCGCCGAGTATCCACAACCCAACTGCCGAGAACCGCACGGCCGGACGGACGAACGCAACACCAGCGGGCACGGTGCGCACGATCGGCGCGGCACCGGTGCTTGTGGCCGTACTGGTCGTCGTTCCCGTTGCGTCGATCCACTGCATCCGGTGTTGAGCAATCGGAGCGCCGTTCGCTACCAACCCCGGAGCCCACCACGTGACGACCATGCCCGGAGTCACCGGGTACCCGGGCCACACCGGGTGTTGCCAATACAGGTCCGGGCCCAGACTCGCGGGCACGTTCTCGACAGACACCGTGACCGGTACGTGGGCACCGAAGTCCCCGCCGTACAAGATGATGTCGTTGCCGGACCATGCCCACTTCGCCGATGCCCCGAGCCCCGCCCCCTGAGCACCGGACAGCAGATTCCGGGCGAGCGGGTCCACCAGGGCGACCGGGCCCGGAGCGTCGATGCGCCGCGCGAGGCGGTCAAGGTGGGCAACGTCCCCCGCTGCCATGGCGGACCATCCGAGCTTCAGCCGGCGAGGCTGGACCGGGGGCGCCCACGTGGTGACACCTCCGGAAAGGGCTCGGAACTCCGTCACGGAAAGGTCCGGTGACCGGTCGAAACTTGCAGCACCGTCAACGATCTCCCGCATGGTTCCCGGCAATCCGATCCACATGTTCAACCGCTCTCACCTCCTTGCGAGACGACGAGTTCCAGACTCCACCGCACGGGCAATTTCGTTCTCTCCGACACGCACTACGATTTCCCGCCCCTGGTCGTCCTCCAAAGCCCGCAGAATCGCCTCTAGAGCCCTATCCCGATGCGCGGGATGGTCGGGCACCCGCACGGGCCCAGCGGACCGTACGGGGTCAATCTCGGGGATTCTGACCATGGACCGCAGACGTGCATCTAGCTCGGGCTGTGCGTCCTCCACACCTTCCATAACACCGGGGGGCAGCCAACGGCCGATCTCATCACGCATCAGAGTTGACGGGCTGTTGATCCCGAGAGCATCAGCAATCGGCCCCGGAATGTACTCACGGGCCCAACCGAACAGCTTTTCTTTCAGCCATCCGCCCATGCCCTTGATGCCTTCCCAAAGCCCCCGGGCGAGGTCTGCACCCTTAGTGACGAGTAGTTCTCCGAAGTCGCCTAGCGAATCCTTGACACGCTTAGGAAGTCCCCGGATCCATTCTATGAATTCGCCGAACTTGCGCTTAGCTGCTGACGCAAAATCGCCAACAGCCTTGCCCCCGTCGCGCAGGCTGGTTGCCACCTTGGACAGCCAGCCAATCGCGTCACCAATCCAGCCGATCACAGTTCCCAGGGCAGAGAACAGAAGGGAAAGAACCGGTCCTGCGAGACGAATGATAATCGGGATCACCACGCCGAGAATGTCAGCCGCGAGACGAGCCAGCCACGACAAAACAGACGTGACAACCTCGATAAGCGGACGGGCTTTCTCGACCACACCGCGCAGTTTCTCGCCGATCATCTGAACGGCAGGCACTACGCGCTTCGATATGAAATCCGAAAGAGCCGCAAAGATCGGTTGCAGATTCTCGGCCACCGTCGCATAGACGCGCATTACGGCAGGCTGAATGACCTCCAGCAGAATGCGCCCGAGCGCCGACAGAATGGGAACCACGGCGTCCGTGGCGCTCGTATAGAACGTCATGAACGCGGGAACGAGCCGATTGAACAGAACGTCTCCGAGCCCCTTCAGGGCAGGAAGTACGGTCGTTTGGGCAGTCGATCCGAGCCCCTGCAATCCGGGTAGGAATTCGTTTCGCAGAGTCGTTCCCGCAGAAACGAGCGACTGCCCGAATGCGTTGATAGAAGACCCGCCCGCCGAGCCGGAGAAAACTCCGAAAAAACCGGAGACGAGTTCCTTACCTTGACTGAGCGCGGGCCCGAACGTGCTCCCCACGAAACCCCCGAAAGAGGTCAGCGCGGGAATCACGTTGTCGCCAATGAAGTTGGACAGACCGACTTGAAGGGAACGTTTGAACTGCTCGATCCGGGCACCTGCATTGTTGTGCAGCGCGTCGCCCATTTTGTCGGCTGCCCCGGCAGTGTCACCGAGTGCTTTTACAGCGGTTCTCGGGTCGAGCGCATAAAGAGCCTGGCCCAAATCCTCGCTCTGAGTACCGAAAAGCCCGACGCTCGCGGCGCTGCGTTCGGCAGGATCCTTAATGGATTTCAGTCCGTCTAGGACCTGTCGCAGTCCCTCGCGAGCACCAGGGCCACCCGCCGCAATCTTGCGGGTCATCTCCTCGGCGTTCAGCCCGATTGCCCTATAGGCATCCGCGCTGGTCTTGCTTCCGTCCGTCGCCCGGATCTGGAATTCCTTGAGCGCGTCGGCGACGATATCTGTATCCCGTGCGCCTGCCTGCATTCCTTGGGACATGAGCCCCATGGCATCTGCGGCGGACAACCCCAAGTCGCGAAACTTGGTGGAATACTCATTCATAGTGTCCGCCATGTCATCGGCACGCGGACCCATCTTTTGCATTCCGGCGGTCAGAATGTCGAGCGCTTCTGTACCGTCCTTGGCTAGACCGTTCTTGAGCATCTGCCCAACGGCATTACTCGTCTGGCCTAGATCCAGCTCAAAGGTCTTACTGAGGTTTGCTACACCGCTGGATATTTCCTCGATCTGCGCGTTTGTCGCGTCGGGCGGAAGGATTCCGGAGCGCATGACCCCGGAAATAGCCTCGGCCGCTCCCTCCACCGAGTCTGTAACCCCATGGGCATAGAGCTGCCCCGCGGCCTTTCCGTACCGGGCCGCTTCCTCCGGGGTCGTCCCCAACTGCGCCTGAATCTCGCCGTTAATAGCGCCCTGGTCGAGCGCGTCCATAAATCCCTTGGTCAGCACCGCCGCAGCAGCGATACCAATAGCCGCAAGACCGCCCTTAAGCAGACCGCCCATTTTGCCGGTGAAACCTTCGCCGGCTGCCTGCCCGCCCTCTTGTCCTGCGCTTTCCGCGGGCCCCGTGACCTGCCTTTGCAGCTCGGCCGCGAACCCTTCAACTTCGGGGACGACGGACACATAGCCCATCCCCACTTCAACAGCCATCCGGGATCACCCCCCGCTTTCCGGATGGAAGGCAGCGAGATACCCGGCGACTTCGCGCGGGTCACGGTCGGTACCGCCGATTCGGTCCGAACGGACTCCGGGTCGGGGAATGGGTTGCGGGCGCCGACTCGGCGATTTCGAGCCCGCGTTACCGCGCTGCCAATTCGCCTCGCTCAAGCGGTCGTGTACCGCGGCGAGTAGCTGCGTTTCCAGCGTCCAAACAGAATCGGGACCCGCTATGGTCCGGGCCAATGCCGATTCGGTCGGCAAATTTACCACCAGGGCCCGCAGCCGGCGCCAGGTGAGACCCGATCCGGGGCGGAAAAGGTCGCGCAGATCGATACCGTAATACCGCTGCAAATCCGCTTCTATGGCCTCGCCATACTCACTCAGGAGTCGGACAAGGCCGAGGATTCCCCCAGGGGCGCACCCTCGTGCTTCTGCCACTGCCGGAACAGCTCGCCGAGAGCAGCGAGCGGTACGGGAATGGCGTCGAACTGTGCCCACTGGTCGCCCAGCCCCGACTTAAGCAGCGTTTCAATATCGCGTGCCGAGGGGGATTCGATGTTCACCGTGGTAAGGACGGACTTGTCCAGCTCTCCCGCGGCAGGCATGGTGAAGACCAGACCGGACAGCGTGAAACGGAAAGGTTCCTGGCGGGCTTCCTGGACCCAAACGTCAAGGTCGAATGCATTACTCACGTGCTGTGCCTCTTACTGTGTAGACGGAACGTTTCGCCGTGGGATTACTACTCGGGTGCGGAACCCCAAGCAGGGTCATCGCTGTACTTGATCGCCACGGTTCCGTCAGGGCCCGGATAGGCGGTAATGGTCAGCTCGTAGGCAACTGCCTGGTCGCCCTTGTAGGTAATGTTTCCGGTCTCGGTGACCTCGCCGTCCGGGATCGCAATACGAATGTGCGAGTCACCGTCGATGACGTCGAATCCGAATGTCCGGCGGTCCGGGCCCGGCGCTTTAATGGCAAGCACGCTCTTACCGGATGTGGTTTCCACCTTCGAGCCCTTGTGGTACAGCTCAAGAACCGTTTTGCTCGTCTCGATGGCCGTGAACGCAAAAGTCATCTCGGACGAGCTGATGACCTTTCGGACGGTCTGCCCGCCCTGCCATCCCTTGATTTCCGTGGTGTCCGCGGAGTTGGACTCGGTAATGCCGTCATCGGAGATCCATCCGATGTCGGTAGCGGTGTCGGGCCACGGGGTAATTGCGTCGGTCGGCAACGTGGCCTTTGGCGGAGCCACATAAGCCGCACCGGTCACCGCAACGCGGACCGCGTTAGCGTTAAGAGGCATAGGTGTCCCTTCGGAGTTGATTTGGTGGAATCAGCCACGCCGTACGTGGGGTGGCTGTAAGATTGCGCGTCATGGACGCAGGATTGGCCGCTGTGTGCGGCGCATTGGCGGGGTCAGTCGCTACTATCGGCGCAGCCTTGGCCACCGGATGGGCTCAGCGCGAAGGCGCGCGAATTACGGCACGGTCAGAACACAGGAGTCAACGCAGAGAGCCAAGGCACCAGGTATACAAGGAGTTCATTTCTGCCGTGTCGGACATTCGTGACCACGCGGAAGGTCTGTCGTTCCACCCTGGAGATGAATTCGCCGAGACAGCGAAAAGGCTCCATCTTGCGCTCAATGAAAAATGGATTGAGCTAGTGCTGTCAGGGCCGAAACGGGTTTCTGATGTTGCCACCAAGCTTGAACGTATGAGTTATGGCTATTTGAGTCTTTTGGAGGCCCTGCGAGCACCTATTGACGAAGACGATATGCAGGATTACCACAGCCGCCATGAATATGGAGACCGGAGGCGCGAACTCAGATACAACCTTAACGAAGAGTTGATCAGGTTCGTAGAAATAGCACAAGCGGTGCTAGATGATGACGGCACCCAAGGCAATACGAGCTGAAGAATCCTTAGCGTGCACATCCGCGCATATGGATTTCCACGGCGAACGCATAGCGCGGGGTGCTGGTCTGGTCGTCGGGCAGCCACATCGGGCCCCCGACTTCCGACACCCGGTAAACGGTCACTCCGTCGCGCACCCCGGGAATGTCACCGAGCAGTGCGCGCGTGAGCGCCGCGAGATCATGGGCCGCGGACTCGCTCTCGGCCCAGCAGTGAATATCGAGCCGTGGGCGGTCCGATACGGGGGTTTGCTGTGTGCCCCCGATGCGCTGCACTCGGACGAACGCCGAGGGGCGTGGAGAGGGGATACGGGAGACGACCGGGACCGTTTGGCCGTGGGCTTTGAGAACGTCCCGCAGATACCCGGTCACGACCGCTACCGCATCCGGCATGACGACGACCGGTCTATTCATCCCCGGCACCGTCCATGCCCCGCAGCAGTGCCGAACGGGTGCCCTCGGCATCTCCTTGCTTCTGGTAATCGCCGATGACCGCAGCACGCCAACGGCGAGTGCCCAACGCCGAGTCGGTGCGGAACTCGCCCCCTGTCGCGCTCTCGGCCGAGGACGCGATGCGGGCCGCGATGCGTTCGACTTCCCGCCCCGCTTCCGGTGTCTTCATCAGCGAACGGATACCGCGCATGTTCGGTCGGAACCTCACCCCGCCACCTCCTTCAACCGTGCCTCGGTGTGGTGGTGGCGCCCGTCGACGACATACCGCGCGGGTTCCCCATCGGTGTCGAGTAGCCGGCCCATGACAACCACCCGGTCACCCGGGATCAGGTCGACATCGACACCGCGGCGTGTGATCAGCCGTAGTCCGCTCGTCACCGCGGGGCGGTCCCCGTCGTCCTCGCTCGTCGCATCCGGCTGCACCGACACCCGCCGGACCGTGGTCCTGGTGGCGCTCGACCAGTCGCGTTCCGACGTGGTGTTGCCGTACCGGTCCACCAGGAACGGGGCCCGGAGAACCACGACTGTCTGTGTGTAGTGGATGGGCGACTCCTAACGCTGTGTGCAGTTGTGCGGAACGCTTCCTCGTGCCATCCCTCCCCGGCTAATCTGCATACCTATCACCAGGGAGGGTGATTCACCATGAATCCACGCGATGCACGCATTCGAGAACTTGTGGAAGAACATGCCGACAAGAGGAAGAATGCGGAACAGTTCATGGCGAACTACCGGGACCAGCTATTGCGGCAAGCGCGAAACGCCATCGAATGCGGAGATCACGCCTTGGCAACCGCGAAATGGGAGCGGGTCTTGACCGTGGGAGAATCAGACAAAGAGCTACCTGAACGTCAAGCACTCTTGTTGGACTGGATGAACGATCCGCTGGTGTGGGTCAGGCCGAGCAACCCGGATGACGCGGAGATTTACCATTTTTCGAAGAACTGCGGACACGTTCAGCGGGGCAACCCGAAGCAGTTTATGCCCCGCCTGGAGGGCGAAGTGAAAAAGCACCGGAAGCCATGCACCACGCGGGAGTGTCGTGCGGCCCTATACGTCTGGCAGAACGCCCCACGCTCGGAAGCTGCCTGATGCCCGAAGCATCACCGGAGCCCCACCACCGCAGCGCGGGGCCGGTACCGGGCGAGCTGGTCCCGCTCGATGGGCGCGAGACTCGCCCCGATCGTCTCGGCCGCGTAGGTCACGTTCACCGAACCGACCGACTCTTGCCGTAGGTCGGACGGGTTGGTCAGCACTCGGCCGGCGAGCGTGAGCACGATGGCGCGCACGTCCCCGGGAACCTCGGCGTACCCGTGCGTGTAGGTGACGACCACGGGCCCGAACACAGCGAGCGGGAAGCACAGCTCGTCACGCCACACGCGGTACTCCTCCGGGTCGAGAACCCGCGCCCCCGCCCGGACCAACTCGACTGAGATAACCGGGCGTTGGGGCAACCGGACCACCCGTTCCCGGGGGTCGAGAGCAACCGTCGTCGTCCCCCGGGTGAAGCGTTGTCGAGCTTCCGTCCGGACGATGGCGGATGCGGTGTCGAGCACCAGGGCAGCCCCTTGGGGCAGCTCGTCCGGCTCGCGCTGCATCCACGCCGCGAGTTCGTCCACGGTCGCCAGTGCGGGGAGTGCCATTACGCGTTACCTCCCCTTGTCACTTGACTGTCTGAGCACCGCACGCCAGACACCGCAGTACGGTTCGCGGGGCCCCGGAGGAATCGAGAGTGGGAAAGCTCTCGACCCTTTCCGGGGCACCGCATGAATCCGTGTGCGGAATCTTCGGGGCGGACGCTGCCCGCTTACGCGGTGGCATTCCGTATCCCCCTTCGGATTACTTGGCGAGAACGCCGTTAAGGCGGGCAGCACCACGGCCGCCGAACACTGCGAGACCCGTGTAGAACTCAATCCGGGTGCGGTAAGAGGGCTTCGTCTCCAGTTCGCCCAGGTCGTCAACCTGAATTCCGCCGTTGGTGAGACCGGTCACCGCGCGGTCGTCCTCGGCCTGGCCGAACCGCACCGCGTAAATGGACGACGCGTCAGTTGCAGTACCCTGCGCCTCGCTCTGCGGAAGAATGTCCGCGCCCGCGGCAGTCTGGCCCGGGTCGAGCAGCGGAATACCGTTGTAGGTGGCGACCACCTTTCCGGTAAGAGCCTCGCGGACCATCTCGTATCCGCCGATCCGGCGGGCAGCCGACTTAACCCGCGCAATGACACCAGCGTTGGCGTACAGCGCACCGTTAGACGAGTTCAGGCCCGGGACCTGCGCAATCAGCCGGTCGAGCAGGTCAAAGAACGCGTGCGAGTCCGCCGAGCCGTCACCGACGATCGGGGCGCCGTTGGTGCCCGCGGAAATCACCTGAGCGCCGACCAGCCGCTTACGCAGACCGTCAAAGCCCTTGGGCTCGGTGGCGATATCACCGTTAAAAAATGCGTCCTGGAACTTGTACGCCGCGGCCTTGACCTTCATGCGCGTCTGAATGGCCCTCTGGTCATTCAGGTTGCCCCTGGTCTTGACGATAAACTTATCCACGTCAGCGTCACCGCCGAGAATCACAAGACTCTCGGACTTCTGGTTCACGGTGCCAGTGGACTCGGAATATCCCTCGTTCACCGACCGGAACTGAACGCCCGGAAGGGTCGCTTCCTCGTTGTAGCTGTAGGAATTTCCCTCGATGGTAAGCAGCGGGATGCGGTCGAGAATGCTCGACTCCTGTACGAACGTCTCGATAACGCCCCGCTGAAGGTCGTCGGTCGAGAGCTTGGCCGCCTCGGCGAGAGTCAGTGCCATTGCTTGAATTCCTCCTGATTTTGGGCATGAAAAAAGGACGGCACCATTTCGGTGCGTCCCCTGGAATGGGTGCAGGATCGACCCTGCTAGGGCTTACGAGCCGTACGCGCGGCGGAGCCGGTCAAGCGGGGTGGCGGGCTCGGGCTTGTCGTTGCTCTCCCGCTGTCCGGCGCCGACGTCGCCCCACACCGGAGCGGGGGCGGACGGGTCGGCCGTCGCAAGATACGGCTTGTCCTTGACGAGCTGGTCCACCGCAGCAGCCACCGCGGCAGCGTCGATATCGCCCCCGGAGCCGGTGAGGGCCGAAACGTCCAGCAGCGCGAGAGCGTCCGCCGGATCGCGGAGCTTGCCCGCAGCAGCCGCGCGGAGTTCGGCACGGACGAGCTGTTCCGTGAACTCCGCCCGCACCTCGTCGCGGAGCGCGTCAAGGTCGGTGCCCCGGGTCGCTGCGTTCGAACGGCGGAGCCGCGCCGCCTCCTGCTCTGCCTCGCTCGCTCGCTTCTCGGCAGCCGCTCGGGCGGTCTCGGCGGTCTTCACCGCGTCGGCCTGGTCGCCCTCGGCCCCCTTGCCCGACTCGACCTTGGGGGCGGTTCCGGGACCTGTACCGGTCAGGCCCTGGTGCTCGTCCGCCGGGCCGTTACCCGGGGTGTTCTGCGTGTCGTCTGCCATCTGTGGTCCCCCCTGATTCACACGATGTATCCGTGTTTCTTCAACATGGCTATTTGGTGCTCGCGGTTGTCACCCGCGAGTTTGAAAATGGTCTCGGGCATAAGGCGTGCCTCTTTGGCTCGCTGATACCGCTTGCCGGGCACTTTCTCGAACTCGCTTTGCATCGCACGTGCGGCGAGTCCGCGTTTGGTCGTGCCCTCGGTCGTGACTTTCATCGGGCCCCGACCGGTCACCGCGGTTGCCATTCCTCGGCGCGCGTTGACGAGCTGCCCGAGATCGGCCCCGCGCTCAAGTGCCTTGACCCCGTTCGGTCCGAGCCGCTTCCGCTGCTCGTCGGGGCTCATCTCGCGGAACAGCGCTTCCGGGGTCTTGGTCTCTCGCCACTTGGCATCCGTCATCGGCTCCATCCCGCAGTCACAACGCGGATGCCGCTTGAACCCGGTTGAGTAGCTGTACTGACGACCGGACAGCACGATGCACCGGACACACGCGGGCAGCCGCACAACACGGACGTACGAGATACAGCGCGGGTGTGCAGCCATGGCGACGGACGTAGCCGTACGGGACGTGTCCGCTATCTGCGTGCTCGCCAGCATCGCCATTTGGGTAAGCCCGCGAACGGCCGCGAGTTCGGCGCTCTCGCCGGCTGCCAGTGCCCGAGCCGTGGTGATGGCGGGCAGTTGCAGCAGCGAGGCGAGGGGGCGACCGTCCGACGCGATACCCACCAGGGCCGCGGGGGCGAGCACGCCGAGCGGGGCCGCAATCGCCCCCTGTGCAGCCATGGACGCACCGATGAACATCTGTGCTCCCTGTGCTGCCGTGAGCTGCCCCGCGGTCACCGCGGCGAGAATCTGACGACCGGTCTCGCCCGTCATCGCAGACAAGAGCCGGTCGGCGGGAACGTCCCGCCAAAGGGCTTGGATCGCTTCCACAACGGCCCGGGAAATGCTCTGGACTTCGGTGTACCGGGCCGCGGACAACTCGGCCGGACCGGTCACTACGCGGCCCCCTCGGCGTCCTCGGGCTCGTCGGCCTGGTCGTCGTCCTCGGCCTGGTCGGGCTTGACCCCGAACAGCGCGGACACGTCCCCGCCGAGGATCGCGCCCACCGCATCCGTGCGCATGGACTTCCAACGCTCGATCTCGTCCGGAGTGACCCCGGGAATCCGCTCCCAAAGGGCCTCATCCGGCACCCCGATTGCCTTCAACTTCACCAGCGCATCGGAATATTGCGAGTCGCTGCGGAACTGCGGGTCACGCCAGACCACCGAGCCGAGCGCGAGAGCTTCCGCGCGTCGGGCCTCACCCTGTGCTAAAGCCTCTAGCCGCATGATCTCGCGGAGCGCCGAGCCGAAATGGCGCTGCCTCTCCGTCACCTTTGCAACTAGTCCCGCCTCACTCGCGGCGACACCATCGGGGCTCACGTTGACGAGCTGCCCCGCTAGATAGCTCGGCGGGGTCCGCGTCTGCGCGGCGATGTGCTGCACCGCAACTTCAATGACCTTCAAATAGTTCTGTAGGTCAGCGGCGGAGAACTCGGCAATGGACGCGCCCTGTTTCTCAAGCCACAGAAGGCGGTCTTTCCGGAACTGGTCTAGCGGTAGATCTTCCTCCCCGACCACTTCCCCCGACTCCGGGTCAACAATTTCCCGGACGGGCCGATCCATGCCGAGCACCGCACGGGCGGGCAGCGCGAGACCATCGCTCGCGGTCATGAGGTGAGCCCAAAGGGTATTCACCGCATCCTGTAGCGGAAGGACCGTCGAAATCTCGCTGCGGGGCTTCCCGTGCAACCGCGAGCGGTTGGGCAGCTCGACCAACGGCACTACCCCGAGGGGATTTGGTATGTGGCTCGGCTCGCCCCTCGAAAGCCCCGCGGTACGTCCGGTCCATTGTCCGCCCTCGCGGGTCGGACGCTGCCACCGGTAGACCATGGTCGGGGTGAACAGCGTTGCGAACTCGGTATCCCAGTCCCGCCACGTCATGAGCCCCGCCTTACGGAGCCGGCGACGACCGGGAACGTACTCGACTATGGCATTGGACGAGTGCTGAAAGGTGATCTCAACCGGCATCGGCGTTGTTCCAGACCAGCGCGAACGAGCGCCCCGTAATGAGAGCTTCAAGCAGCGCTAGGCCAATCTCTACATCAGCCTCGGAACGACGCCACGCGGTCCCCGCATCCTTGTCAACGGTCCCGTCATCGAGCCGGAACGCGAGCGGCATAAGCCGTTCAACCGTCGCGTCGGGCACCACCGCACACCAGTTGTCGGAGAACTCGTCAAAGAGCCCGCCGGATTGTGTGCTGAATTCCGGCGACGCGAACAACAGTGGGCGGTCCCCCTCGTACGCATCCGACCACTTCTTAGCGTGGTGTCTGCGACGCTGTAGCTTGCTGTACATCCGCTCTGTCATTTGTAGCGGTGTTTCCGCCATGCTTTCCCCCCTCACGCGCTCGCAGCACGGGGCCGTTTGAACGGTCGGCGGACATACCCGTCCAGCGCCATAACCGTTGCGGCGATACCGTCAATGCGGGCGCTCGACTTTCCCCGGTCGGGTTTCACGGGGCGCAAGTTGTCGTTTCCATCCCGGTACACCTCAACTACCGACGCGTTCCAACGCAGGATCGGGTTACCGCCGTGGTGTATGCGGCCCTCACGCAACAGCCTTTCAAGTTCCTTGCTGCCGGGGCTCATTCCTAGATAGGTCTGTGCGACCGGAACCACGTCCACGCCGCGGGTTTTCTGCTCGATACGCTGGACGAGCTGCCCGGCAAACATCCGGTCGTACGAAATCCGCTGCACGTCCAGCCGGCGACAGTCCGCGATGATCTGCTTTTCGATCGCGCCGTAGTCGATTGCGTCGCCCTCGGTCAGCGTCAACAGACCATCGTCGGCCCACTGCCTAAGCGGTACCTGTAGCTGTGCCTGTAGCTCGTCTATGCGCTCTTCGGGCAGCCAAAAGCGGCTGACCAACTCCAACTCGACCCCCGGTTTGCGGGACTCGACAGCGAGCACCCACGCCGAAAGGTCGCTGACCGCGGACAGGTCTACCCCGCCCCAAGCGCGCCGGTAGCGGAACCGCTGCTCGTCCACGGCCCCCGCGTTCGCATCCCACACCGGAAGCGGCAGCCACCGCGAGGACGAGCGCATACGGCGATTCAGGCTCAAGCGGCAGAACGTCGGGAAATAGCTCGGGGTCGATTTGGCTTTGGCAGCCTCACGGCGCATGTAGGCGAGCGAGGGCGAGACACCCAACCCCGGATTAGCCTTACGCCACGTTTCCTCGGTGTAAGGGTCGTCGCCTTCCTCGGCAGCCCATATGACCCCGTAATGCCCGGGGTCTGAGATCACGTCGTCCGCACAGCGGCGGGTGTACGTGTGTTTCTCGTCGTAAATCGAGCCTTCGACGCCTTCATCTGCGGTCGTGATGAATACGACCAACGGTTGATCGCGGGCGCCGGTACCGGTCTCGATAGCGTCGATAAGGTCTCGCCGCTTGTGCACGTGGACTTCATCCACGATGGCACCCGAGACGTTCAGACCGTGGGCGGTCTCGGCGATTTTCGAAAGGGCCCGGAAGACACCACCGGTCCGCGGTACCCGAATGAGCCCGCGCAGCACTTCAACGCGGCCCCGAATGGCGCGGGAAGTCAGCGCCATACGCTTAGCGTCGTCAAAGACTCTTTCAGCCTGTGGCAGGGAGCCGGCTGCCGCGTAGACCTCCGCGCCAATCTCGCGGTCAGCGAGCAGCAACACCAGGCCGATACCGCTGGAAAGCGTGCTCTTGCCCGCCTTACGGGGAACCTCAATCCACACCGTCCGGGCGACTCGAACCGCTCGGCCCAACTCCGGGTCAAACCAGAGCCATCCAAAGATCGGCGCAATGATCCAGACCTTTTGCCACGGTGCGAGCTTGAGCCGAGTCCCGCCCCATCGGCCTTTCGTGTGCTTCATGGACTCGATAGCCGCAATGGCTCGGCGAGCGGCAGGCACATCGAAATAGGCGCCCTCACGCTGCGGTGCCTGGTGGGCGAGGACGAGCGGACGCGACTGCACAGCGTCGGCTATCTCGTCCTCGGTCAGCCCGAGTTCTAGCAGCGCGTCATACGGGACCGGAAGTTCGTCAGTCAAAGATCCCGTCATCGTCGCCCCCGCTTTCCGGCGGGGTAATCCTCGTGGCTGACGCGGGCGAAAGCCCCAACTCACCGACCAGTGACCGGAAATGCGACCGGTACTGACCCGCAATCGTCACCCACGGAGATTTAACTTTCCCGCGCTCCGTCTCGACCACCAGGCCAATACGGCTCAACTCGCGTTCGGCCTGCCAGAGTCGGGCGACCGTCACGCAATACTCAATTGCTGTTTCTCTCTGCGCGTCGGTAAGACCAGCAGAGTGCACCAGGGCGGGAATCGTCCTCGCCCACACGTCCGCGGCCTTTCCCCGCACGTCCTCGGCTCCGTCCCCAGGCAGCAGCTCGGACCAATCCGGCTCGACAGGGGACAGCGGGGCGAACGTCGCGCCCTCGGAATTGCGGTCGGGGCGGAACGTGCCCTCGCGGACCGCTTGAATGTGGGGCTTGGGTTTCTGCCCGGGAATTGCCATGCGGTCCCCCTCTGTCTCACTCGGCAACCCACGTTGTACCCGCCAGCAGTAGGCTTATCGTTGTCCGGCTCACGCCGTAGGCTGCCGCTATCGCTGTCTTGGTACGAGAGTTGGGCTGTGTGAACTCGTGGCGTATCGCTATAGCGTCCGCCATGGTCAGTTTGGTGTTGGCTCCTCGCCGGACGTTCTCAGCATTGGATACCGCCTCTAGGTGTGCCGGGTTTACACAGTGCCTAACCCGACAGAGGTGATCCAGGACGAGTCCACGTGGAATGGCACCCATAACCGACTCGTACATGAGTCGATGCACCTTGGAGAGACGGCCCTTTCGATTCGTAACGGCGTAACCACCGCCGTCAAGTGCACCGGCCCAGAGGATGCACGGAGCCCCGTTTTCACCAACGGCCGATTGGACTTCCATTCGGCTCAGGTCTCGGGGGTCGAGCAAAGCAGCATTACGCATAGTCACCCCCACCGAAACGGCCCAATGAGCCACGCGAGTTTTTAGCCTCCCTGCCGCTCTAGAGACGGAGGGAAGGGGGGCACCCCCCTGGTAAAGCCGTGCGCTATGACCGAATTGGCTTCGCATTTGCCGATGCCCAACCGCCCGGTTGCCGCTTAGCGGTCTCTTTGTTGTGACACTGCGTGCACAAAGGACGGAGCCGATTGAACGCGTCCGGCTCGCTCACCCCTTGCGCCACCAACTCACGCCGAGACAAAGGGAAATGGTCAGCAACCGTAGCCGCGCGACCGCACAGCAGACACCACGGATTCCGGTACAGATACGCCTTACGCGTGCGCTGCCACCGTGTCCCGTAGCCCTGTACGGCAGCCGTACCGCGTTGCTGCTCGGCCTCGCGCTGGTGCTTGGCACAGCGGCCACCCGTGGTCAGCTCGGGGCACCCGGGGACCGAGCACGGGGGGCGGGGCTTTCGGGGCATGGGGGGTCACCTTTCGGCGGGTGGGGTAGTTCTGACGGCATGACTCCCAAGCCCGAACAGCCCGCCCGGAACCTGACGCGCATCGGTTACACCCCATGGCACACGGTCCGTTTGGAGGGACACAGCGAGGACGGACAGCCTTCAAGCCTGTACTTGACGGAAGCGGACGTGCGAGACCTGGTGGAAGGACTGCCGCGCGTTCTCGCGCGGTGGCGCGGGAGTGATGATCTCGGCGCCGAGGGACGCGACGCGTTCTCGCACTGACAATCCGAACTCGGTGCGGGTCTTCAACGCGTGGCACCCGTGACACAGCACTTGCACATTGCTGTCAACGTCCTCGCCACCGAGGGACAGCGGGCGTACATGGTCCACGTCCACCCCGTCCGCGGGGAAGTCGCCCAAGCACCAGTCGCACCAGGCCGAGCCCCGTTCCTGCACTCGCCGGCGGAGCCTCGCAGCAGCGTCCCGGCGGTTCGCCCGTCGCCTGCCCCGTGCACGTCGGGAACGGACACTCGGCCGTCCCTCGTACGCCCCGTGGTGCGTCTTGCAGCGGCCCCGATGGGTCGCGGGCTCGGTGCAGTCAATACAACGCATGTGCGCCCCCTTGGGCTGAGTTCTGGTCACTGCCCCCGAAGGGGTCGGCAAGTGCGGTGCGGGTGGTCCCCGCGGTCAGTAGCGTTGACGCCATGACCAGTGATGAACGGCCCACCGTCAGCGGAGGAATGGACCCCCTCGGCGACATCGTGTTAACCGTGCGCGGAGACCAGAACGGCAACGCGCCGGACTACGAACTACCGCCCACGGTGCCGCTCGACACAGCGGCCCGAATCCTCGACATAGACCCCGCGGACGCGTTGGTCCAAGCCCGCGAGGGGCTGTTCCCGGAACGGGTATTCGACGTTGGCGACGACCCCGGAGTGAAGTTCAGCGTTCCCGTTGCGCCGCTGATCCGGCGCGTAGGGCTGGACCCCGTGCGCGAGGCACTACGCCCCGCCGAGTAGGCCCGAGGGACGTCTACCTGTTGTTGCGTGCCCGCCCCCAGACTCGAACCGGGGAACTCTGCGGCCGGTATCCCCGAGTTGGGGCCGGTACCGCGCACCTCTGCCGTTGGGCCAGCGGGCTTGGCGTCCAGCTCGGGGCCGGACACGGTGGGGACCGCACGCGCTGGCAACCCCTTTCGGCGCCCCCGGTCAAGGGGCGGTTACTCATGGGCGGTGCGGTCCCCGCGCGTTGCCTCACGACCCCTGCGACCACCCCGGTAACGCGGGGTGCGTGGTGCACGGGCAACGCTTGTTCCGAGAGTCGGGCACTCAGTCCGCCGACTGCCCCCGTGTTGGGTGGGTGCGCGGTAATCCCGCTCTCGGAATCAGTGGAGAGCGGAGGTTTCCCGCGTCCTGTCGGACGGTCGGGCTGTTCTCGCTCCCGGTCTATGTGGAGAGCGGAGGTTTCCTGGAGCCCCGAGGGGCTTTCAGGAAGGTTCGTCGTGCTCTCTTCCGAGCCGTAGTGGAGAGCGGAGGTTTCCCGGAGTGCCGATTCGTGGCGGTGTGCCGAACAGTGGTCCGGTCTCTCTTCTCTTCTATTTTTTCTACGTGTTCTAAAAAAGTGGTTGGAACCGTCACTCTGACACCACCCCGCCCCGCTGTTGGGCCGCTCGTCGGCCGAGGGCGGGCAGCAGAGAGCCCCGGCGGTCACGGGGACCAGCCGGGGCTGTCTCGGGCCGCAGGGGGCTGTTACGCCGCTTGCTCGAACTCGTCTGCGCCGGGCTCCGCGCCCTCCGGGGTTGCCCAAATGATGGTCACGCGCTCATCACCTTTGAACGCGCCTCCCTGCTTGGGGGACTTGGTCACGGTCACACGGTCGATGGCGAGTGCCAGGAGGTCTTGGCGCATTCCGGGGTCTGCTTCCTCCCACACCTTCAGCGCGTGACCGTTGACGACGAACGAGACGTCGATCCGGGTGTCTCCGGTGAGTTCCCGGATGCGCGCTTCGGCGTTGTCGAGCCGTTTTTCCGCAGCGACCTTGTGGGGGATGCGGTAGCGCGCGGAGCGGCCCGTGTAGAAGTCTGCGGCATCGTCCGCGTGGAACTTGTCCAGCTTGGCTTGCGCTGCCTTGAGTTCCGCCCGCGCGTCCTTGATCTCCTGTGTCTCTTCGGGGCGGGTGAGTGCCTGCCAGCGTTCGGCAACGGCGATCATCAGTTCGTCGTCGTCATCCGCGCC